>NZ_LJPA01000020.1:0-91631 GCF_001414035.1 Frankia sp. ACN1ag | reverse complement strand
AAGGGTCGCTGCCCCGCCGGGGACGCGCACCACGCTCAGGGATTCCTGTTCGTTCTTCCGCATCGTCCATTTCCGAACCCGTCAACGAAACTTCACTGGGTAGGGAGTTACGTCGAAGTGGACGGGTCGGGCTTCGAACCCAACCAGCCCGTCCAGATCGACTACCAGTTCAAAACTTCCACCGGTGGCGCGGCAGGCGATCCGCAAAATGTGGCAAGTGGTTCGACGGGGACTTTTTCCCACCAAATCCACGTCTACCCGGACACAAGTTCGGCGCTGGTCCGCGCCATTGATCTTGGATCGGGCGAGATCGTGCTGAACACATTGGAGAACTAAAAAGGGCCATCCCAGATCCTTCACGCTTCGATCAGGCGTGATCGTGGGCTGACCTCCCACCCTTGTTGATGCCGAGTTTTGCCGGTCAGGCTGGGTGCGGCCGTGGCGGGTGCCCCGTTGCCGCGCGGGGCAGACGTCCGGTCCACGCCCGGAACGGCATTTCTCCTGGTCTGCGGGGTGGGAGGTCGGTGGCTTCGGGTTATCCGGGGGCGGGCAGAGCGCAGTGTGTTGATCGCCTGGACGGCGAGTGGCGCCCAGGGGTGGTGGGCGGCGAGGTGCAGCACGGTCTGGCGGGCGTGGCGGGCGAGCCGGCCGGCGAGTGAGAACAGCCGGTGGCAGAAGGCGGGCGATCGGCTCGCCGGCGTTGTCGGGCAAGGTGAACCCGACCGAATAGCCCACCCGGCGCCGGTGCAGCCACTCGACGAAGGCGTGGGTGCCACTTCCCGAGTCCGCGCGGACGAGCACCGCACGGGACCGGCGCAGCCGTCTGGGCAGCTGGCCGAGCGCGGCAGTGGTGCCGCCGACAGATCTTCGAGATGGCAGTGAAATCTGCGGTGGCGCGTGGTGACCTGGACGCCAATCCGCTCGCGGGTCTCGACTGGAGGCCGCCGCGGAGAAAGCCCCGGATCTTGAGGCCTTCTACGCCGCGATCTACCATCCCGCGCTTCGGCCCGGCGAACTCCAGGAACTGCGTCTCAACCAGCTGACGCTGCCGGCGTCCGGCTGGGGTGAGGCGCTTGTGGACGCCAACAATCCCGAGATTTCGCCCCGCTGGTCCGATGCTCCGGACGGGCCGCGGCAGGCGCGCGAACTCAAGCACCGGGCGAAGGGGGAGGTGCGTCAGGTGTCGTTGAACCCGCCGCTGGTCGCGATCCTGCGCCGCCATATCGACACGTTCGGCGTTACCGCCGACGGCAGACTGTTCCGGTCGGGACAGGACGGGCCGGTGAAGGCGATCCGGTACATCGCCAGGTGGCGGCAGGCCCGCGAGATCGCGCTCACGCCTGCCAAGCAGGCGTCACCGCTGGCGCGACGGCCGTACGACCTGCGGCATGCCGCGGTGTCGGGCTGACTGAACGCCGGCGTCCCGGTCACCCAGGTTGCGGAGCGGGCGGGCCACTCCGTGCGGGTGTGCCTGCTTGTCTACGCGAGGTGCATCGCCGGTGGGGACGAGGCCGCTCGGCGGCGGATCGACGCGGCGCTGGCCGCCGAGGCCGGGACGGCCGACGTGGTCCCGGCCGCACGGCCGCCACGGTCTGGTCCACGAATAGGCCACGGCGAGCCGGACACGACCGGACCGGGCCGGCTGCAGCCGGACACCAGCCCGCACCCGGCCAACGACGTACCCGCACCCGAATTGGAACTCTGACCTACGAAAATGTGTTCTGATCAGGCCCGGGCGAGGTGGCGGCTGATCACCATGCGCTGGATCTGGTTGGTTCCTTCGAAGATTTGCATGATTTTGGCTTCGCGCATGTAGCGCTCGACGGGGTAGTCCTTGGTGTAGCCGGCGCCGCCGAAGACCTGGACGGCGTCCTCGGTGACCTTCATGACGGCGTCGGTGGCGACGAGCTTGGCGATGCTCGCGGCCTTGCCGGCGGGCAGGCCGGCGTCGCGGCGGCGGGCGGCGGCCAGGGTCGTCGCCCGGGCCGACTCGACGGCTGCGGCCATGTCGGCGAGCAGGAAGCCGAGGCCCTGATGGTCGATGATCGCCTTGCCGAACGCCTGGCGCTCCTTGGCGTAGGCGACCGCGTCGTCGAGGGCGCGCTGCGCCAGACCGACCGCGGCGGCGGCGATGCCGAGCCGGCCGGCGTCCAGGGCCGACAGGGCGATCCGCAGGCCGTTGCCCTCCGTGCCGATGAGCCGGTCGGCGGGCACGGGGGCCTCGTCGAAGCCGATCTGCGTCGTCGGGGAGGCCGTCAGGCCCATCTTGCGCTCGGGCGGGTGGACGTCCATGCCGGCGGTGCCGGCGTCGACGAGGAAGCAGGAGATGCCCCCGGAGCGGTCCGCCGAGGTGCGGGCGAACACGGTGTAGAAGTCGGCGGCGCCGCCGTGCGTCACCCACGCCTTCGTCCCGGACAGCCGGTAGCCGCCGTCGGGGTCGGGGCGGGCGGCCGTCGTCATCGCGGCCGGGTCGGAGCCGGCGTGCGGCTCGGACAGGCAGTAGGCGCCGAGGAGCCGGCCCGACAGCAGCCGGGGCAGCAGGGCGGCGCGCTGGTCGTCGGTGCCGTGGTAGGCCAGCGGGAAGCAGCTCAGGCTGTGCACGCTCACCCCGACGGCGACCGACGCCGACCGGTAGGCGATCTCCTCCAGCACCTGCAGGTAGACCTCGTAGGGCTGGCCGCCGCCGCCGAACTCCTCCGGGTAGGGCAGCGCGAGCAGGCCGGCGTCGCCCAGGACGTGGAAGACCTCGCGGGGGAAACGGGCCTGCGCCTCGTCGTCGACGACCCGCGGCTCGATCTCCTTCTCGCCGATCGTGCGGACGAGGTCGATCAGCTCGCCGGCCTCGGGGGAGGGGAGTAGGCGGTCGGCCGGCATGACGTGCCTCCAGGGATCGCACCGAGGGACCGGGAGTCGCCCGGGGCTCACCGTGCGACTGGAAACGACAGTACCGCACGGAGTACCTAGGTACTGTCCAGTGCTGAGGTAGATTGATCGATCATGACGGTGAACTGGGACGTCGACACCTGGTCGGCCGCGACGGCCGGTGGACCGAGGACCAGCCGCCAGTCGACCCTGTTCGACGCGCTCGTCGGGATCTTCCTCGCGGAGGGGTTCGCCCGGTTCACCCTCGCGGACCTCGCCGGCCGGCTGCGGTGCTCGAAGTCGACGCTCTACACCCTCGCCCACAGCAAGGAACAGCTCGCGGTCGCCGTCGTCGTGCACTTCTTCCGCAGTGCCGCCGAACGGATCGACGACAGCCTGCGCAGTGCGCCCGACCCGGCCGATCGGCTGCGTCGCTACCTCGACGGGGTCGCCGCCGAGCTGCGCCCCGCCTCCGCGGCCTTCCGCGCCGACCTTGCCGCGTTCCCGCCCGCCCGCGCCATCTACGAGCGCAACACCAGCATCGCCGCGGCGAAGCTGCGCACCCTGGTCGCCGAGGGGGTGGCCGTCGGCGTCTTCCGGGAGGTCGACGCGCGGTTCGTCGGACAGGTCGCCACGCTCGCGATGGTCGGCATCCAGCAGGGCACCATCGAACGTGAGACGGGCCTTGTCGACGCCGACGCGTACGCCCAGCTCGCCGGCCTGCTGCTGCACGGTCTGGCCCGCCGGGACGGCGATGCGGCAAGCGGGCAGCAGATCAGGTCGGTCCCGGCGCTCACCGCGCCCGAGACCGCCGAACAGGCACCGACACGTCCTGCGCGCTCGGCGCCCGCCGACCCGCGCTCGGCGCCCGCCGACGATCGTCTGCGGACAGGCGGCTGAGCTGGGCGGGACGCTCTGGCACCGGATGAGAAGCCGGGCCGGCCCCGCCCTCGCGGACCGCGGTCGCGGGGGCGGGGCCGGTCGGCTCCGGGTGAGCGGGTGAGCGGGCGCGGTCAGCTTGCCCGGTCCCCCTTGGCCAGGTGGTTCCAGGTGGTGGGGCCGACCTCGCCGTCGACGAGAGCGTGGACCACTCCCTGGTAGTGCCGCACCCAGGCGGCGGTGCGCGGCCCGAACTCGCCGTCCAGCGCCAGCTTCGGCTGGTACTGGGGGTCGAGCGTGTGGGAGGCGTCCTGCACGGCGTGGACGGCCTGGCCGCGCGAACCGGAGCGCACCGGCACGATCAGCACCGGCCAGGTGCGCTGGCCGACCTGCCCGTCGGGCGTCAGCCCATGCCGGGTCTGGAAATCGCGCACGGCGGCCGCGGTCCGCGGTCCGAAGGCGCCGTCAACCGGGACGCGCAGGTCGTGCGCGCCGAGAAGATACTGCACGAGCTGCACGGTGAGTCCGGCGTCACCGGACTTCTGAAGGGGCCAGACAAGTGCCATGAGGAGATCTCCCGTGTCGCGTGAGTGAAGGCGGATGGATGGTTTGGAACACTGCCAAGCCTGCGCTCGAAACCCGATTTCCGCCGCATTTCGTCGTGCTCGCGACACGCGGGAATTAGTCCGCACTTCTCCTTTCTTGTGGCCGCCTCGGACGCGCGGGAATGCCGCGACATTCTCGTTCGCACGGCAACGATTTCTTGCCGGCCGGCCGGCCGGCCGGCTGAAGCGAAGCGGGCGGGCGGGTTGGTTCAGGTCGGCTCGTACGCGGTCAGCGGCGGCGCGGGATAGGGGTCGAAGCCCGGGCGCCAGCCGGCGGCGAGTTTCCGCGTGGCGATACCGTCGGGCGCCCAGATGTGGCAGGTTCCGGTGAGGGCCGCGGCCTGCCGCCCGCTCACCACGGGACCCGAGCCCCCGGCCCGGTCTCCCGTCTGGGTGCCCGTCGTCTGGGCGTCCGCCGTCTGGGCGTCCGCCGACGCGGGCGCGTCCGGGGGTTCGGCGCCGGGGGTGAGGCCGCGGCGGCGGGCATCGGCGGCGCTCAACGTCGCCTGGATGATGGCGGGGCCGGCGGCGCGGGCAAGCTCGTGCAGATGGGAACAGCCGTGGACGCCGGACACGGTCTCCCGCAGCGCGCGGGTGAACCCGCGGCGCACCGACAGCCCGACGAGGCGGTCGAAGCTCGGCCTGATCAGCGGGCACTCGGTGTGCGGGAAGGCGTTCATCCCCGACTCGACGGCGACGATCGTCAGGTCCGCCGTCCGCACGTGCAGGGCGAGCTGCATGTCGTGCAGCAGCACCCGGGCCGGGTCCGGATGCCAGGGCCGGGTGTCGCGCAGCCTCGCCTGGGCGATCAGCAGGTCGTCGGCCTGGTGGACCTCGATCTCGATCGTCCTGCGGTGCACCGGCGGCACGGCTGCTGGCATCGCGACTCCCCTCGCGCTCGCCCGGCGGCCGGCGCGCGGCCCCGGGGCTGGTCCGGCGGTCGGACCGAGGCCGGCTCACGGTGACCCGGCCCGCCCGGCCCACGCGGACTACGCGGCCTACCCGGCGGCGGCCGGGGCGGCGCCTCGGGGGCCGGGCGGGGACAGGTCGGCGAGCTGGGCCCGCACCCAGGCTGTCACGTCGCTGGCCGCGGGGTCGGCGGTCAGCGACGTGAACAGCACCGGGCGGGGGCCGCGGGCCGCCGCCGCGTCGCGGGCCATGACGCCGAGATCCGCGCCGACCAGGGGCGCGAGATCCGTCTTGTTGATGACCAGCAGGTCGCTGAGGGTGACCCCGGGGCCGCCCTTGCGCGGCACCTTGTCGCCGCCGGCCACGTCGACGACGAAGATCTGCCGGTCGATCAGTCCGTAACTGAACGTCGCGGTGAGGTTGTCGCCGCCGGACTCGACGAGGACGAGGTCGAGGGGGCCGGTGTCGGCCTCCAGATCCTCGACCGTGTCCAGGTTGGCGGTGATGTCGTCGCGGATCGCCGTGTGCGGGCAGCAGCCGGTCTCCACCGCGCGGATCCGCTGCGGGTCCAGCACCCCGGCGCGGCGCAGGAAGTCGGCGTCCTCGGTCGTGTAGATGTCGTTGGTGACGACGCCGAGACGCAGGCTTGGCGCGAGGGAACGGCACAGCGCGGCGACGAGTGCGGTCTTGCCGCTGCCCACCGGGCCGCCGACGCCGATCCGCGGCGCCCGCCCGAGCGGCACCGGCCCCCCGCCACCGCCGTGCGCGTGCGGCGGATGCAGTTCGTCGTGACCGAGATGCATCGTCGGAGGCCTCTCAGGTGGGTGCGGTCGGGGCCGGGCGGTGGGCGGTGGGCGTCAGGCGGCGTGTTGCGCCGGGTGCGCCACGCCGAGCTGGGCCTGGTCGAGGAAGGCGCCGGGCATCGCCGCGAGGTCCGGCCGGGACGGCGCGGCCCCCGAGCGGACCAGCAGGTCCCCGAGAGCGGCGATCATCACCCCGTTGTCGGTGCAGCGCTTGCGGGCCGGGATCCGCAGCCGCAGGCCGGCCGCCTCGCACCGCTGCGCCGCCAGGGCCCGCAGCCGGCTGTTCGCCGCGACCCCGCCGACGATGAGCAGGTCACCGATCTCGTGGTCGCGGCAGGCGCGGATCGCCTTGGCGGTGAGCACGTCGACCACCGCCTCCTGGAACGACGCGATCACGTCCCCGGCGGGGACGGTGGAGTCGGGATGGGCCTCCACCCAGCGGGCGACGGCCGTCTTCAGCCCGGAGAAGGAGAAGGTGTAGGGCGCGTCGGTGCGGCCGGTCAGGGGGCGTGGGAACGCCAGCGCCGCCGGGTCGTTGCCGACCGCCTCGCGGTCGACCGCCGGCCCACCCGGGTAGGGCAGGCCGAGGACCCGGGCGACCTTGTCGAAGCATTCGCCGGCGGCGTCGTCGAGGGTGTCGCCGAGATGGACGATCGGGTCCCGGGCCAGGTCACCGACGCGCAGCAGCGACGTGTGCCCGCCGGAGACGATCAGCGCGATGAGCGGGTCGGGCAGCGGCTCGCCGTCGACGAGGTCCGCGGCGAGGTGACCGGCGAGGTGGTGCACCCCGTAGAGCGGCACGTCGAGGGCGGTGGCGTAGGCCTTCGCCGCGGACACCCCGACGTGCAGCGCCGTGGCGAGGCCGGGGCCCGCGGTAACCGCCACGGCACCGATGTCGGCGGCGGTCAACCCGGCCGACGCCAGCGCCGCGCGCACGCACGGGACCAGCGCCTGCACGTGGGCCCGCGCCGCGATCTCCGGCACCACACCGCCGTAGCGGGCGTGCTGGTCCATACTCGTCGACAGGGCCTCGCCGAGCAGGACGCCGTCGCGGACGAGCGCGACGCCGGTCTCGTCGCAGGACGTCTCGATGCCCATCACCACCGGGCTGGGCTGCACCGGCATCGTTCGTGGCCTCCCTCGGACGGCGGACCGCCACCGTCCCTACCCGCGCTGGTCGGTACGACAGAGCACATCCGTACGCCAGTGCGACTGTGTCCGACAGCATGGCTGTGTCTGAACAGTGGTTCAGCGTCCGACAGGGCGAACTGCCCTGTGGTGTGAGATTACGCCGAGCCTCGGATAGCGAGTCGGCCCAGGTCAGCGTGGGTGGCCCGGCGGATCGGCCGCGGCGGCGCAGGTCCGGCACAGGCCGGTGAGCGCGGCGTGGTCGGGCTGCAGGCGGAACCCGAGCTGGCGGGCGAGCCGATCGGCGACGCCGTCGAGCAGATCGGCGGGTACGTCGCTGATCTCCCCGCAGCGGCGGCAGCGCACGTGCAGGTGGCCGCTGCCGGTCAGGGACGAGGCGAGATGGTAGACGGCGGGCCCGTGGTCGGGATGCACGTGGGTGACCAGGCCGAGCTCGCCGAGAGTCTCCACCGCCCGGTAGACGGTGGTGCGGTGCAGCCCCGGGACGATCTCGTCGGCGCGGGCGAGGACATCGTCGACGGAGAGGTGTTCGCTGGTCCCGGCGAGGACCCGCAGCACCGCCCGGCGCGCCGGGGTGACCCGCTCGCCGAGCGCCCGCAGCTCGGCGATCCCGGCCGCGGCGAGGTCAGGGCGGCCGGGGCCCGCCTCGTGCGCGGCGGCGGCCGGCGCCGCGGCGGTGCCGACGGGCCGGCGGTCCCGCATGACGTCCACCTCCGGACAACGATCGGCCGGCCGGCGGTGCTCCCGGGCGATGACCCCGCCGACTGTACCGATCATCCCTGCCCGTCCCGATCCGGTCGCCACGCGGCCCGGCGGTCATTGTTGCGGGCAGGTGACCGGCGTCTGACCGGCGTCCGGCGGTGGGCTCCCGGCGGTGGGCCGGCTTATGACACAGTGTCCGCCATGGCCGTGCTCCCCATCCGTACCGTCGGCGACCCTGTGCTGCGCACCCCGACGGCGCTCGTGACGACGTTCGACGCCGCCCTGGCGCGGCTCGTCGACGACATGATCGACACCATGTACGACGCGCCCGGTGTGGGGTTGGCCGCCCCGCAGATCGGCGTCGGCCTGCGGCTGTTCGTCTTCGACGTCGGCTACGACCCGCGCGACGTCACGGTGCCCCGCGTGCCCCGCGTCGTGGTCAACCCGGTGCTGGAACTGGGCGCCGACGGCGAGCGGCAGCACGGCCAGGAGGGCTGCCTGTCCGTGCCGGGCCTGCACTTCCCGACGACGCGGGCCCTGCGGGCGAGCGTCCGCGGGGTGGATGTCACGGGTGCGGCCGTGGAGTACGCCGGCGAGGGCCTGCTGGCCCGCTGCTTCCAGCACGAGGTCGACCATCTCGACGGCACCCTCTACCTCGACCGGCTGACCGGCGAGGACCGCAAGGCGGCCGTGCAGGCGTTGCGCGAGCCACCGCCGAGCCCGGAGCAGGTGCGCGCGGCCGGCGAGGAGCTACGCGCCCTGCGCCGCGCGGACCAGTAGACGGGGACGGCCTGGTGACGGGGACGGCCTGGTGACCTCGTGCGGCCTGGTGACCTCGTGCGGGCAGGTGACCTCGTGCGGGCGGTGACGGCGGCATGGCGATGCGGGGCGGGCTATCTTGGCATCCTCCCGCCCACGAGAATCGCGAGAACGCCGTCCGGGAGAATATGCCGCCCGGGAGCACGCCGGTGCATTGACGGTGTCGGCGACGTGACGATGTCGGTGGAGTGAGGAGTGGCAGCGGTGGCGGAGTTCTCCGGCGGGCCGTACAAACGGCCGTTCCGGTTCAACATTCAGTGTTCCTCGCCTGCGCAGGTCGACGCCCGGTCGTGGGCGGACCTCGCCCGGCAGGTCGAGGACCTGGGGTACGCGACGCTGACCGTCTCCGACCACCTCGACGAGCAGGTCGCTCCGATCGCGGCGCTGATGGCGGCGGCGGACGCCACGACCACGTTGCGCATCGGCGCGATGGTGTTCAGCAACGACTACCGGCATCCGGTCGTGCTCGCGAAGGAGGCGGCCACCCTCGACGCGCTGTCCGGGGGCCGGTTCGAACTCGGCCTCGGCGCCGGCTGGATGACGTCGGACTACGAGCGCGCCGGCCTGCCGCTGGACCCGCCGGGGGTGCGGATCAGCCGCCTCGCCGAATCCCTCGCCGTCATCAAGGGCATGTTCGCCGACGGCCCGCTGACCTTCCACGGCACGCACTACCAGGTCGCGGGGCTCAGCGGCACGCCGAAGCCGGTGCAGCGCCCCCACCCGCCGATCGTCATCGGCGGCGGCGGGCGGCGGCTGCTGACCCTGGCCGCACGGGAGGCCGACATCATCGGGCTGAACATGAACATGGTCGGCGGGGTCATCGACGCCTCCCTCGGCCCGAACGCGACGACGGCCGCCACCGAGGAGAAGGTCGGCTGGATCCGCGAGGCGGCCGGCGCCCGGTGGGACGAGCTCACCCTGCAGGTGCGCATCCACCTGGCGATCGTCACCGACAACCGCGGCGAGATCGTCGAGCAGCTCGCCGCCGGCTTCGGGCTGACCACCGAGCAGGCCTACGCCACCCCGCACGCGCTGTGCGGCTCGGTCGACCAGATCGTCGACGATCTCGTCGAACGCCGGGAGCGGTTCGGGATCAGCACCATCGGCGTCGCCCTTGACTCGCTGACCGCGCTGGCACCCGTCGTCGCGCGGCTCGCGGGCACCTGACCCGCCCGCCGGGCACCGCCGCGGTCCCGCCGTCCCCGCGGCCAGCCCCGCCGCCGGTTGCATCGTGAGTCCCGAATCCGTCCGAACGTCCGTCGTCGTCGAGGAGCCAGCGTTGGTCGAGCNCATGAAGTGGTGGGGTTGGGGCCGGGAGAGTGTCTCCTTCAGTCACAGCGACAAGCCCGACCTGGCGCCGTTCGTGCGCACGAACATCGGTCTGGACATCACCCGCCCGCCCGCGCAGCCGCCGGCCTTCGCGGACCTGACGATCCCCGCGCCGACGCTGCCGGAGCCGCTGCGCGCGGCGCTCGTCGCCGCCGTCGGCGCCGAGCACGTCCACACCGACGCGCACATGCGGGTGGTGCACGCCTACGGCAAGAGCCTGCGTGACCTGGTCCGGATCCGCAACGCCGACCTCGGCCNGCTGCCTGACGCCGTCGTCTACCCGGACGGCGAACAGGCGGCGCGCGCCGTGCTCGCCGCGGCGCTCGACGCCGACGCGGTGGTCATCCCGTTCGGCGGCGGCTCCAACATCTCCGGCAGCCTGGAGGCGCCGCGCGCGGAGACCCGGCCGGTGATCTCCGTGGACCTGGGGCGCCTCGACCGCGTCCTGGAGATCGACGCCGACGCCCGGCTCGCCCGCATCCAGGCCGGCGCGCTCGGTCCGCACCTGGAGGAACAGCTCAACGCCCAGGGCTGGACGCTGGGTCACTTCCCGGACAGCTTCTCCCACTCCACCCTGGGCGGATGGATCGCCACCCGTTCGTCGGGCATGCAGTCCGACAAGTACGGCGACATCGCCGAGATCACCCGGGCGGTGCGCGTCGTCACCCCCGCCGGCGTCCTCGCGACCCGGCCCGTGCCCAGCCAGTCGACCGGGCCGAGCGTGCGGGAGATGATCCTCGGCAGCGAGGGCCGGCTCGGCATCATCACCGAGGCGACGGTGCAGGTCCACCGGGTGCCCGAGCAGCGCGTCATCCTCGGCTACTTCTTCCCCACCTGGGACGACGCGCTCGTGGCCATGCGGGAGATCGCCGAGAGCGAGGCCAGCCCGACCGTCACCCGGGTGTCCGACGCGAACGAGACCCGGTTCTCCTTCGCGACCCGCAAGAAGGGTTCGCTCGCCTCGGGGCTGGTCTCCGCCGGGCTGAAGCAGTACCTGCGCCGGGTCCGCAACTACGACCTGGACGCGATGTGCCTGTCGTTCATCGGCTTCGAGGGGACGCCGACGCACGTCAAGGCCCAGCGCAAGCTCGTCGGCGAGATCGTCGGGCGCCACGGCGGCATCTGCGTCGGCACCGGTCCCGGGCAGCTCTACGACCAGAAGAAGTTCGACACCCCCTACATCCGCGACTTCCTGCTCGGGCAGGGCGCGGTCGCGGACGTGTCGGAGACGTCGGCCTCCTGGTCCCAGCTCGGTCCGCTCTACCGCGGCGTGGTCGCCCGGGCCAACAAGGCGTTCGCAGAGATCGGCGTCGACGGCTGGATCATGTGCCACCTGTCGCACTCGTATCATTCCGGCGCCTGCCTGTACTTCACGTTCGCCTACGCCTCCCCGGTGACCCTCGAGGCGATCGAGGGCTATGACACGGTGAAGTCCGCGATCCAGCAGGGCTTCCTCGACCTCGCGGGCACCCTGTCGCACCACCACGCGGTCGGCGTCGAGCACGCCCCGTGGCTCGACGACGACATCTCCCCGGCTGGCGTGACTCTGCTCTCGGCGCTGTTCGACGGCATCGACCCCGGTCACAACCTCAACCCCGGCAAGATCATCCCGGGTACCGGTGCGGGTGGTGGGCCGGTGGGGGACTAGTCCCGGAGGGATGGTGGGGATGCGCACGATTCTGGTGGTCGGGATCGGGGCTGGGGATCCTGACCAGCTCACGATCCAGGCGGTCAAGGCTCTCGGCCGCGCCGACGTGTTCTTCGTGCTGGACAAGGGGCCGGCCAAGGACGACCTGGTCAGGCTGCGCCGGGAGATTCTGGACCGGCACGTCGGCGCCGGCGGCTACCGGGTCGTCGAGGCCCGCGACCCACGCCGTGACCGGAACCCGGCGGATGCGACCGCCTACGCCGCCGCCGTCGAGGACTGGCATGATCGCCGTGCCGAGCTGTACGAGCGGATGATCCTCGACGAGCTGGCCGACGACGGCTGCGGCGCGTTCCTCGTCTGGGGTGATCCGTCGCTCTACGACAGCACGCTGCGCATCATCGAGCGGGTCACCGCCCGCGGCCGGGTGGCGTTCGACTACGAGGTGATCCCCGGGATCACCAGCGTGCAGGCGCTGGCCGCGAGCCACCGGTTGGTGCTCAACCGCGTCGGCGGCGCCGTCGAGATCACCACCGGCCGCCGTCTCGCCGAGGGGTTCCCACCCGGGGTCGACGACGTCGTCGTCATGCTCGACGCGGACACCACCTTCCGCACCCTCGACGACCCCGACCTCGATATCTATTGGGGCGCCTACCTCGGCACCCCGGACGAGATGCTCATGCACGGCCGGGTCGCCGACGTCGGCAGCTCCATCGCCCGCACCCGCGCCGACGCCCGCCGCCGCAAGGGCTGGATCATGGACGTCTACCTGCTGCGCCGCCGCCCGCCCGCGGCCCCGCCCACCCCTGGCGACCGTCGCCCGTCCGCCTCCGCCTCCGCCTCTGACGCCGACGCCGACGCCGACGCCGACATTCTCGACCAGCGTGTGCCCTGGCGGTGATGACCCCCGAAGGGCCGGAAGGTTCGACCGTGCTCGAACCTCGGCATCATCCCGTGCACATCCGATGGCGAGAATGCCTCAGCTGGCGATGAAGTCGAGCAGTTCCTGGTTGAAGTCCTGCTCGAACCGGCCGGTCAGGCCGTGCGGAGCACCGGGGTGGACCTTCAGCGTGGCGCTGGGCAGCAGCTTCACCGAGCGGGACGACGAGACCTCGATCGGCACGATCTGGTCATCGTCGCCATGCGAGAGGAGGACCGGGATGTCGATCTTCTTCAGGTCCTCGGTCAGGTCCGTCTCGGAGAACGCGGCGATGCAGTCGTAGGCACCCTTGACCCCGACCGTCATGCACATCTGCCAGAAGGCGTCCCGGGTACCCTGCGACACGGTCGCGCCGTCGCGGTTGTTGCNGTAGAACGGTTCGCCGAGGTCCCGGTAGAACTGCCCCCGATCGGCGGTCAACCCGGCGCGCAGGCCGTCGAAAACCGCCCTCGGCGCGCCCCCCGGATCGCTGTCGGTGGCGAGCAGGTGCGGCGTCACCGCGCCCCGCAGCACAGCTCTGGCCACCCGGGCGGAGCCATGCCGACCCAGATAGTGGGCCACTTCGCCCCCACCGGTGGAGTGGCCGACCAGGACGGCGTCGGCCAGATCGAGGGCCTCGATCACCTGGGCGAGGTCGTCGGCGTAGGTGTCCATGTCGTTGCCGTCCCAGGTCTGGCTGGACCGTCCGCCGCCACGGCGATCGTGGGCGATTCCGCGGTACCCGTGGTCGGCGACGAGCTTGAGCTGGTTGTCCCAGACATCGGCGGTCAGCGGCCAACCGTGGCTGAACACGACCGGCTGGCCGGAGCCCCAGTCCTTGTAGAAGATCTCGGCGCCGTCCCTTGTGGTGATCGTGGGCACGGTGATCATCCTCCCGTCGGCAGGTCTGCTGTGGCGTCCGCCAGGGCGCGGCCGGGCGCGGTCTCGCCGGGGCTGACAGTAGACGCTGCGTAGCCGATCAGGCCGGTATGGCGACGCGGTGCGCCGGCGCCACGATCGCATCGCACCGTGGCCGTCCGGTCGGCCGTTCGGCCGACCGGACGGCCGACCGGGCGGACGGCCGGCCGGCCGCCGCCGCCGGGTCAGCGGGCGGGCACGGGGGACTGGGCGGCGGTGTCGGGCTGGGCGGCGGCGAGGCTGAGCTCGTCATCGACGGGGGCGAAGAAACGGTCGATCTCGGCCGGGTCGACCTCGTCGAGGCTGGCCGGTGACCATCGAGGGTTGCGGTCCTTGTCGACGACCGCCGCCCGGATGCCCTCGACGAGGTCCGCCGTCGCGAGGGTCGCCCGGGCCAACCGGTACTCCTGGTCGAGCGCCGCCTCGAGGCTCGTCATCGACCGGGCAGCCCGCAGTGCGCGCAGCGTGACGGTCAGCGACGTCGGACACTTGCTGCCGATCTCCGCCGCGTCGGCAGCCGCCGCCGGCATGGGGCTCGCCGCGAGCGCCGCGACGATCTCGGTGACCTTGTCGCTGCGGTAGAGCTCGTCGATCCACGCGCGGTCGGTGGTGAGGTGCCCGGGCGGCGGGGTGTGGGCGGCGAAGTCGAAGGCGGCGAGCGCGGCGGCCGGGTCGGCGGCGTGGCGCAGCGCGTCGAGCAGCTTGGGGATGCGGTCGGCGGGCAGGTAGTGGTCGGCCAGGCCGGCGGTGATCGCGTCGGCGGCGCCGATGCGGGCCGCGGTGAGCGCGAGATGCGTGCCGAGTTCACCGGGGGCGTGGGACAACAGCCAGGTGCCGCCGACGTCGGGAATGAAGCCGATGCCGACCTCGGGCATGCTCAGCACCGACCGCTCGGTGACGATGCGGACCCCACCGTGCGCCGAGACGCCGATGCCGCCGCCCATGACGATCCCATCCATGATCGCGATGTACGGCTTGGGAAACCTGCCGATGCGGGCGTTGAGCCGGTACTCGTCCGCCCAGAACGCCAGCGCCCGCTCGGGTGTCCCGGCGAGCACCGCCTCGCGGATCGCCCGGATGTCCCCGCCGGCGCACAGCCCGCGCTCGCCCGCACCGTCGATGACGACGGCAGCGACCGTCGGGTCGTCCGCCCAGTCCCGCAGCGCCGCGTCCAGCAGGCCGACCATGGTCCCGGTGAGCGCGTTGATCGACCGCGGCCGGTTCAGGGTGAGCCGCCCGAGCCGCCCGCCCTGGCCCTCCCGCCGCACCAGCACCTCCGGCTCCGGTGCCGTCCCGGGTGCCGAACCGGTGCGGTACGGGGCATCGGCCGCGTGCGGAGACATGGATTCGCCATCCTTCGAGTCGGAGAGCACTGAGTCGGAGAGCATGGGGTCGGAGAGCATCGCGTCGGGGAACGTCGGTCGGGCAACGTCGGTCGGGCAACGTCGGTCGGGCAACGTCGGTCGGGCAACGTCGGTGATTGCGGTTCATCCTGCCGGCCCAGGGCCGCACGCGGTAGGGATCGCCCCCAGCGGCCACCGAGCCCGACCAAGGTCATCCGACGTCGTGGCCCAGGTTCCGGCGACGATCAGATGATCGTTTCGTTGCCGCGATAAATGGGATGCGACGGGTTGTGGTGGCGTGCCAATCTGACGGCCATGGCTCCTCTCGGCAGCACCGACCTTGACCCGGCGGCCTACGGCGAACACATCGCCGACGTATATGACGAGTGGTATTCCGCGCCGGACAGGCAGCCTGAGGTGGCCGTGGCGGTCGACTTCCTGCGGACGCGGGTCGGCGCCGGGCCCGCGCTGGAACTCGGCGTCGGAACGGGGCGCCTCGCCTTGCCGTTTGCGGCCCGCGGGACGGCCGTCGTCGGCATCGACGCCTCCCCGCGGATGGTCGCCCGGCTGCGGGGCAAGCCCGGCGGGTCCGAGATCGAGGTCGTGGTCGGCGACTTCGCCGAGGTCGACGCCCCGGGCGGACCGTTCGGGCTGGTGTATGTCGTGTTCAACACCTTCTTCGCGCTGGCCGACCAGGATGCGCAGGTGCGCTGCTTCGCGAACGTGGCGGCCGTGCTGCGGCCGGGCGGCGTGTTCGTCATGGAGGCGTTCGTCCCGGACGTCGCCCGGTACGACCGAGGTCAGCGCGTGCAGGCGGACCGTCTGGACGGGGAGACGACGCACCTGAACGTCTCGCTGCACGACCCGGTCTCCCAGCGGGTCCGCAGCCGCCACCTCACCCTCGGGCCGGGCGGTGTGGGCACCTATCCGGTCGACATCCGGTACGCCTGGCCGAGCGAGCTGGATCTGATGGGCCGACTCGCCGGCCTGGAACTCGCCGAGCGATGGGCGGGTTGGAACGGCGAGCCCTTCACGGCGACCAGCACGTCCCACATCTCCGTCTGGCGCAGGCCGCAGTGACACATCAACCGGGGGCCGCGCCCCGGCCGGGGACCTCGCATCAATCTGGCGTGGACGGGCCGGCGTTGAACCGGGCGCACTGGGACGAGCGGGTGCCACTTCACCTGAACGGTGCGTTCTACGACGTGGCGGGGTTCAGACGGCGTCCCGACGTGCTTCGGGCCTTCGAGGTGGCCGAGGTCGGCGAGGTGTCCGGGAAGCGGCTGGTGCACCTGCAGTGTCATATCGGGTTGGACTCCCTGTCGTGGGCGGGGAGGGGGGCCGCCGTGGTCGGCCTGGACTTCTCCGCGCCCGCGATCGAGGCGGCGCGGGCGCTCGCCGTCGAGATCGGGGTGGATGCCCGGTTCGTCGTGGCCGACGTGTACGACGCGGTCGAGGCGCTGGACGGCGAGACCTTCGACGTCGTCTACACGGGCAACGGGGCCCTGCCCTGGCTGGCGGATCTGCACCGGTGGGCCCGGGTCGTGGCACGCCTGCTCGCGCCCGGTGGGTTCCTCTACCTGGCCGAATCCCATCCGTTCGCCCACACCCTGGACGAGGCCACCGGCACCACGGTGGCCTACGACTACTTCGCCGAGGGGCCATTCGTCTCGACCGACACCGGCAGCTACGCCGACCGCCTCGCCGCCACGACGCAGAACACCACCGTGCAGTACGAGCACCGGCTCGGCAGCGTGGTCTCGGCGATCGCCGCCGCCGGTCTGCGGATCGAGTTCCTGCACGAACACGACAGAGCCCTGTTCGCGCAGTTCGAGTCCCTCGTCCGCGGCCCGGACGGCTTCCGCCCGCCCGAGGGTCGTCACCGTCTGCCGCTCATGTACTCGCTGCGAGCCACCAAGCCCGGCCACCCGGACGCATGATGCGGTTCCGCCCGGAGCCGGAGCCCGGGCGTGGCGCGGTTCCGCGGAACCGCGGCACCGCGGAACACCATGATCATCGGGGTTGAGGGCGCGCCGCAGGGGTCAGACGACGTCGCGTTTTTCGGGGAAGTGGCAGGCGACCTGGTGGCCGGGGGCGCGTGCGAGCAGGGGTGGGGTCTCGGTGCGGCAGATCTCCTGGGCCTTCCAGCAGCGCGGGTGGAAGCGGCAGGCCGCCGGCGGGTTCAGCGGGCTGGGCACCTCGTCGCGCAGGCGGATGCGTTCGCGGCGGCGGTGGCTGGTGGGGTCGGGGATCGGCACCGCGGACAGCAGCGCGTGCGTGTAGGGGTGCAGCGCGCCGGAGAACAGGTCGGTGCGCTCGGCGAGTTCGATGATCTGCCCGAGGTACATGACGGCGACGCGGTCGCTGATGTGGCGCACCATCGACAGGTCGTGGGCGATGAACAGGTAGGTCAGGCCGAACTCGGCGCGCAGGCCGTCGAGCAGGTTGATGATCTGCGCGCGGATCGACACGTCGAGGGCGGACACCGGCTCGTCGGCGATGATGAGCTTGGGGCGGGTGGCCAGCGCCCGGGCGATGCCGATGCGCTGGCGTTGCCCGCCGGAGAACTCGTTCGGGTAGCGGTTGTAGTGCTCCGGGTTGAGGCCGACGAGTTCGAGCAGTTCCCGGACCCGGGCGCGGATGCCGCCGCGGGGGACCTGCTTCTGGATGCGCAGGGGCGCGGCGACGATCGCACCGATGGTGTGGCGGGGGTTCAGCGACGAGTACGGATCCTGGAAGATCATCTGGATGTCGCGGCGCAACGGGCGCAGCGCGCGCGTGGACAGGTGGCTGATGTCCCGCCCCTCGAAGACGACCGTTCCGGACGTCGGTTCGAGCAGCCGGGAGATGAGCCGACCGGTCGTCGACTTGCCGCTGCCGGACTCGCCGACCAGGCCGAGCGTCGTGCCGCGGTCGATGGCGAAGCCCACCCCGTCGACGGCGCGGACCGCGCCCGCGCCGCGGCGCACCAGCGTGCCGCGGCGCACCGGGAACAGCTTGGTCAGGTCGGTGACGCGCACCAGCTCGTCGCCCCCGCCGGTCGAACGGCTCCGCGGTGCGCTGGCCTCGGCGGTCGCCGCCGGTCCAGCGCCGGATGCCGGTGCGTGGGCGGGCTGGGCTGGCTGGGCGGGCTGGGCTGGCACCGCGCCCTCACCGGCCGGCGGGGACGGCGAGTCCTTCGTCAGGTGGTCGTTCATAGCGTGGGAAGCACCTCCTCGCGCAGCAGGCGCCGGCGTTCCGCGACCGGCAGGTGGCAGGCGACCCGGTGGCCGGGGGAGGTCTCGGCCAGGGGCGGGCGCGTCGTGCTCGTCGCGGGCCCGGCGAGCTCGCGGTAGGTACAGCGGGGATGGAACGGGCAGCCCGGCGGCACGTTGATCAGGCTCGGCGGGCTGCCCGGGATGGTGCGCAGCGTGGTCTCGAGCTGGCGGTCGAGCCTGGTGATCGACTGCAGCAGGCCCCAGGTGTAGGGGTGTTCGGCGTGGGCGAAGACCTCCTCGACTCCGCCGTACTCCATCGCCTGCCCGGCGTACATCACCAGGATGTCGTGGCTGATCTCCGCCACGACCCCGAGCTCGTGGGTGATGATGATGATCGCCGAGTTGAACTCCTTCTGGAGCTCGCGCATGAGGTCGAGGATCTGCGCCTGGACGGTGACGTCGAGGGCGGTCGTCGGCTCGTCGGCGATGAGCAGCTCCGGGTTGCAGGACACCGCCATGGCGATCATGGCCCGCTGTCGCATGCCGCCGGAGAACTGGTGCGGGTAGTCGTCGAGGCGCCGGGCGGGTTCGGGGATGCCGACGAGGTCGAGCAGCTCGGTGGCGCGCCGGCGGGCCGCCGCCTTGCTCACCCGGTTGTGCACCCGGTAGGCCTCGACGATCTGGTCGCCGACGGTGAACTGCGGGTGCATCGACGACAGTGGATCCTGGAAGATCATTGCCATCCGCCGGCCGCGCAGCCCGCGGACCCGTTCGGCCGGCGCGGTGACGAGATCCTCGCCGTCGAGGCGGATCTCCCCGGCGATGCTGACCCGCCGGCCGCGCCGGTGCAGGCCCATGATCGCCAGGCTGGTGACGCTCTTGCCGGAGCCNGACTCGCCGACGATGCCGAGCGTGCGGCCGCGTTCGACGGAGAAGCTCAGCCTGTCCACGGCGTGCACGACGCCGTCGTCCGTGCGGAAGCTGACCGTGAGGTCGCGCACCTCCAGAAACGGCGTGCCGCTCGGCGCCGGCGCCGGCGCCGTGGCGGGGGTCGGGGCTTCGGTGGTGGACGTGGTGTCGGTCATGACGGCCGCACTCTCGGGTCGATGAACGCGTAGGTGACGTCGACCAGGACGTTGGCCAGGATGATGAAGAACGCCGCGAACAGCGTCACCCCCATCGTCACCGGCAGGTCCTGGGTGTTCACCGCGTCGATGGAGATGGCGCCGAGACCGCGGAAGCCGAACGTGTGCTCGGTGAGGATCGCGCCGCCGAACAGCACCCCCAGATCCAGGCCGAAGATGGTGACGATCGGCGTCAGCGCGGGGCGCAGCGCGTGTTTGCCGATCACCGTGCGTTCCCGCAGGCCCTTCGCGCGCGCCGTCCGGACGTAGTCCTCACCCAGAGTCTCGATCATGCTGGCCCGGGTCAGCCGCTGGTAGTTGGCGGTGTAAAGCAGCGACAGCACGAGCCACGCCGGGATCAGGTTCCACGCCCACAACGCCGGATTGTGGGTGAAGTCCACGTAGTGGACGTTGTCGATGATGTGCCATTTGTAGCTGACGAGCAGCAACAGCAGCAGCCCGGTGAAATACACCGGCAGCGACACGCCGGCCAGCGACACCGCGGCGGCGATCCGGTCGAACAGGCCGCCGCGGCGCACCGCCGAGATCACGCCGGTGCTCACGCCGACGACGAGGAACAGCACGGCCGCGCCGATCGACAGCGACGCCGTCACCGGCAGCGCGTCGACGATCTCCGACCACACCGGCTGGTCGTTGCGGAAGGAATAACCCAGGCACGGCGCCGGGCACCAGCTTCGATCCGAGCCGGAGTCGAAGTGGCGGCCGACGAAGACGCCCCGCAGGAAATCCCAGTACTGGTCGACGTACGACCGGTCGAGGCCGAGTTTCCTCGTCACCCCGGCGATGGTGGCGGGGTCCGGGCTGCGCCCGGCGAACAGCACCGCCGGATTGTTGCCCAGCGCCTTCGGAACGACGAAGAACAGGACGAAGGCGAGCACGCTGACCAGCCACAGGATGACGATGCCGCCGATCAGCCGGCCCAGGATGAACCTGGCCACGTCACCTCCCTCGGACAGTGGGTCGGGACCGGGCCCGCGCCGGCGGACACTCGCGGCGGAACGCCGCCGGCGCGGACCCGGTCATTCACTTGACGACGCCGAACTGGGCGAAGTCCGCCATGCCGTACGCGGAGGTGAAGTAGATGTTCGTCGTGCGGTCGCTGAACAGGTTCAGCGCCTTGTCGTAGACCAGCGGAATGTAGGCGGCGGACTTCACGACCGCCTTGTCGGTGGCCGTCCAGATCTGCTGGGCCTTGGCCTCGTCGGTGGTGGCGATGCCGTCGTCGAGGCCGGAGTTGACCGCCGGGTCGTTGAGCTCGGCGTAGTTGCTGTTCCCGGCGGGGAGGATCTTGCGGCCGTCGACGATGGAGCTCAGCATCGCGTACGGCGTCGGCCAGTCCGGGCCCCAGGCGGCCATCGCCAGCCCGATGCCGTTCTTGTGGACGTTCGCCGGGATGCCGATCGTCGAGGAGAAGTACTGCGACGGGGCGCTCTTGTTGATCGTCACCTTCACGCCGATCTTCGCCAGCGACGCCTGGACCGCCTCGGCCTGCGCGACCTCCTTGCCGTTGCTGCGGCTGGCCAGCGTGGTGGAGAAGCCGTTCGGCTGGCCGCAGGCGGTGAGCTCCTGCTTGGCCTTGGCGACGTCGCCCTTGCTGCCCGCGGTCGGGAACAGGTCGAAGGACTTGTAGTACTTCAGCGGCGGGGTGAGCATCGTCGTGGCGACCGCGCCGCCGCCGACCGGGCCACCGCGGGCGAGCTGCTGGGCGGTCTTGTCGAGGGCGTAGGCGACGGCGTTGCGGCAGTGGACGTTGTCGAACGGCTTGACCTGCGTCATCACGGACAGGTAGCGGATGAAGCCGGTGACGTCGTTGGTGGTCCGGTCCTTGCGCAGCGACGGATCGCCGAGGATCTTGTTCTGCGCGCTGATCTGCACGCCGGTCTGGCCGACGTAGAAGTCGGCGCTGTTGGCCAGCAGCCGGTTGTCGACGTCGTCGAGGTCGAGGCCCATCGTGACCTCGATGCGGTCCGGCAGCGCCTTGTTCACCGTGTCCGTCTTCGGGTCCCAGTGCGGGTTGCGGACGAAGGTAATGATCTTGTTCGGGGTGTACTTCTCGATCTGGTACGGGCCGGAGGAGACCGGCTTGAAGGTGTAGTTCGCGCCCGTGTCCTTGGCCTTCGGCACCGGGGTGACGCCCGGCAGCGCCATGACGAAGTTCCAGTCCGCGAACGGCTTGTTCAGGTGGAAGGTGATCGTCTTGTCGTCCGGGGTCTCGACCGACTTCAGACCCAGCTTGTTCGGGTCGGTGTCCTTGTAGGGGCCCGGGTAGGGGGCGCTGGGGTCGTCGAGGTAGTCGATGAGGTAGGTCGGGCCGCCGTTGATGACGTCGGTGGCGAAGACCCGCTCGACGGCGTACTTGATGTCCTTCGACGTGATCGGCGTGCCGTCGGCGAACGTGATCCCGTCCTTGAGCGTGTACGTCCAGGTCTTCAGGTCCGACGAGGTCGGCACCGCGGTCGCCAGGTCACCGGTGAGCTTCGGCGTGCCCGGCTGCGGGGAGTAGGTGACGAGCTGGCGGGAGATCCAGCGCTGCTGGTCCCAGCAGTTCGCGTAGTACGTGCGGGCGGGGTCCCAGTAGTCGCAGTCGGAGTCGTTCAGGGCGCGCAGCGTCCCGCCGGACTTGTCGGACGGGTGCAGCAGCGCGTCGCTGGCCCCCGCCGACGAGGTGCCGTTCGACGAGCTGCTCCCCGAGGAGGTGCCATTGGATCCGCCGCTCGAACCGCCGCCCCCGCTGCTGCCGCCGCACGCGGCCAGCACCAGCCCGGCGGCGGCGGCGAGCGCCCCCATCCGGATGAGATTTGCACGCCGTTTCATGAATCTCCCTCACACGTGTGCCGGTCCCGCCGTGTCGCGGGCGGGTCGGCCCGGATGTCCCGCGGGATGACCGGCGCGGGAAGCCGGCAGGCAGCGGCGCGCCGGGCGCCGCGGGTGGAGCGCGATCACCGGCCGCCGCGCGGGTCGAAGGCGTCGCGCAGGCCGTCGCCGAGCAGGTTGAACGCGAGCACGGTGGCGAAGATCGCCAGTCCCGGAGCCAGCATGAAAATCGGCTCGATGCTGTACCAGCCGTGCGAGGCGACGGCCAGCGAATCACCCCAGGAGGCGGTCGGTGGTCGGACCCCGACCCCGAGATACGACAGCGCCGCCTCGTTGAGAATGTTCGTGGGAATGAGCAGCGTCGCGTACACGAGTACCGGCGCGGCGACGTTCGGCAGCAGCTCCCGGAACATCACCGTGAACGTCCCCGCGCCGAGCGAGCGAGACGCCTCGATGAACTCCCTTTCCCGCAGCGACAGCACCTGCCCGCGGACGATGCGCCCGATGTACGGCCAGGCGAATATCCCGATGACGAAGACCAGTNCCCCGATCCGCAGCCCCGAACCCGACAGACCGAACGCCTTGTTCGGAATCACCGCCACGATCGCGATCGCGAACAGCACCGACGGCACGGACAGCAGCAGGTCCATGAGCCGCGCGATGATCGTGTCCCACAGCCCGCCGAGATACCCGGCGAGCATCCCGAGAACCGTGCCGATGATCACTGCCGTCGCGGTCGCCAGGAGCGCGACCAGCAACGATACCCGCGCGCCGTAGACGGTCCGGCTGAAGATGTCCCGGCCGTTGACCGGCTCCACCCCGAGCAGATAATGCCAGCTCATCCCGCCGAAACGCCCCCGCGGCGCGGCGGTGTTCGGATCAAGAAGGTCGTAGTGCGGCTCGTTCGGCGGATGTCCCAGCAGCGAGACGATGACCGGCGCGAATATGGCGATCAGCGCAAGGAGGATCAGGAAGACTCCGCTGATCATTGCCGGTTTGTCGCGCCGCAGCCGGATCCAGCCGGATCGCCATAGCGATCGACCCTCCGGCTGAACGACGGCCGGGGCGGCAACGGATTCGACCATCATCTCGCCCGGCGGAGCCGTCATCGTCCTACCACCACCCATCCTGGCCGCGAATTCGTCTTCCCGATGCGGTCGCGGGAACGCTAGCCAGCCGCAGTGGTGATGAATAGCCGTGGACGGTAGTTGACCCGGAAACTTTTCGTCTTCGCTACATGACGCGCGCCGCCGACATCATCAGATTTTCTTCGGACATACATCGAAGACATCGCTGTAACACCGACACGTCGATCACCTGTGTGGACCCGGTGCCACAACCACCCGTATCGGTCACAACGGGTCAGACCGGACGCCCTCTGGGGCGCTGCAGATCTTGCCGGGGCCGGCGACAGGTCCGGGGCCGGCGACAGGCGCCGGGGTCAGCGACAGGTGCCGGGGTCAGCGGGAGATGCGGACGTGCCGCCTACTGCGGTGGCCCGCGGCGACCGTGGCCGATGGCCGGATACCGGTCAGGGCGCCCGCATCGGCCTTGCCCGCATCGGCCTTGCCCGCATCGGCCTTGCCCGCATCGGCCCGAGAGTCGGCGTCGTGACTCTCGGCCAGGGTGGGGGTGCCCTGGCCCTCGACCAGGCCGTCGGGGACGTGGCGGGCCGGGCGGGGGCCGATGGGCAGCGGGTGATCCGGGCGCAGGCTCGCGACGATTCGCCAGACGCCCCGGTAGCCGTGGGTCACGTGGAGGTGGTAGTCGAGGTCGCCGGTGCTGAGAAAGCGCTCGGCGCAGGCGAGGTCGGAGCGCGGGCAGGGGTAGACGGTCACGGGGACCTCCCACGGGCGGATCGCGGTCGGCGGCGTGGATCGCGGTCGCTGCCGCGGATCACGCCTTGGGCGATCACCGTGGGGCCACCTCGGTCGGGGACGCGGCGACGCAATGCTGCTGGTCGGCTACGACAATGTTTCACGGTACGGTCCGCGGTCGGCATGCGCATCCCGGGCGGGGCAGACTGGAGGCATGCCTAGCGCGCCGTCTTCGTCCCCCGACCCGACCGGTGGCATCCGGCTGCCGGTGACCGCACCGGACGCCGAGGGTGAGGTGGTCGAGCTCTGTCGGGACCTGCTCCGCTTCGAGTCGGTCAACCGCGGCAACGGCGACGGCCACGAGCGCCCGATCGCCGAGTACGTCGCCGCGAAGCTCGCCGAGGTGGGGATCGAGCCGACCATCCTGGAGTCGGAGCCGGGCCGCACCAGCGTCGTGGCCCGCATCGAGGGCACCGACCCGTCCCGCGCGCCGCTGCTCATCCACGGCCATCTCGACGTGGTGCCCGCCGACGCCAGCCAGTGGCGGGTGCCGCCGTTCTCCGGTGAGGAGGTCGACGGCTGCCTGTGGGGGCGCGGCGCCGTCGACATGAAGGACATGGACGCGATGACCCTCGCGGTTGTGCGCGATCTCGCCCGCTCCGGCCGCAAGCCGCCGCGCGACCTCGTCGTCGCCTTCCTCGCGGACGAGGAGGCCGGCGGTGTGCTCGGCGCCCGCTGGCTCGTCGAGCACCATCCCGACCTGTTCGCCGACTGCTCCGAGGCCATCGGCGAGGTCGGCGGCTTCTCCTACACCGTCTCCGACGACCTGCGGCTCTACCTCATCGAGACGGCCGAGAAGGGCCTGGCCTGGATGAAGCTGACCGCGTCCGGCCGGGCCGGGCACGGGTCGATGATCAGCGACGACAACGCGGTCACCGCGCTGTGCGAGGCGGTGGCGCGCCTGGGGCGCCACGAGTTCCCGCTCGTGCTCACCCCGACGGTGCGGGTGTTCCTCAACGAGCTGGGGGAGGCGCTCGGCGTCGAGTTCGACCTCGACGACCTGCAGACCACGGTCAGCAAGCTCGGCCCCGTCGCCCGGATGATCGGCGCGACGCTGCGCAACACCGTCAACCCGACCCAGTTGCAGGCCGGCGAGAAGGTCAACGTCATCCCCGGCGAGGCCACCGCCTACGTCGACGGCCGCTACCTGCCGGGCCAGGAGGAGGAGTTCATCCGCCAGCTCGACGAGATCCTCGGACCGGACATCCGCCGCGAGTGGGTCGTCCACGACGGGGCCGTCGAGACCGGTTTCGACGGGGCGCTGGTGGAGGCGATGGGCGCCTCGCTGCGCGCGGAGGACCCGATCGCCCGGCCGGTGCCCTACATGCTCTCCGGCGGGACGGACGCCAAGTCCTTCTCCCGGCTGGGGATCCGTTGCTTTGGCTTCTCCCCCCTGCTTCTGCCCGCGGACCTGGACTTCTCCGGGATGTTCCACGGCGTGGACGAGCGGGTGCCGGTCGAGTCCCTGCGCTTCGGCGTCCGGGTCCTGGACCGTTTCCTGCGCGCCTGCTGACCTCGCCGGGTCGCCGCGGTGCGGGGTCTGCTGTTCGTGGAGGCCCAGGACCGTGGTTTCGCCGTGCGTGAGGCAACGGAGTCGGGTGCGGTCGGGTGTGCCGAGCGGCTTTTGTCCTCGGGCGTGCGACTGAGAGTGCGATCCCCATGCCTGTTCCCGTCGACTCGCGCACTTCGGCGCTTCCGGCGCACGCGAATCGGTGGACGGGTGGCGACTGGCAGGAGCGGCGAGACCGGAGGCCGAACGGTGAATGACGCCGCGCCGCAGTACTGAAATCTGTACTTCGGTACTGTGGATATGCCTCGGTGTGGGGACGTCGTGCTGACGGCACCATGTTCCGGCGATTCCGCGGCGACTTCGAGGGTCCTTCCGATGGTTACCTTGTCATCGCGATCATCGTCCTGCGACGACGGAGTCGCGCCGCGACCTCTTCGGCGTCGGCGCTGTCCGTGGCGGGATTCGTCGGTTCATGCCTTTCCGCGGCGATGATGATGGCTGCGCCGGCCAGGCGTTCCCCCGGGGGTCCCGTCAGGCCGGAGGGGGACACGGGTCGGGCGGCGGGTCCGGCGATCGTGCACGCGTAGCCGGCGTGGGCGCCGAGCAGCGGATGGTGCACGGCGGCGCGCTTCCGGTCGTGCCGGTTCGGGGCGACGACGCCGGTGGGCGGAACGGGCTGGCGGTCGCGTCGGCTCACGGCATCCGCCGGCCGCGCAGCACGCTGTCGACGAGCAGGAAGAACGCGCCACCCCACAGGTGGGTCGTCAGGGCGTCGGCGCTCGCCAGGCCCGTGACGAGTAGGACCGCTGCGGCGGTGAGGCCGACGACCACCCGCAGCACGGCGGCGGCCGCCCAGAGCGGTGGCGGTTCCGGGTCGCTCGAGGCGGGCTCGATCGGTTCGTGGAGATCCTCCCTGCCCTCCGGGAAGTCCCCGTTCCCGGGAGATACGTGTTCCCTCGGGGGCGGGGGTTCGTCGTTCCCCGGAGGTTCGTCGTTCCCTGGGGGTTGGCCGTTCCCCGAGGGTTCGTCGTTTCCCGAGGGTTGGTCGTTGCCTGGAGGGTCGACACCGGCTGTGTTGGCCTCGAGAGGGTCCACGTCGTGGGCACAGTGTGCCAGGACGACGACCACGACGACAGGCAGAAGCTGTTGGCGTGGGGTGGGCTGGACCATCGAAGTCTCTCCTTTGATCGATCTTGCTGTGGGTGGCCGTTCCATTGCGGTGGAGTGGCGTTGAGTGCCTGGCTGAGCGGCGTCGAGGTGCTGCCGTCGGGCTGCGGCGACGGACGTCCCCCACCCGAGTGCGCGGACAATGCGGCCGACACGGCACCACAGCGACGATGGAGTAGCTCAATCTAGCTACACCGGTGGCACTATGTGACTAGTACCAGGCGGTGTCAACATCCACTCGCGGGGGAGGGAGGGGGCCACGGTGACGTCGGTCCGGGTGCGCTCGGGTCGAGCGGCGCGAGATCGGCGCCCGACGCCGCGCGGTGCCCCCGGTCCCCGTGTGCGGGGACCGATCGTCGGCCGTGAGAAAACACCGGCGCCTTTGCAGGTGCATCACCCTTTACTTCTCCTTCCGGGGGCGGACAGTCGGACCGTACGTGGGATTCCGGCTGGATGTCCACCAGTAAGACCACCCGGGAGAATGCGTGGCAAGATGACGCAACAACGGCTTTGGGGTGGGGCCGTTCGCGATGCGCGTGTGGACCGGGTGCGACAGGCATGTCGCATCCGGAGCCGGCGTGCTACCAGCCCTGTCGTCGCGATGCGACTGGGTTTCCGCATTCCGTCGTCACTCGAAAGAAGGACCGATGCCCGGGGCTCCACAGCGGTCCCCTCGGCAGCTCGCCGACCCTGACCTGGCCGCACTCATCGAATACCGACACGATCTTCACCGGCGTCATCCGGTGCCCGCCGACCAGATCGCCCGCTGGATCCTGCCGGACGATCCCTGGAAGAACCAGCGGAGTCTGTCGAGGAAGATTCTCCGTCTGTTCCAGGATGGAATAGGAAAATCGTCTGCCCAATGGATCTATTTTCAGGGGCAGATCCAACTCGGGGTCCCGCCCGAGGAGCGCGACGCCGCGCTCGACGAGTGCGGCCGCCTCTACCGCAAGGCGTTTCCGCAGGCCACCGACTGTCCGTACCCGGCGGCCGACCCCGTCGCCGCGGGTTTCGACCCGCTTCGAATCGTCATCCGCACCCAGGACAGGCTGTTGGAGAACGCCCTGCACGAGCTCAGGCAGATGCAGGCGTTACTCGAGGAGACGCGGTGGGAGGCGCGGACGCGTGAGGCCGGCCTGAGCGCCGCGATCGACTCCCGCGACCACATCCTCGAGGTCGGGTCCAGGGAGTGCGACCGGGCGCATCGCGAGGCCGCCGCGGCCCGCGACGCGCTACGTGCCGCCACCGAACGGGCCGCGGGGCTCGAGGAAGAGGCGCGGGCCCTCACCGCGCAGAAGCAGGAGCTCGCCGCACAGGTGGCAGAGCTCGCCGTGCAGATGACGGAGCTCGCCGACCAGGTGCAACGGTTGCGACAGCAGGTTGCGACTCCCGCCGACCGTCCAGGACACCCCGCCGCGACCACCTGCGCGGTGACTGTCGCATCAGCGCCCGAGCCCCCGGCGGCGCCCGAGCCCGAGCCCCCAGCGGCGTCAGCATTCGCGGCGGTGCCCGCATCGCTCGCGGCGGTGCCCGCATCACGGCCGGCCTTCGACGCGCCGTTACCCGCCGGCGGGTGGCTTCCGCGCGGGCTGCCGCTCGCGGACTGGAAGGCCCGCCACATCCTGGTCTGCTGGATCCTGGCGCTGCATCTGCCGCTGATCGCCGGCTACGCCTGCTACCAGGGCGCGTCTGTCGGCCACGCCCTGGTCGCGGCGCTGCCGCCGCTGCTGCTGCTCGCCGCCGCGGGGCTGCCGGGGGGACCGCGAATCCGCACGCTGGCCGCGGGCGCCGGACTGCTGTGCTCCTCGACGATCCTGATGTTCCTCGCCGGCGGCGCCTGCCAGCTCGTCCTGCACTTCGTCGTCGTCACCGCCCTGCTCGCCCTGTACGAGGACTGGACGACCCATCTGCTCGGCCTGCCCGTCGTGTTCATCGCCGACCCCGTCGTGCGACACACCGTCGCAGGCGGCCGTGATCCGTTCGGACCCGTGTGGATCGTCGGCGGGTTCGTCGTCGCGCTCACCGGCGTCCAGCTCGTCCTGCGCCGTCACGGCGAACAATCCCGCCAACGGGCCGCCCATTACCGCGGCCAGCTCTACGAAGGGCAGGAAAGCCTCATGGCCCGTATCGAGGAGACCGACCGGCTCCGTAGCGAACTCGTCACGACCGTCAGCCACGAGTTCCGCGCACCGCTGGCCGGCATCCGCGCCACCCTGGCAACCCTGCGCAGCGAGCGCGACCGTCTGTCCGACGCCCGGATCGACGAGCTGCTCGACGACGCCGCCGGGTCCTCACGACGCCTGCATCGCCTGCTGGAGAACATGCTCACCGCGGCGACCGCCACCGCCGTCGTCGACGACGACGTCCGCACCGACCTGCCGTCGGTGCTCGCCGAAGTCGTCGAGACGCTGCGGGCCGCCGTCCCCGCCCGCGCGAGCAGCGTCATCATCGACGCCGCGGGCCGCCTGCCCGTTCGGATGGCCCACGGCGCGCTGCACCAGCTCGTCACGAACCTCCTCGACAACGCCGCCACGTACGCCCAGCCTGGCGCCCCGATTCGGCTGACCGCCGGGCAGGTCGGCGACGAAGCCGTCCTACGCGTGCGCAACCCCGGACCCGACCTCGACCCCGACACCATCCGCGGCCTGTTCGAACCGTTCGGCCGTCACCCCGGCGCCGAGGGCCGCCCCGAGGACGGCGCCCAACTCGGCCTGTATGTCGTGCGCCGGCTCGTCGAGGTCCACGGCGGCCGGCTACGGATGACCGCCCAGGACGGCGAGATCGTCGTCGAGGTCAACCTCGCCACCGCCTCCACCGCGGGCACCGCCTCCACCGCGAGCACCGCCACCACCGCGAGCACCGCCTCCACCGCGAGCACCGTCGGCACCGTCGCGCCAGCACCGCCCGTCCCCCGGTCGCACCCCACTCCACCGGCCGCCGTGCCCGCCCAAGCCCGTGCTCACGCCCGCGCCCGTTGACGCAGACTCGGGCCCGGCCCATCGCGGCGGCTGGGAGGCGCACGTGCCGCCGAGGCGGCCCATGGGTCAAGGATGACAGGTGGCCCGGGTCACTCCTGCGCCCCCGGCGGGCGCGGTTTCCTGGACAGACACGTCCCGTGCCGCTCGTCCGTGAAGTGTCACCCGTCGTGTAAGTGTTGCCGTCGCTGCGTGACATCATGGCGGATGTGACCGACGACGCAGTGTCCGCCGCTGGCCTCGGGCCGTCCGCCGAGGTCCCGGCGGACGGCCCGTCGGTCACCTTCGCCTATCTGGTGCAGGTCAGTCTGGACGGCAGCCGGTGGGTGGCTGATCGGACGGAGCCGTCCGGCGGCTTCGAGCACAGCCCGGGTACCGCGGCGCAGGTCGCCTGCCAGGTGCTGCGCCGCCGTTTCGTCCAGTTGCGGGCCGACGAGGACGCCCGGTGGCGCGACGTGTGGTTCCGCGCCGACGTCTGGTCCCTCGACCGGCCCACCGGCTCGGCGCAGGCTGGCCAGCCGGGTTCGCCGGGGGTCCCGCTGACCGGCTGGGCGCTGTCGGGGCGGCATCTGCAAAGCCGTGGGATTGCCCCGGACGCCGTGGAGGTGCGCACGCCCGCCCAGGTTCGCCGCGAGGTCGGCCGCTGATCGGAGTCGGGCCGCGGCGGTGAGGCGCCCGCGCAACATGCTGGGCGGGGGGCGGTGAGGCGCCCGCGCACCGTGCCGGGCGGCGGGGCCCGTGGTGGGCGGAGCGGCGTCAGGTGGGCAGGTAGCCGGGCAGGCCGCCCGGGCGCCGGCGGCGGCGCAGGACGACACGGCGCGACCCGTCGGGGAACAGGCGCAGGCGTTCCAGCTCCCAGTCGCCGAACTCGGCGTGCATCGTCAGGATCTGCACGGCCGCCCGGCGGTCCGTTCCTGGCGGCATGTACAGCTTCTGGTATTCCAGCTCGACCCCAGCCAAAGCGACCTGACCTCGACTTTGCGGACGATGGGACGGTTTGCCGACAATGGGACGGTTTGCCGACGATGGGACGGTTGCCGACGACGGAATGTGGCGGACGGTGCGACGGGCACGGGCGCGAGGTCCGGATGCTCCGTTACGGCGGGGGACAGGGCCACCGTTCGGCCCCACCACGTTAACCGTCCCGCTACCTCCCGCAAGGGACTGCGGCGCGTTGGGGGCCCGGCTGTTGCGGGTTCGTACCGGCCTGCCGATCATGACACGGCGGGCTGGCCGGCGCATCGGCGACGGGCGGGACTTCGGCGCACGCAGAGCGCCCCGGGGGAACGTAGGCCACGGGGCCGCATGGAGGAGGGCGCATGGCGGACTTCAGGACGCGGCGGGCCTCAGGGGACGTAGGAGAGGGTGAAGGCCAGCGTGGCGTAGAGCGTCATCGCCGCGGTCGAGGCGACGAGGGCGAACGTGAAGACTTCCCGGCGGGCGGTGACCAGCGCCGCGACCAGCAGGAACGGGAAGGCGCCGTAGACGTAGCGTTCCGCCGAGTCGAGGTTGCTGCCGGTGAGCACGGCCGCGAGCACCAGCGCGCTCCACAGCACGTAGGAGACCGGCAACCGCCGGGCCATCACCACCAGGCCCACCAGGGCCAGCAGCAGCCACGGCACGTGCAGGCCCGTGCCCAGCTCGCCGGAGAAGGCCCCGCGGGCGGCGTGCCACAGCACCGACAGGGGGTTGCCGGTGCTGCCGTGGCGGGCCTCGTCACGTTGGAGGGTGAACGGCGCCAGGCCGTCGCCGTAGGTCCGGGCCGACCAGAGCACGTAGATCGCGGCGCCGGCCGGTGCCGCGAGCACTGCCACCAGTCGGCGTAGCAGGTCCCGCGGGCCGATGCCGCCCGCCGGCGCGGCCCGTCCGGATCCGCTCGCCGCGGCGGCCCGCTCCGCCTCGTTCGCCGCAGTGGCCCGCTTCGTCCCGTTCGTCCCGTTCGCCGCGGTGGCCCGCCTCGCCCCGTTCACCGGGGTGGCCGTCGGGGGGCCGAGGCGGCGCAGACCGGGCCAGGGCAGTCCGCGGGCCGCCTCCACGGCGACGGGGACGGCCAGCAGGACGCCGAGCGGCCGGCACAGCCCGCCGAGCAGGGCGGCCGCGGCCGCGAGCTCCCACCGGCGGCTGCGCGCGCCGAGGAACACCGCCACCGCCAGCAGCCCGGCCAGCGCCTCGGCGTATCCCATGACCAGGACGAACGCGGGCGGCGCGAGGGCAGCGAACCAGATCAGCCGGAAGGTCGCGTCCGAACCGAGCCCCTCGAGGCGGGCCAGGCGGACCAGCGCCAGGGCGAAGCCGACGGCGCACAGGTTGACCACCAGCAGCAGCACGATGCCGACATGAGCACCGGCGCCCGGCAGGTGGGACAGGACCCGCACCAGCGTGGGCAGCAGCGGGAAGAAACGGCGGCTTTCACTGCCGGCGCCGCTGTAGCCGACCTCGGCGATCGTCTTGTACCAGCCGGCATCCCATCCGAGCAGGTCGGTGGTCTGCAGCCGGGCACCCTGGTCGCCGCGGGCGTTGTCGGCGATGAACTTCGTCATCGCCAGGGCGGCGCCGACGACCAGCCGGGCGGCGAGCCAGGCGAGTACGACCTCCCGCAGGCACCACGGGTCGTCCCGGCGGACCAGCGCGCGTCGCCGGCCCGCGGTGCGTCGGCGAGACGCGGATCGGGTGCCGTCGAATGGGACGGTGCCACCGGGTGGGACGGTGCCACCGGGTGGGACGGTGCCGGCCAGTGGGGCGATGCCTTCGAGTGGGGGAGGGGGGTCGCGCGGGATGGTGGAGTCGCCTGGGGCGGCGGGAACGGGCGGGGGGACGGCGGGGTCGTGCGCGGGGGGCGTCCCCGGCTCGGATGCCGGGCCTGGGCCCGGCTGTGGACCGGGGTGGGCGGACGTCCCCCGCGCGGTGGTCACTGCGCCTGGAAGCGCAGCAGCGAGTAGTTCTCGTACACCTTCGCCGGCAGGCCCTGCTCCATGACCTCGTCCGCATGCGGGCGGGCGTTCTGCAGGGTCCCGCGGACCTGCGTGCACAGCACCTCGTAGGTCCGGTAGGAGCCGGAGNCGGCGAGGAAGACGGTGTGCTGCGGGCCGGCCTCGGTCAGCGCGCGCCGTGCGATCGCCTGGCCGTCGGCCTTGGCGTTGCGATCCTCGTAGTCCACCCAGTCGACCCGGTCCGGTGGCGCGTAGGTCGGCACCACGTACACCTTCAGCCAGGACGGGACGGTGCGGGCGAGCCCCGGGCCGAGCTGGTCGGGGCAGACCAGCATGACGTCGCCGGGTCGCGCGAGCCGCTGGAGCACCTGGGCGGCCTCGCCGGCCTGCGACCGTTCCCGCCGGATGTCGGTGGTGCCGGCCAGCAGGCCGACCAGGGCCGCGACGGCGACGACCCCGTGGAACACCCGCCGGTCCCCGATGATCGTGGCACCCAGGCCGATGACGAGCAGGAACGGAACGAAGGCGGTAGCGGTGTACCGGTCGGCCCAGGCGTTGCCGACGAGCTTGCCGGCCGTCACCGCGACGACGAGGGTGCCCGTGGCCAGGAAGAACATCGTGCGGCCCGGTTCGAGACCGCGCAGGTCGATCAGGATGAACCGGCCGCCGGGACTGCGCCCGGCGATCCCGGCGGCGGCCAGGCCCGTGATGAGAAACAGCAGCAGGCGGCCGAGGGTCGTCGGTCCGCCGGCCCACTGGCCGTAGGCGTGGGAGATCGCCGCGTAGCTGGCCGGCTCGCCCCAGGGGGTGCCGGTGTGGGCGAGCTGGTTGAAGAAGTTCGGCAGCCACGGGGAGAAGACGATCGCGCCGCCGACGATGCCGAGCAGCCCGTAGACCGGCCCGCGCCGTTGCGGCGTCAGGTATCGGCTGGACGACGGGGACCGGCCGGACGACGGGGACCGGCCGGACGAACGATGGCTGCGCGCGCCGGGCGGGCGGCCCGTCGGGCCGCCGTTGACCGCCCCGGCTCCCGGCCGAGGCATGGCGGCGGTCGCCGGCATCGAGGAGACCGGCCCGCTCGGCGGCGACACCAGCCCCGGCGGCGACACCAGCCCCGGCGGCGACATCGCGGCGGTCGGCGGCGCCGCCGCGGTCGCCGAGGCCACGCCGAGCTGGCGGGCGCGGCGCGCGCGGTACCAGGGGCGCAGGGTGAGCAGCCCGGTCAGCCACACGGCGACGGTGAGCAGCAGGTACAGGCACCAGTAGTGGGTCAGCGCCAGGCAGCCGGCGGCGAGGGACAGTCCGATCACCGAGCGCACCGACGGCGCCCGCAGCACCCGCTCCAGGGCGAGTCCGCCGAGCGCGGTGAGCAGCACGATCAGGCTGTACATCCGGGTCTCGGTGCCGAAGTACAGCGCGAACGGCGAGGTCAGGTACAGCACGACGGTGACCTTCGCCGCGCGGGCGTTCACCACCCGGCGGGCCAGCACGAACAGCGGCCATGCCGCGGCGATGTTGATCACGGCGGACAGGGACCGGACGGCGAGGTTGGTCTCCCCGAACACGGCGATCCACCCGTGCAGCACCAGATAGTACAGCGGCGGTGAGCCGTCCTGCAGCAAACCGTCCCACATGGTCACGCCCGACCCGCCGAGGGGGAGTCGCGCGATGGCGACGCTCTGCGCCTCGTCGAGCCACAACGCCTGGTTGGCGGTGAAGCGCACGATGACCGCGGCGGCCACAAGCACCCCCACGACCACCGCGAACATCCGCCCCGCGCGGTCGGGCGCGTTCCCGACCCGGTCGACCGGCCCGGGGAGCTGCTCCGCCGGCCGGACCGCGACATCCGTCACGGTCAGTCCCTTCCGTCCACGTTGCCCGCGGTGCGGCGGGGTCAACCGGGCCACGATCCGGCCGACCAGGCAGGTCCGCACCCGGTGCAGGTCTCGTGCGGCAGCCCCCGCGCCGCGGCGATGCCGGGCGGGCGCGGGGGGCAGACCGCGGATTGCATGCCGGGGCGGTGGGCTGGCCACCGAAGCCGCCGCCAGGGCGCGCCTGGCGGGCGCGGAGCGTACCGTCCCGCATTCTGGCCGGGTCGGCCGCCGACGGCACGTCGAAGGCACCGCGCGCCGACGACCGAAGATCCCGGCCAGGTTCTTCGTCGGCGGTCGGCGGGTTCGACCCGGCCGGATGTCCCGGCGGGCCGAGCCGCCGCGCTCAGCAGGTCGGTCCGGGCGTCAGCGCTTGGCCGCGCCGCCGGACGACACCTCCTCGTGGTAGTCCTCCTCGACGTTGACCTCCCACACGTCGTGCTTCGTGCCGTCGATGATGTTCTCGACGGTCAGCATGGCGGTCAGCATCGAGTGGTCCTGGTTGTTGTACCGGTGCATGCCGTTGCGGCCCACCGGGTGCACGTTCGGCGTGTTCTCGGCCAGCCAGGCCCGAATGATATCGACGTTGCTCTTGTACTGCATGTCGTAGTACGGGTACGCCTTCGGCATCCGCACGACGTATCCCTGCTCGACCTGGGACGCCCGGATGAGCCCGAGCTCGACGAGTTCCTTGGTGGCCAGCTTGACGAGGTCCTCGTCCGAGCTGCTCCACGTCTCGTCGCCCTCGAAGACGAAGTACTCCAGCCCCAGACAGGTCCGCCCGTCCTTCACCAGGAACGGCGACCAGGAGGCGAAGTTCTGGATCCGGCCGACCTTGACCGTGGGGGAGTGGATGTAGATCCAGTTGTCCGGGAACCCGGCCGACTCCGGCACGACGAGGGCGACGGTGAGGAAGTCGCGGTATTTCAGCGCGTTCGCCGCGGCCAGGACGTGGTCGGGCACCGGCGGGTCCATCACGCGGACCAGCGACGAGAACGACATGGACGAGATGATCTCGTCGGCGGGGTACTGGTACTCGCTGCCGATGTCGGTGCGCGACGACTCCGGCGCGCCGGCGCCCGGGCCGTAGCCGCCGGTCACCGTGGTGGTGACGCCGGTCGCGCGACCGCCCTCGTGATGGATCTTACGGACCTTCTCCTCGAAGACCACCCGACCGCCCTGCTTGACGATCTTGTCGGTGGCGGTCTCCCACATCATTCCGGGCCCGTACTTGGGGTACTGGAACTCCTCGATGAGGGAGGTGATGTCGGTCTGGTTCCGCTTGGGCAGCACCGAGTTCACGATGGCATTCATCATGGACAGGCTCTTGATGCGCTGCGCCGCCCAGTCCGACGGCATCTCGCTGACCGGAACGCCCCACAGCTTCTCGGTGTAGGTCTTGAAGAACGTGCGGTAAAGCCGCCAGCCGAAGCGGGCCACCAGCCAGTTCTCGTAGTTGCTCTGGTCGGCCGGCGGACGCACGCGGGCCGCGGCGTAGGAGGCGATGCAGCGCGCCGCCTCCACCAGGCCCAGCCCGCCGAGCGCGTTCGTCGCCTTCAGCGGGTAGTCGAAGAACTTCCCGTTGTAGTAGATGCGGCTCGATCGCGGCCGGAGCAGGAAGTCCTCGTCCGGCAGGATCTCGTGCCAGAGCTTCTCGACCTCAGGCACCTTCGTGAAGAAACGGTGGCCGCCGATGTCGAAACGCCAGCCGTCCCGCTGCGCGGTACGGCTGATTCCGCCGACGACCGAGTCACCCTCGATAATCGTCACGGGCACGTCCCGTTTCACCAGCTCCCAGCCGGCGGACAGACCTGCCGGCCCGGCTCCGATGACGACTACCTCTGGCTTTTCGGTCACTGTGCCGGACCTCTCCTCAACACACCTTCATGGTCACTCCCGCGGCCGGATGCGGGGCATCGGCCGCCGGGGGCGCCGGACCCTGGGACCGGCCTCGGGGGGAAGTCTCGCATGCGGACGGGTGTGACCCGCCCGCACCCCCTCGCGGTCACCGGCTCGATCATCCGTGGTACATCCGGACTATTCCCCCTGTCCCCCCGGCGATCGGGTGAGTCCGTCGGCCGTGCCCCGGCCCGCCTCTGGCATCGTGCGGGCATGGGTTTGCCTGCATCCGGCCCGCGGCGGCCGGTCGCGGCGCGGCCCGAAGGTGCTGACCCGGGTCCGGACCGGACGCTGCCGGCGATCCTCGTCGGCTGGTGCGCCGTCGCCTGGGGCATCGCGGCGAAGGACGGCCGGTATGGCGCCTGGGCGATGGCCGCCGTCCTGCTCGGCACCGCCGCCGCCGCGTTCGCCACCGTCCGTCACCGCCCGCCGTCCGAGTCCTCCGTGTCCGCGTCCGCGGGCGTCGCCGCCGGCCGCGGGCGGGCGTGGGGCAATGCCTGGCTGCTCGTCGCGATCACCGTCGGGTTGGGCCCGATCGTGCGCCATCCCCGCTACTACGCCGCCGGGCCGCTGGCCGCCGCGGCCGACGCGCTCGCGATCGTCGCCGGTCTGCTCGCCGCCGCCGTCCTGGTGGCGCTGTCCGCACGGCCGGCCCGCGGGAGACCGGTGCCGGCGGGTCTCGCGGCGGCGCGGCGGGTGCTCGGCTCGCCCGCGCTGTTCTGGGTCGTGCTCGGCCTGGCGGGAGCCGCGGGGGTCGCCACCATCCGGGCGGCGCCCGCGCCCCGCATCGACGTGTTCCACCTGCTGCAGGTCTCCACGTCGGGGCTGGCGCACGGCGCGGACATGTACCGCCAGCAGTGGGCGCCGAGCCGGGCCGCCTACCCCGTCGACGGCCTGTTCGACGTCTACCCCTACCTGCCGCTGACCTCGGTGCTGCTCGCGCCGTCGCGGCTGCTGCTCGGCGACGTCCGCTACGGCCTGCTCCTGGCGCTCGCGGCGGCGGCGATCTGCGCGCGCCGCCTCGCCACCGGCCCGCGCGGCGGAGACGGGACGGTCCGCGACGGCGGTGCCGGCGATGCTGGTGCCGGCGGGGCTGGTCGGGGCGGCGCGGACGGGAGGGTGGTTGCGGTCGCCGTGCTGCCGCTGCTGGTCGTGATCCTGCCCGAGTCGATGTACGCGTTGCAGCAGTCGTGGACCGAACCGCTGCTGGTCGCCTGCCTGGCGGCCATGGTGCTGGCCGTCCGGGGCGGCCACGGGCGCACGGCGGTCGTCGCCCTCGCCCTCGCGCTGGCCACCAAGCAGCACATCGCCCTGCTGCTGCCGGTCGCGGCGGCCTGGCCGCGGTTCGGCCCGCGCCGCACGGCGGTGGCCGCGGGCGCCGCCGCGCTGCTCGTCGTCCCGTGGGTGCTGGCCGGACCGGGGGACTTCGTCGACGACGCCGTCTGGACGAACCTGCACTACCGGGTGCTCGGCCATTCCCTGTCCGTGCCGGGCTGGGCGTCGCACTTCGGGGTCACGCTCGGCTTCGCGCCGGCCGTGGTGGCGCTGGTCGCCGCGTATGCCGCCGCCTGGCGGGCGCGCGGCGACGCCACCGGATTCTGCCTCGGGGCCGCGCTGGTCCTGCTCGCCGTGGACCTGATGAACAAGCAGACGTTCTTCAACCACTACACGCTGCCGATGGGCCTGCTGGTCCTGGCCGCCGCGGCCGTCGGTTCCGGCCGCGGCGGCCAGGACGCGGGCGTGCCCGCCCAGGCCGCCGCCGGTCAGGGGAGCGCCGCCGGCGAGCCCGGCGCCGCCGGTCAGCGCAGGGTGGAGAAGCGTTCCAGCGACGCGCCCTCGTAGAGATTGCGCCGCTCGACCTGGACGGTCCGGTCGCGCAGGGTCGCGAGCTGGTCGGACAGCACCGCGCAGGCACCTTCCAGGAACCGGTACCCGTCGGCGCGCACGAGCAGCACCGCGTGGTCGGGGCCGGCGAGCTCGTTGACCTCGGCGGCGAACGTCGTGCCGTTCGCCCGCTGCATCCGGTCGGCGTAGTCGACCCAGTCGACGAGCGCCGGGCCGGTGTTGTCCGCGTACACGATCTCGCGGACGGTCAGCGGGCCGTGCCGGACCAGCGCCCGGTGCACGGCCGGGCCGAGCTGGTCGGGGCAGAAGGCGACCACGTCGCCCGGCCGCGCGAGCGCGCCGATCCGTCCGGCGATCTCCCCGGCCTGGGTGCGTTCGGTGCGGGCGAGCTGCCAGCCGCCGACCAGCCCGCTGAACACGGCCACGACCAGCACGATCGCCCGCACCCGTGTGCCCGGAAGCTGGGCGATGCCCAGGGAGGCCAGCAGCAGGCAGGCCGGCAGGGCGATGCCGGTGTACCGCTCGGCGTACGCGCTGCCGCCGAACATGTTCACGAAGTACGCCAGCACCAGCGGCAGCAGCCAGATCGCCGCCAGGTAGCGGCCCGGCACCCGGCCGGTCACCCGGACCGCGAGTTCCCGCCTGCCGACCGGCCGGGCGGTCAGGCCGATGAGCGCCCCGCCGAGCAGCACCACGCCGAGCAGCGCGCCGGTCGACTGCGGCCCCGCCCAGTCGAACACCGTGTCGAGCAGCACCTGGGCCTGCACCTTCGGCGCCCACGGGGTGCCGGTGTGCAGCATCTGGAACAGGAACGACGGCATCCATGGGGCGAACAGCGCCGCCGAGGCCGCCATCGCCGCGAACGCCCGCAGCGTGACCCGGCGGTAGTGCGGGCGCCGGTGAGCCTGCACCAGCAGGAACGCCGCCACCGTGAAGATCACCAGGAACGTCCAGTAGTGGGTGTAGACCAGCGCCGCCGTGGCCAGCGTCAGCGTCGCCAGCCGGGGCAGGGTCGAGCGTTCCAGCGCGCGCACCGCCGCGAACCCGAACACCAGCACCAGCAGCACGACCAGCGAGTACATCCGGGTCTCGCTGCCGTAGCGGATGGCGTACGGGGAGCAGGCGAACATCAGCAGCGTCGCCACGCCCACCCACCTCGGGGCGTCCCGCTCGCCGTTGCCGGCGGCGAAGGCGATGCGCCCCACCCGGCGTCCAGCGAGCCACGCCAGCGGCAGCGTGAGCAGCGACAACACGCCCGACAGGGCCCGGACCGCGATGTCGCCGTCACCGAAGACGCTGATCCAGCCGTGCAGCAGCAGGTAGTACAACGGCGGTGAGCCGTCGTGGCGCAGCGCGTGGAGCAGGTCCGGCACCGGCCGGGAGGCGATCGCGACCGTCAGCGACTCGTCGAGCCACAGGTGGCTCGGCGTGGCGAACCGCATGACCGCGCCGACCGCGACCGCGACCGCGACGGCGGCCACCAGCAGCCGCGGAACCTGCGGCACGATCCAGGCCCCCGCCGCGCGCCCCAGCCGCTCGACGCGCCCGACCCGACGCCGCCGATCCACCGGTGCTCGATCCCCGGGCGCCGCCCCGCCGGAGGGCGCTGCTGGTGGCGGGGTCGTCGTCGGCGTCGTGGCTGGCGCTGGAGGCGGCGGTGCGGGCGTCGTGGTCGGCACCGTCGCCGGGACTGCGGCGGTCGCTGTACCGGCGGCGGTCGGCGCCGTCGCCGGAACGGCGGTGCTGCCCGTGTCGGCGGCGTTGGCCGGGGGGACGGCGGTGCTGGCCGTGTCGGCGGTGCTGGCCGTGTCGGTGGCGGTGCTGGCCGTGTCGGTGGTGGTGGTGGCCGTGTCGGCGGTGACGGGGACGGTCGCCACGTCCGCGTCGCCCACGGGGCTCTCGGGCGGGTCGCCGTCCGGTGCCTGCCGGGGCGCGCGCGGACCGGGCAGAACAGTCGGGCCGGACCCGGCCTCCCGGCCGGCGGCTGCCGTTCCGGGTGCGTCTGCGTCCACGATGGGAACGCTACCCATCCTCATACTGCACGATCTTGCCTCCCATCGGGGACCCCCGGCTCGTCGGGGGTGGCGCTGGCTCTCGCGGCGACGGCGTCCACCGGCCATCGGCCCGCCGTCAGCCTGTCATCCACCCGTCACCCCGGCGCCGGATGCCTGCGCGCGCAGTGCCGCGACCCGGGCCCGGAGACGTTCGAGGTCGTCCCCTGCCCCCGCCCCGACGGACCCGACGCCGCCGCCGGAACGGGCGACGTCCGGGCCCTCGCGCTTTAGTTCTGCGCGCTCCAGTCCTGCGCGCTCCAGCTCTGCGTGTTGCGGGCCTTCGCGTTTCGAGTCCTGGCCGTCGAGCTCCTCGTCGTCCAGCTCCTCGTCGTCCTCGGCGAGCTGGCCGGCGATCTCCCCGGCCAGCAGGGCGGCGAGTGACGTCAGGCGCCGCCGGCCGCCCGCGTTGCGCACCGCGTGGCGCACCGCGGGGCCGTTCACGGCGACGATCGACAGGTGCGTCGCCGCCCGGGTGAGCGCGGTGTAGATCAGCGGGCGGGTCAGCATCCGGCCGGCCTCCGGGGGAAAGACGGCGACGACCGCCGGCCACTCGCTGCCCTGCGCCCGGTGCACCGTCACCGCCCAGCCGTGCCGCAGATCGCCGAGGATCCCCGCGGGCACCTCGACGACCCCCCCCGGGAAGGCGACCCGCAACGCCCCGCGTTCGCCCGCGGCGACGACGGTGCCGATCTCGCCGTTGGCGAACCCCACGTCGATGTGGTTGGCCGTCGCCACCACCCGGTCCCCGACGTCAAATCCCGACACCGCGCCCGCGCCCGGGTTGAGGACGCGTTTGAGCGCCGCGTTCAGCGCCCCCGTGCCGGCGGGCCCGGCATGCACCGGCGTGACGACCTGGATGTCGGCGACGGGGATTCCCAACGCCCGCGGAATCGAGTCGGTGACGAGCTGCACGGTGCGGTGCGCGGCCTCCCCGGAGCTGCTCGAGGGGACGACGACGACCTCGCGGCCGGGGCCGGGCGGGGGCGGCGGCAGCTCCCCGCCGCGCACCGCGGCGGCCATCAGCGCGATCGCCCCGCCGTCGACCTGCCGGTAGAGCCGGCGCAGCTCCGTCACCGGGACCTCGCCGGACTCCAGCAGATCGGTGAGGACCTGGCCCGGTCCGATGCTCGGCAACTGGGCGGGGTCCCCGACGAACATCAGGTGGGTGCCCTCGGCGCAGGCGTCGAGCAGCGCGGCGGCGAGTTCCGCGTCGAGCATCGACGCCTCGTCGACGACGACGAGATCGGCGTCGATCGGGTTGTGCTCGCCGCGGGCGAAGCCGCCGCCGCGGCCCTGCGCGCCGAGCAGCCGGTGCAGGGTGCTCGCCGGCGCCCCGCACAGCTCCTCCAGCCGCTTGGCGGCCCGACCGGTCGGCGCGGCGAGCGCGACCTCGGCGTCCGCCGCCCACGCCAGGCGGACCACGGCGGCGACGGTGCGGCTCTTGCCCGTCCCCGGCCCGCCGGTCAGCACGCTGACCCCCGACTCCAGGGCCGCCCGGGCCGCGGCGAGCTGGACCTCGTCCAGGCCGCCCACCGGGTCGTCCCCGGACCCGCCGGACGATCCCTGCAGGCCGGTCGGGCCGGTCGGGCCGCCGGCGTCCGCGGCCTCGGACGTCCCGTCCGGCCCGGCGTCGCCAGTCGCCCGGTTCCCGCCGCTCGGCGGGTCGTCATCCGCGGCGTCCTCGTCGTCGAACATCAGCGCGGTCGGCGGCGGCCCGGCCGCGGCGGCCACGGCCTGCGACCCGTCGTCATCGTCGTTGTCGTCGTCCTCGTCCGGGCGGCGGCGGACCCTCGGCGCGCCCGCGCGCAGCGGCTCCGCGGTGGCCACCAGCCGTTCGATGCCGTCGACGATGGACTGCTCGGCCATCGCGTAGCGCTCCAGCGCGATCCGGTCGCCGACGGCGATGATCCGCCCGTCGTCGAGGGCGGCGTCCAGCGCCCGGTGCGGATCGGCCACCCCCTCCCGAGCCGCGGCCTGCAGCACGGCGTCGACCGGGCCGGCGGTGTCCCCCGCCCGCGTCGCCGCCCGGCCCAGCAGGTGGGTGAGCACCGCGGGGCCGCGGCGCGGGTCGTCTCGGCGCAGCCCGCGGCGGCGGGCGAACCGGTCGGCCTGGCCGATCTCGGCCTCGGCGGCGGTCAGCAGCATCCACGGGTCGGCCCGCAGGGCCTCGGCGGCGGTCGGGCCGAGCCGCTCGGTGGCCCCCCGGGCGAGGCGGGCCGGGAGGTCCGCCGCGACGAGCAGTTCGACGACCGCGTACGTGCCCGCGGCAGCGCGGAAGCTGTCGGCGAGCCGGCGGGCCCGCGGGCCGGTGACCCCCTCGACGGCGCCGAGCCGGCCGAGGTCGACGTGTTCGGGCCGGGTGATGCCGGCGGCGGGCAGGCGGGCGGCCGTCGTACGGCCCAGCCCCGGCCACAGCGCGGCCTCGCAGAACGCTGCGAACACCGTCGTCGGGTCCACGGCTGCGTCGGCATCGACCGGGTCGGCTCCCGGGGCGGGACCGGCGGTGTGGGCGGCTCCCGGGACGGGATCGGGTCCCGGAGCGGCGGCGGTCGGGTACTCGTCGGGCATGCCGGGAAGCGTAACGACGCACCACTCGGCGCCCGGCGAAGCCCGCTGGGTAGCGTGGTATCACCGGTGGCCGTGCCAGGGCGCGCCGTGGTCCGGACCCGGCGTGTCCGGCGCCACGGCCTCGCGTCGCGCCTGGTCGGCCACCCGCGGGTCCGGTGGCGTCGCGGACCCGTCCGACCTCGAAGGGACCGACCGGTTGACCACTGTGTTGCTGGTCCGCCACGGCCTGACCGCCGTCACGGGCAAGATCCTCCTCGGCTGGACCCCCGGCGTCAGCCTGGACGAGCGTGGCCGGCGGCAGGCCTCGGACCTGGCGGGCCGGCTCGGGGACATCCCGCTCGCCGCGATCGTCAGCAGCCCGCTCGAGCGCTGCCGCGAGACGGCGGGCACGATCGCGGCCCGCCGCCCCGACGGCCCGACGGCTCCCGGCGGGGTCCAGCCGGTCGCCGTCGACGAGCGGTTCGGGGAGTGCCGCTACGGGGACTGGACCGGGCAGGAACTCGCCGTCCTGGCCAAGGATCCGCTGTGGGCGGTGGTGCAGAGCCATCCCAGCGCCGTGGTCTTCCCCGGGCCCGAGGGTGAGGCGCTGCGCGACACCCAGGCCCGCGGCGTCACCGCGGTGCGGGAGTGGAACGACCGGCTCGGCCCGGACGCGACCTGGCTGCTGTGCTCGCACGGAGACGTCATCCGCACGATCGTCGCCGACGCCCTGGGCATGCACCTCGACATGTACCACCGCATCACCGTCGACCCGTGCTCGCTGACGGTGATCCGCTACGGCGAGCGGCGACCGTTCGTCCGGCGGATCAACGACATCGGCGGCGACGTCGCCGAGCTGCTCCCGCCGCCGCCCAAGCCCGAGGGGGAGGCCGCCGCGGGCGACGGCGGGGACGGCGGGGACGGCGCCGCCGGGCCGCCCGCCGGGGACGGTGCGGCGCCCCGGCCGGCGCTCAGTCCCGACGAGGTCGTCGGCGGCGGCGCCGGGTCCTACCCGCCCCCCGCCGGCGGGGGAGCGGTCTGAGCGGCCATGGCGCGTCGGATACACGTCTTCGACCCGCCGGAGCGGTTCGTCGCGGGCACCGTCGGCTCGCCCGGCGCCCGAGGGTTCTACCTGCAGGCCCGGGACGCGGCGAGGCTCGTCACGGTCGCGGTCGAGAAGGCCCAGGTCGCCCTGCTGGCCGAGCAGCTCACCGAGCTGCTCGACGAGCTGGGCCGGCGCGGGGTCGCGATGGGGCCGGCCGAACCCGTCGGCGCGCCCGACACGTCGCCGCTGGAGCAGCCGATCGAGGCGGAGTTCCAGGTCGCCACGATCGCCCTCGGGTGGGATCCGCGCGGCAGCCGGGTCGTCGTCGAGGCGCAGGCGGCCGGCGGCGAGGAGTCGGCGTCGGGGTTCAGCGACGACCCGGACGGCCCCGATGCCCTGCGGGTGCTGCTCGCGGCGGGCCCCGCCCGCGCCTTCGCCCGCCGGGCGGGGCGGCTCGTCGCCGCCGGGCGCCCGCGGTGCCCGCTGTGCGGCCTGCCGCTCGACGAGGACCACGTCTGCCCGCGGCAGAACGGGCACCGGCACTGATGCGCGCCATGCGCCCGCACGGCCTGCGGGACAGGCCTGGTCGGGCGCCGGTCTCGGGGCTCGGCCGGGGGCGCGGCGTGCGGGTTCGCCACGGAGAGACCCCGGTCACCACCCGGACCCGGCGACAGAGCCGGCGCGTAGCGGACACACTGGGCTGATGGGCGTTCCCGCGGCGGGTCCCCCTCCGGGGCGGCGGCTGCCACTCGATCCGATCGACGGCGGCGGCCTCGACGCCCCCGCCGCGCTCGACCTGCTGCGTCGCGGCGAGCTGGCGGTCAGCGCCAGGCTCGCCGACGCCAGCAACGCGACGCTGTACTGCGACATCACCGCGGGCGACGTCGCCGGCCGCTGCGTCTACAAGCCGGTGCGCGGCGAACGGGCGCTGTGGGACTTCCCCGACGGCACCCTCGCCGCTCGCGAGCTGGCCGCCTACGAGGTCTCCGCGCACCTCGACCTCGGGATCGTGCCGCCGACGGTCCTGCGCGACGGCCCGTTCGGCGAGGGCATGGTCCAGCTCTGGATCGACACCGACGTCACCGTCGACCTGGTCGCCCTCACCCGCTCCGACGACCCGCAGCTACGCCGGATCGCGTTGTTCGACGCCGTCATCAACAACGCCGACCGCAAGGGTGGGCACCTGCTGCCCGCGCCGTCGGGGCGCATCCACGGCATCGACCACGGCGTCACCTTCCACACCGAGGGCAAGCTGCGCACGCTGCTGTGGACGTGGCGGGGCCGCCGGCTGGTCGCCGAGGAGACGGCCCTGCTCGGCTGCCTGCGCGAGGCACTCGCCGGCGACCTTGGTGACCGGCTCGCCGAGCTGCTCACCGTCGCCGAGTCCGGCGCGCTGGCCGCTCGGGTGGAGCGGCTGCTCGACGAGGGACGCTTCCCGCTGCCCTCGGGGGACTGGCCGCCGATCCCGTGGCCGCCGTTCTGAACCGTCGCCGTTCGGAACCGCCTGCGTTCCGCATCGTCGGTTTACTGACGGTGATGTTGCGATCTGTGTCCGTTTTCGCAGGTCGGTTACGGGATGGTTACCCGTCTTGTGCCCGCCGGCGGAACGGTTCGCGGTTACTCTGACACGCATGCAGGCGTGGCCATCTCCTCCGATACGTCCACTTCCAGGCTCCGGCCGGCCCTTGCGGATCTTCGACACGGCCACGTCGAGTGTGCGGGCCCTGGATTCCGCGCCCACGGCCCATCTCTATGTCTGCGGCATCACGCCGTACGACGCGACGCATCTGGGTCACGCGTTCACGTACCTGACGTATGACCTCGCGCAGCGGGTTCTGCGGGATTCCGGGCATGACGTCCTTTATGTGCAAAATGTTACGGACGTCGATGACCCGTTGCTCGAGCGTGCCNACCGGGACGGTCTGGACTGGCGCGACCTCGCCGCCCGGGAGATCGCGCTGTTCCGCGAGGACATGACCGCGCTGCGGATGCTCGCCCCGGACTCCTACATCGGCGTGGTCGAGGCGATCCCGATGATCGTCGACATGGTCGCCGAACTCGTGGACCGGGGTGCGGCCTACCACGTCGACGACGACCTGTACTTCTCCGTTGCCGCCGCCCCCGCGTTCGGTGACATTTCCCACCTGTCCCGGGCCGAGATGCTCGCGATCTGCGCCGAGCGCGGCGGCGACCCGCACCGCGCCGGCAAGAAGGACCCCCTCGACCCGCTGCTGTGGCGGGCGCAGCGCCCCGGGGAACCGTCGTGGCCGTCCCCGTTCGGCCCCGGCCGGCCGGGCTGGCACATCGAGTGTTCGGCGATCGCCCGTCACCACCTCGGCGGCGTCGTCGACATCCAGGGCGGGGGCACCGACCTGTCGTTCCCGCACCATGAGTGCAGTGCCGCGCACGCCGAGGTCGCCGCCGGTGCCCGCCCGTTCGCCCGCAGCTACGTGCACACCGCGATGGTCAGCCTCGACGGCCACAAGATGTCGAAGTCGCGCGGCAACCTGGAGTTCGTCTCCCGGCTGCGCCGCGCCGGGACGGACCTGGCCGCGCTGCGCCTCGCTCTGCTGGACCACCGCCACACCGCGGGCTGGGAGTGGACGGCGGGCCTGCTGGCGGACGCGGTGACCCGGGTCGAGCGGTGGCGGGCGGCCGTCGCTCTGCCCGCCGGCCCGGACGCGGCGGGGGTGCTCGCCGCCGTCCGGGAGCGGCTCGCCGACGACCTCGACGCCCCCGGTGCCCTCACCGCGGTCGACGCCTGGGTCGACGCGGCGCTCGCCGACGCCGGCGGTGGTTCTGCCGGCGGCGGTTCTGCCGGCGGCGGTTCTGTCGGCGGTGGATCTGCTGGCAGTGGTTCGGCTGGCGTCGGTTCGTCTGGCGGGTCCCTTCGCGGTTCCGGCGGTGCGGCGGGTGCTGGGGGGGAGGCGCCCGCACTGGTCGCGAGGCTCGTTGACACACTGCTCGGTGTAGACCTTGAACCCGTCCGACCCAGAGGGAGCTGATGGATGGGGGCTCACCACCGCAGTACAGATCCCGGAGCAGCGACCGAACGGCCCGCCTTCGACGAGGTCGCCCACGGCTACGACCCGCGCCAGGTCGACGACTACCTCGCCACGCTGTGGCGGTACGCCAGCCAGGTGACCTCGCGCGCGGCCGCCGCCGAGAGCGCGCTGAGGCACGAGCGGGAGCGCAACGTGGGCGTCACCGGCACCGAGGCGTTCGCCGCCCAGGCCGGCGGTCGGATCGGGCAGATGCTCGCCATCGCCCAGCGGGAGGCCGACGAGATCATCGACGGCGCCCGCCGGATCGCCGAGTCCGCCCTGGAGGAGGTGATCGAGGACGCCGGGGCGAATCATCCGATCGTCCGCGAGGCCCGCGAGCAGGCCGAGAAGCTGCTGCTCGACGCGGTGGAGGAGAGCCGTCGGCTCGCCGTCGAACGCCACCGGGAGCTGGCGGACGAGATCGCCCGCAGCTCCGCGTCCCTCGACGCGCTTCGCCACCAACAGGGCGAGATCATCGGAGCGGTCCTGCGGCTGCGCCGCATCCTCGGCTCCGACGATGTCGACCGCGCCCTCACCGACCTCGCCCGGGCCGGCACGGCCCCGCCGGAGGCGGGCGACGGCGACCCCGCCGCCGGCGGCGCGCGGCAAGGTTTCGTCCCTGGCACCTCCACCGCGCAGGACGGTGCCGTCCCCGGCGCTTCGGCCGCGCAGGCGACCGGCGGCGGCTTTCCGGGCGGACCGGACACGATGACTCCGACGGCTCCGACGGCTCCGACGGCTCCGTCGGTCGTGGACGGGCCGTCGATGCCGTCCACGCCCCCCGTGGGCGTCCCACCCCGGCCGCCCAGGGTGCCCGGTAGCCCCGACGGTCCCGGATCCTCAGCCGCTCCCGGATCCTCAGCCGCCCCGGGATCCTCAGCCGCCCCGGGCCAACACGGCGCCGCCCCGCAGCACGGGACCGGTCAGCAGCATGGGACCGGTCAGCACGGTGCCAGCGATCACGGCGGCGGATCGTACGGCGCAGGCCGGGGCGAAGCCGGGCCGCACGGCACCGGTCAGCACGGCCCGGGCTGGCCGGCGGCCGCGGGTGCAGATGGGGCGGACTGGGACGCTGCGGGCGCCTTCGGCTCGCACGGCGGCACCGCCGGGAACGGGTCCGCCGGAGATGCTCTCGGCCCGGCCGTCGGCGCTGGTGCTGCCGCGGCGGCCGGTCGGGTCTCGGGCCGCCTGGGTGCCGCCGGGCTCGGCCGGCGCCCTCCTGGCCGGCATCGGCAGGGTGAGGTCGCCGACGCCGAGCCGTACCCGGCGAGCGCCGCGCAGTGGGAGCCGGCGGCCAGCACCGCCGGCGTTCCCTTCCGCCGGGGCGCCGACGAGGACATCATCGACGCCGAGATCGTCGAGGAGTAGGGCACCGCCCCTGTCCGCACACCCCAGTCCGCGGCGGCGGCACCGAGTTCCACGCGCCGCTCCGCCCGACCGGGACCCTCCGGGCCCGGCCACCCGGCCACCCGGACCACCCGCGCCACAGCCAGGGCCGACCGTGTGGCGGGCCGACCACGCTGGCCGCCCGCCCCGGCCGACCACGCTGACGGCGGTCGGCCGGGGCGGGTCGGACCGTGCGACGGGCCGGCGGGCGGAGTCAGGGCATGAGAGAAATCACTGCCCGCGGCGCCGCAGGTAGCGCTCGAACTCGCGGGCGATCGCGTCGCCGCTGGCCTCCGGCAGCGCGGTCTCCGGCTCCCGGGACTCCAGCGAGCGGACGTACTCGGCGACCTCGGTGTCCCCGGCGGCGAGCTCGTCGACCTGACGCTCCCATGCCTTGGCCCGCTCCGGCAGATCCCCGAGCGGAATCTCGATGTCGAGCAGGTCCTCCACGCGCCGCAGCAGGGCGAGCGTCGCCTTCGGGCACGGCGGGTTCGCGACGTAGTGCGGCACCGCCGCCCAGAACGACACCGACGCCAGCTCCGCCCGGGCGCAGGCGTCGCCGAAGACGCCGACGATGCCGGTCGGACCCTCATAGCGGGACGGCTCCAGGCCGAGCCTCGCCGCCGTCGCCGCATCCCCGGCCGTCCCGCTGATGGGCACCGGACGGGTGTGGGGAGAGTCCGCGAGCAGCGCACCGAGCGAGATCACCATGTCGCTGCCGAGGGCATGCACCGCCTCGATCAGCTCATCGGTGAAGCCGCGCCAGCGCATGTTCGGCTCCAGCCCGCGGATGAGCACCAGGTCCGTCTCCGACTTCGGCGGCCGCGCCACCGACAGCCGGGTGGTCGGCCAGGTGATCTTCCTCGACGCCCCGTCGGTTCCGCTCACCGTCGNCCGGTTCACCTGGAAGTCGTAGTAGTCGTCCGGGTCGATCGCGCCGATCACCCGGGCCTTGAACGCCGTCTCGAGATGCTCCACGGCGGCGGAGGACGCGTCGGCGGCGTCGTTCCAACCCTCGAAGGCCGCTACCACGACCGGCGACCGCAGTTGACCGACGCCGGAAAACTCGATCACCTACCACCTCCTGCCGCCCAGCGGCGGCCCACTGCCCCCGTGACAGTGCAACGGTACGTCCTCACGGAGACGACTCCTGCCCAGAGCCGACATCCGTTACGTCAGCCCTCCTTGCATCCGGTGGGGAACCTGCCCTCGCCCGCGGCGAACCTCCGCGGGACCAGTCTGCCGGTGTTCTCGTGGGAACGCCTTTCCTCGGTCTGTCGATGGCAAACGACGCCGGGCGGATCGGACATCCGTTCCGGATCGACGCGGTGGCTGCACCGTACCGGCTCCTGACGAGTACCCGCTGTCGCGGGAAGGCCAACGGCCGCGGCGAGCACTGTCCACGTTGCGACACCCGCCCACTCCCGTCTCCCGGCCCGCCCGCCGGCTCTGGCGGCCGCCGCGTCCCCGTCCGCCCCGGCGGCGGCGCCGCGGGCCCGCGGCGCCGTGCCGCACCGGCTGCGGTGACTTCCGCGCCGCCCGTCCTACCACCTTCCTGGATGTTCCCGTTCACCCGGCCATCTCTGGCGGAGTTCACTCGGCCACCGGTGGCAGCGTCGTCGCCAACCGACGCCCGGGCGATCACATTCCCGGCCGCGAACGCCGGCCCGAGGGCGGCCGCGGGGCTGCCGCGATCGGCGCCTGCAGCGGACTGCCCCGGTGGGGCGCCCGCCCGCACCGGGGGAGACGGCGCCGGGGTTCGCGGCGGGGTCGCCGACGGATTCCCGACGGTCCGCTGTCCGTGCTGTCGCGACGTGTGCCGGGGGCCTCTGGCGCCATGGTCACCATGTTGCCGGGCCCCGCCCCCTTCCCGCGCGGCATTCCCGCCGAAGGGCGGTGTAACGAGGTCCTCAGGTCTCGGCCGCCCGGACGGGCCGAACCCCGCGTTCCGAGCCCGCTGGGCCGCCCGCCGCCCGCTGCGCGGCCGCGATCCGGCAGCATACGGGCAGGACCGGTCCGTACCGGGCAGAGCGGCGCCTCTCCAGACCGGAGGCCGGTCCCGCCCGGGCGGGACCGGCCGGCGTGGGCAGCCGGCGGCCGGCAGCCGCGACCCCGCGTCCGGGCAAGGCACGTCCGACCCGCGCACCCGGAACCGTCCGGAGCGCACCGATTCGAGCTGGGAGCACAACGTGGGAAGCCTCGCGGCGGTCTTCTTCGACATGGACGGCCTGCTCGTCGACACGGAGCCGATCTGGACCGTCGCCGAGCACGAGGCGGCGGCGCGGCTCGGCGGCGAGTTCACGTCGGCGATGAAGCGGGCGATGATCGGCCACGGCATCGACACCGCGGTGCCGATCATGGTCTCGATGCTTGGCCGGCCGCCGTCCGACGTCCCGGCCACGGCGCGGTTCCTGCTGCGACGCTCCGCCGAGCTGTTCCGCGAGCCAGGCGTGATCGTCCCGCAGCCCGGCGCCGTCGAACTGCTCGCCGTCCTGCGAGAGCGGGGCGTCCCGGCGGCGCTGGTCTCCTCGTCCTTCCGGGACCTGATGGACCCTGTGCTCGGCGTCATCGGTCGGGAGCTGTTCGCGACGACGGTGGCCGGCGACGAGGTGAGCCGCCGGAAGCCGGATCCCGAGCCCTACCTGACCGCCGCCCGCATGCTCGGCGTGGACCCGCGGCGCTGCGTCGTCCTGGAGGACAGCCCCTCGGGCGCGCGCGCCGGTGTGGCCGCCGGCTGCGCGACCATCCTCGTCCCCTCCATGCCCGATCTCCTCGACCCCACCGCCACCCCGCCCACCGCCACCCCGCCTGCCCCGGCCCCGCCCACGGCCACCCCGCGTCCCACGGCCACCCCGCCTGCCGCCGTCCCGCCTGCCGCCGTTGCGTCGGATGGAGCGCCGTCCGCCCTCGCGGGGTCCGACGCGGCGTCAGCGGACGCCCTCGAAGTGCCCGCAGGCCTCGCCGCGATCGTCGCCAGCCTGCACGACGTCACCCTCGACCTGCTCGACGAACTGCTGGGCGCCCATCCGGTCGGAACCTGACCGTGACCTCTGCGAGCGCGAGCGCGCGGCGCACCATCTCGGCGACGCCGGCCGGACCGCCCAGCACATCGGCCCAGGTGAAGCGCAGCAGGGTCCAGCCAGCCGCCAGCAGGTCGTTCTGCCGCATGCGGTCGCGGAACAGCGCGCGTGGCTGGCGGTGATAGGCGGCGCCGTCCGCCTCCACGGCGACCAGCCGGCTCGGCCAGGCCAGGTCGAGCCGGGCAACTGGACGGCCTCCCAGCGTCGGGACCCGGTCCGGCGGCTCGTCCGGCGTCCCTTCGAGGGGATCGACGCTCGTGGACCCCGTCGGCCTGCCCCGCTCCGTCGGGCTGGCGGGGTCCCACACCTGCCACTGCAGCTCCTCCGGCGGCAGGCCGGCGTCGAGCAGCAACAGGCGTAGCCGCGTCTCCAGAGGTGACTCGGCCCGACCGTCGGCGAGCGCAAACCAGTGCCGGCGGGCGACCACTCCCCGGCGGCCGGCTGCCGGCCTGAGTACGGCGTCGATGTCCGGGACCCGCCCCTGGTGCAGCGCGGCGTCGAGCAGGCTGACGGCGGTCTCCCGATCGCTGTCCAGGACCAGGTCCGCCAGTGTGCGCTCGACGGTGGTGACCGGGATGCCTCGCCGGAGCTGCCGCTCGTCGGGGCGCAGGGCACCGAGATGCCGGATGAGGTTGTCGATGCCGGCGGCCGCGTGAGCGGACCGGGGGAGCAGAAGGTGAACCGGCTCGCGCGCCGTGCCTGTCTGGTCGAGCCCCGGCAGGCCCAGGAGCCGGGCGGCGGTCACGCCGCAGACGACTGCCTCTGGCCGGCCGACCAGCGCGGCCCGCACCGGTCCGCGCAGCGGGTGCGCACCCGGGAGCAGGACGGTACCGCGGAACGGCGTGGAGCAGCCGGCGCCCCGGACCAGGCGATCGAGTTGCCGGCGGGTCAGACCCGCCTGCCGGATCTGGGTCCGGGTGAGCATGCCGTCCTGGCGGGCGGCGAGCCGACGCAGGGAGAGCGGAAGCGCGGGAAGGTCCACCCGGCCAGCCTGGCGGGTATGTCGCCTTCTGGGCAGCGGCACTCGGCCAGCTGTGGATGAGCCGGAGGCCTGTGGACAAGGGCACCTGCGGACGAGGATTTCGCGGGAAGGCTCCTTCGGTAATCGTCCGTGTACATAATCGTGCCGAGGGTTCGGTACGGTTTTTCGCCCGAAAACCGTACCGAACCCTCGGCATGATGTGGCANCAATCTGGCCGCGCCGCGCTCGGGGTGGGGCGACGACGGGCTGGGTCGGCTCGGCTTGGCCTGGGATGTTCCGGCCATGTCGACGGTCGCGTGGACGGGTGCGTGGACGGGTGCGTCGACGGTCGCGTGGACGGGTGCCGGCTGGCTGTCGCGGTCCGGTGCGGGTGCCTGGCCTCCCGCGAGTAGGAGGGCCGTGGGCGCCGCAAACCCCTGGGCGAGGTCGCGGGTGCGCCTGTCGCGGCTCTGGCCCAGCTCAGGTGGCGGAGATGGCGCGCAGGACGTCCATGCGGGCGGCGCGGCGGGCGGGGAAGACGGCCGCGAGGATGCCGAGCAGGACGCCGACGATGATGACGATGATGATCGTCTGGACCGGGTAGGCGAACGTGCTGATGCCCTGGGAGGCCAGGGCCTTCGTGAGGGCCCAGCCGAAGATGCTGCCGACGACGACGCCCAGCACGGCGCCGAAGACGGAGATGATCGTCGACTCCATGACGACCATGGCCCGCATCTGCCCGCGGCTCATGCCGACGGCGCGCAGCAGCCCGATCTCCCGGGTCCGTTCGATCACGGACAGGGCGAGCGTGTTCACGATGCCGAACAGTGCGATGATCACCGCCAGGGCCAGCAGGACGTAGATGAAGCCCAGTAGCTGGTCGATCTGCTTCTCCTGCTGGGCGACGAACTCCGACTGGTCGCGTACCTCCACCGTGGCGTACGGCTTGACGATCTTGTCGATCTCGGCGCGCACGGCCGCGGGGTCGGCCCCGTCGGCGCGTTTGACCAGCACGAACAGGTCGAGGTCGTCGGTGGTGTGCCGGGCGAACTGGCCGGTCGAGATGATCCACGAGCCGGCCACCTGGCTCTTCTTGTACGTCCCGGCGACGGTGAGGTCCTGGGTGCCGTTGGGGAAGGTGACGGGGATCTTCTGCCCGACGCCGAGGTGGCGGTCGGCGGCGACGCCGTCATCCACGAGGATCGTGCCGTCGCCGAGGGCGTGGAGGTCTCCGGCGACCTTCTTGAGGGCCAGCACCTTGGGCAGGCCGGCCGGATCCCCGGCGAGCACCTGGGCGTCGCGCCCGCCGATCTTCGCCAGGCCACCGCGCAGCCCGGTCGCGACCTCGATGCCGGGCTTCCCGGCCAGATCGCGTGCCACCTGGCCGCTGAAGCCCTGGCCGAAGCCCTGGGCGGTCAGGAAGAAGTCGGCGCCGAGGCTGTCCTGCACGGTCGTGCGCACCGACTCCTTGATCGACTGTCCGAGGATCGAGAAGGCGCTGACCAGCGCGAGTCCGATCATGAGGGCGGAGGCGGTCGAGGAGGTGCGTCGCGGGTTGCGCATCGCGTTCTCCCGGCCGAGCCGGCCCGTGGTGCCGAACAGCGAGACGAACGGCGCGCCGAGCACCCGGATGATCGGGCCGGACAGCAGGGGCGACAGGGTGGCGATACCGAGGAAGATTCCCGCGGCGCCACCCCCGACGGCGGCGGCTCCCGACTTGCCCGCCGACGCGGTCCCGAGGACGAGCAGCAGCACCCCGAGCGCCGTGAGGGCGGTCCCGGCGACGGCCCGGGTGCGCAGCGAGCGCGTCGGCAGCACGTAGGTCTCCCGCATCGCCGCGATCGGCGGCACGGACGCCGCCTTGCGCGCCGGCACGAAGGCCGCGGCCGAGGTGATCAGGATCCCCACGCCGTAGGCGGCGATGATCGTGCGCGCCTCGAAGACCAGCGAGCCGCTGGGCAGATCCACGCCGAACGCCCCGACGGCCGCCCGGAGCAGCACGGCGAGCCCCGCGCCGAACAGCAGCCCCACGCTTGCGCCGGCGAAGCCGACCAGAGCCGCCTCGACCTGCAGCGAGATCTGCACCTGACGCCGGCTGGCGCCGATCGCCCGCAGCAGTGCCAGCTCCCGCACCCGCTGCGCCACCAGCATCGTGAAGGTGTTGAAGATGATGAACGCCCCGACGAACACCGAGATCGCCGCGAAGATCAGCAGGAAGGTCGAGAAGCCGCTGATCGCCTGCTGCACGGCGCTGGCGTTCTCCTCCGAAAGCTGCGTGCCGGTGATCGCCTCGATGCCGGCGGGGAGCACGGCGGCGACCCGCGCGCGCAGCTCCGGCTGGCCGAGGCCGGGGACGGCCGCCAGGTGGATGGAGCTGAACTGGCCGGGGGCCAGCAGCACCCGCTGGGCGGTGGCGGTGTCGAACGCGGTCACGGCGGCGCCGCCGAGGCTGTCCTGCCCGGCGACCCGGAACGTGCCGACCAGCGTGTATGTCGCCGGTGCACCCTTGGTCTGCACGGAGATCCGCGTTCCGAGGGCGAGATGAAGGTCCCGCGCCGTCGCCCGATCCACCGCGATCTCGCCGGGACCAGGGGCGCGGCCCTCGGCGAGCTGCTCGGACGCGGTCGGCTGGCCGCCCGTCCAGTTTCTGCCCAGCCCCGGCGCCCCGCCCTCCTTCGCCGGCTTGCCGGTGCGCGGGTTGATGAGCACCGCCTGGCCGTTGACCGACCCGACGGCCGCGCGCACCCCGTCGACCCTGGCCACGGTGTCGAGGATCGACGCGGGCAGCGGCGGTCGGCCGGAGTCGCTCGTCGGGTCGATCTGGTTGACCGCTCGGACCGCGACGCTGACGTTCTTGTTGATGTCGGCGAACAGGCTGTTGAACGTCCGGTTGAGCGTGTCCGTCAGGACCAGGGTGCCAGTGACGAAGCTCACGCCGACGACAACCGCCAGCATGGACAGAGCGAGCCGGACCTTACGGGCCAGCAGGCTCTTGAGGGTGGCGCGCAGCATCGACTCAGGCCCAGCCCGCCGACCCGGGCCCGTCCGCCCGGTAGCCGCCCGGGGCGCCGTAGCCGTCCGGGGCGCCGTAGCCGTCCGGGGCGTCGTCATCGCGCGGGCCGGTGGGGCGCGGCACCGGCCGGCGCCGCGGGTCGCCTGCCGGGCCACCGTAGCGGCCGCCGCCCGGCCCGCTCCCGTCCAGCGGTCCGGTCGCGTCCAACGGCCCGGTCTCGGGCCCGGGAACGGGGTCGAACTCGCCGGTGAACGGCTCGGCGTAGCGGCCGTCGTAGGGCGCCGGCCGCGCCGGCCGGCCATCGTTGCCGTAGCGCTGGTCGGGGTAGTCGTAGTCGCCGTACCGGTCGTCGCCCTCCGGGTAGCCCCGTGGGCGGGGCGCCGCGCCGTAGTCGTCGTGGCGGGCGCGGTCGCCCTGAGGCTCGCGGTCCGCGGGACGCGCGCGGCGGGCCCGGCCGTCGCGGTCGTCCCGGCTGTCATGGCGGTCCCGGCCGTCCCGGCCGTCGTGGCGGTCCCGATCGTCGTGGCGGTCCCGGCCGTCCCGGCCGTCCCGGACGTCGTCGTAGGCGTCCGCTTCGCCGGCCGCGTCGGCGCCGTCGGGGAGCAGCCCGCGCTGGGCGGCGTCGAGGTGCTTCATCCGGTCGAGCACCTCGTCCGCGGTCGGCTGCTCGATCGCGTCGACGAGCCGACCGTCCGCGAGGAAGATCACCTCGTCCGAGTAGGAGGCGGCGGTGGCGTCGTGCGTCACCATGACGATCGTCTGCCCGAGCTCGGTAACCGAGTCCCGCAGGAACGACAGCACCTCGGCGCCCGAGCGGGAGTCCAGGTTGCCGGTCGGCTCGTCGGCGAAGATGATCTCGGGCCGGGTGACGAGGGCGCGGGCGCACGCGACCCGCTGCTGCTGGCCGCCCGACAGCTCGCTCGGCCGGTGCCCCAGCCGGGGGGCGAGGCCGACCGCGTCGACGACGGTGCGCATCCACGCCTGATCCGGAGCGCGGCCCGCGATGCTCAGCGGCAGCGTGATGTTCTCCGCCGCGGTCAGCGTCGGCAGCAGATTGAACTGCTGGAAGATGAAACCGATCCGGTCCCGGCGCAGGCGGGTGAGCTCCTTGTCCGACAGCCGGGACAGGTCGACGTCGCCGATGAACACCCGCCCGCGGGTCACCGTGTCCAGGCCGGCCAGGCAGTGCATGAGCGTGGACTTCCCCGAACCCGACGGCCCCATGATCGCCGTGAACCGGCCGCGTGGGAAGTCCAGGTCGATCCCGCGCAGCGCGGTGACGGTCGTGTCCCCGGTGCCGTAGACCTTCGTCAGACGGTCGGCGCGCGCCGCCGGGACCTGGCCGCCCGTGCCGCCGGGATTGCCCGCGATGCCGGCGGCGGGCTGCTCGCGGCGGTCGTCCCCGCGCTCGGTGGTCCGCGCCACCCGCTGCGGGCGACCGGGCGGAGCGCCCCTGCCCGCGTCCCGCCTCCCGCCTGGGGATGATCCGGTCCGTCGGGCCATCGTGACGTCCTCTCCTCGCGCGCTCGGCGCGTCTGCCGATGCCCCTGCCCGCCGCCGGGTACAGGGCCGTCCCATCGTCCTACGTAGGTGTTTCGGCGCGCGGACTGCGACTGCCACGCTCGGCGGGGTCCGCCCGCCGGCCGCCCGGTCCGGACGAACCTCGATCGCGCCGTCGGAGTCCCCAACGACCGAGGAATGATCCGCATCTCGGGATTGATCCGGAATCCCCGGACAACCCGCGTCCCCTCGACGTTCCCGGCCTCGCCCGTGGGCGGCGTCCTGCACGGCGGGAGTCAGCCGTCCGCCTCGCAGACGGCCGGGGCCGCGTCGTCGAGGGGCACGGCGGGGGCCGGCCGGGGCAGCGGCGGCGGCGTGCCGCCGAACGCCGGGCACAGCGCCTGGTGGTGGCACCAGGAGCACAGGCGGTTCGGGGTGGCCCGCCAGTCCCCGCTGCGGTGGGCCCGGTCGATCGCCGCCCACAGCGCCTCGATCCGCCGCTCGGTGGCCCGCAGGTCCGCCTCGTCCGGGGCGGCCCGCAACCAGGTGCGGTCACCGAGGTAGTACAGGCGAAGCTCCCGGGGGATCACGCCGCGGATCCGCCACAGCAGCAGGGCGTAGAACCTCATCTGGAACATCGCCGAACCCTCGAACGCCGGCCCGGGCGAGCGGCCGGTCTTGTAGTCGACCACCCGCAGGGCCACGCCCTGCGGAGTCGTCGCCTCGTCGAGCCGGTCCACGTAGCCGCGCAGCCGCAGCCCGGAGTCGAGCACATGCTCGACGTAGAGCTCGCGGGCCGAGGGGGCGAGCCGGGCCGGGTCCTCCAGCGCGAAGTACCCCGCGAGCAGTTCGCGCGCGGAATCCAGCCAGGCGGCGAGCGCGTCCGGGCCGTCGAAGAGCGCCTCGACCGCCGGCTCCCGTTCGCGCAGCGCCCGCCAGGCCGGCTCGACCAGCGCGCGCGCGGCCTCGAGGGTCCGCCCGGCCGGCGGCAGGTCGAACAGGTTCTCCAGGACCGAGTGCACGACGGTCCCGCGGCTGGCCGCCTCGCTCGGCGGTTCGGGCAGCCGGTCGATGACGCGGAATCGGTAGCGCAGCGGGCAGTTGACGAAGTCCGCCGCCCGCGACGGCGACAGCGACCCGATCAGCGGCCGCTCGGCATCCCGCGGCCCGCCCGGCGCTGCGGGGTCGACCGCCGGCACGGAAGCCTCGCTGGATGCCGCGGAACCAGGCGGCGGCGTCGTGGTCATGACCCGACCCTAGAACCCGCCACCGACAGTCCCGCGGGTCGGTCCCGGCCGGCGGCGAGGGACGTCCCCGGCGACGGTCCCGCCCTCGCCGGAGACCCCTGGCACCCCCGCTGGTCACAGGCGTGGACAGGGCCGGCAGACGCGGCCGGATCTGGTCCGTAGCATCGGTTCTATGACGGATCAGCGCGGTGGCACCGGCTCGGATGCCCATGGCGGCACGGGTGGTGCGTCGCGGCATCCGGGTGAACGGCCGCCGGGGGTCGTCATCGGGCGCATTCGTGGCGTCCCGATCATGGTGTCGCCGCTTGCGTTGATCTTCGCCCTCCTGGTGGCCTACCTGCTCTCCGGCTCCATCCGGGACCGGCTGCCGACGGCGTCGGACGGCCAGGTCCTCGCGATGGCCACGGTGATCTCCGTCGGCTTCCTGCTCTCCCTGCTGGTCCACGAGATCGGCCACTGCCTGGCCGCCCTCGCCTTCGGCCACACCGTCCGTTCGGTGACGCTGCACGGGTTCGCCGGGTTCACCGAGTTCGAGCCCGAACCCCGCAGTCCCGGCCGCGAGTTCCTCATCGCCTTCGTCGGTCCGGCGGCCAACGGTCTGCTTGNCGGGCTGTGCTTCCTCGGCCTGCTCGGCATCGGCGACGACACCAACGTCGGGGTGGTGCTGCGCGATCTCGGGGTCATCAACCTGGCGCTGTTCGTGTTCAACCTGGCCCCCGGCGTGCCGTTGGACGGCGGGCGGGTGGTCATCGCCGCCGTGTGGGCGGTGACCGGGGACAAGCTGCGCGGGCTGCGGGCCGGCGCCTACGGCGGCTTCGTGGTGGCCGCGGGCATGGTCGTCTGGGGTACGACGATCTCCGGCGACAGCTTCGGCCTGTTCTACACGTATGCTCTGGCGGCGTTCCTGGCCTTCGCGGCCTTCCAGTCCTTGCGTGCGGCCCAGTTGCGCGGTCGGCTGCCGGGGCTGTCCGCCGGCCGGCTGGTGCGCCGGACGCTGCCCGTCGAGGGCGCCGTGCCGCTGGCCGAGGCGTTGCGGCGGGCCCAGGAGGTCGGCGCCACCGCCGTCGCGGTGATCGACCGAGACGGTAATCCCATCAAGATCATGAATGGCTCGGCGGTCGACGCGCTGCCCGAGCATCGGAGGCCGTGGATGTCCGTGGACGAGGTGAGTCGGGCGATCTCGCCCGGGATGGTGCTCGACGCCGACCTGGAGGGCGAGGACCTGCTCGCCGCCGTGCAGAGCATGCCCGCCTCGGAGTACCTGGTGCTGCAGCACGGCCGGCCGGTCGGTGTGCTCGCGATGGTCGACCTGGTCGCCCGCCTCGACCCGGCCGCCGCCGCGCGCATGGTGGCGCAGCGGTGACCGAGCCCGATCTTCGCCCCGGCCCCACCGGCGCGGCGCACCGCCGCGGGCCCTTCACCAAGGGCGACCGGGTGCAGCTCACCGACCCCAAGGGACGCAAGCACACCGTCGTCCTGGAACCGGGCAAGCAGTTCCACACCCACCGCGGCGCCGTCGAACACGACGCGCTGCTCGGCCGGCCCGAGGGCATCGTCGTCACCAGCACCGGCGGCACCGACTACCTGGCGCTGCGCCCCCTGCTCGTGGACTTCGTGCTGTCGATGCCCCGCGGGGCGACCGTGGTCTACCCCAAGGACGCGGCCCAGATCGTCACGTACGCGGACATCTTTCCGGGCGCGCGGGTGCTTGAGGCCGGCGTCGGCTCGGGCGCGCTGTCCTGCTCCCTGCTGCGCACCATCGGGGATGCCGGTCGGTTGATCTCCTACGAGCGGCGGGAGGACTTCGCCGCCATCGCCCAGCGCAACATCGAGACGTTCTTCGGCGGGCCGCATCCGGCGCACACGGTGATCGTCGGCGATCTGGCCGAGACGACCGAACGGGACGTCGACCGGGTCGTCCTCGACATGCTCGCGCCCTGGGACGTCGTGGACGCCGTCAGCGCGGCGCTCGTTCCCGGCGGGGTGGTCTGTGCCTACGTCGCCACGACGACGCAGTTGTCCCGGGTCGTGGAGGCCCTGCGGGCCCACGGCACGTTCGCCGAGCCCGCCGCGTGGGAGACGATGATGCGGGACTGGCATGTCGAGGGCCTTGCGGTCCGCCCCGGCCACCGCATGGTCGGCCACACGGGCTTCCTGGTCACCGCGCGTCGCCTCGCCGACGGGGTCACGCCTCCGGTCCGCCGTCGACGCCCGGCAAAGGGCGCCCTCGGGGATCCGGCCGGCGCGGATCCGGCCGAGGCGGGTGCCCTTCTCGCCGAGCCGGCCGCGACGGCCCTCGCCGGAGCTGCGCCCGAACCCGTCGTGGATGCGGTGCCCGAACCCGTCGTGGATGCGGTGCCCGAAGCCACGCGTGGGAGCTGACTCCACCAGCGACGTGGCGTACCCCCCAGAAGCCCCCTCTCGTCCTGCTGTCACCTTCCGTGACGTTAGGGGGTGTGGCTGAGGCGCGTCGCGAAGCGGGCTACGGCCCGTGCGCCAGCGGCGGATACGGGGAGAGCGCCTACCTGTTTCTTCTGGGGGGTTCGGCGTCCGATTCGTCCCCCCAGAAGGAACAGGTTGCCCCGTTCCCCTGCACACCCCCGCCTCGCGAGGCGGTGTGGAGGGGTGGCGGTGGGCCGTTCGATGGCGAGGCGGGTGCAGTCCGACATCACGCTTCGTCACCGAACGCGGGATGAGGAACTGGTGAGCGGCTGCACGAGGCCGAGCCGACCAGGCAGGCCCGGGGCCTGACCCGCGCGGACCAGGACACGCGGACCAGGAGAGGCCACGGCGGCCCCACGGTCGGGTCGATCGGGACCGAGGCGGCAGGGCGGTCGCAGTTGCAGAAGGCCAGTGACCTCTCGCCGCCCTTGGGGCGTCATCGACCTCCTGTAAACCCTCTCGCCGACGGAGGGGTCTCTCGCCGATGGAGGGGTCTCGTCGACGGGGGGTCTCTCGCCGATGGAGAGGTCTCGCGGCGATGGAGGGGCTCGGCGTGATGGAGGCGTCAGCCGAGGGGGCCGCCGGCCTCCAGGGTGCCATCCGGGCGTTCCACGTAGATGCACGTTCCCGGGCACTCGTCGGCCGCATCGACGACCGCGTCCACGACGGGGAGGGGTACCGGCACGTACGCCCCGTCGGTCGTCTGGAGCTCGCCGGCGTCGTCCTTGACGTAGGCCAGCCCGTCGACGTCGAACTCGAAGATGCTGGGGGCGAGCTGGACGCACAGACCGTCGCCGGTGCAGGCGTTCTGGTCGACCCGCACGCGCAGGCCCGCCGAAACGCCCGGCTTCGCTGGAGTTGCCACAGGGCTCCGATCTTCTGTCACCATGGCACCGTAACCCGCTGTTTACGGCAAAGCCCGGTCGTCCTTGCGCGACCGGCCTGCCAGCGGCGGTCACAACGGTAGTGTGGGTGCGTCCCGGTCAGCACGGGGGNGGNGGAGGCGCAGTGTCCGGTCCCCGTTCGGGCTCTGGCTCCGGTGGGAGCACGGGTCGTCCAGGTGATGCCGAATCACGGCGGTCGGCGTACGAGAAGGAAGCACACGAGCTCACGACGCAGGTCGCCTTCCTGGAAGAGGAAGTGGCCATGCTGCGGCGTAGGTTGTCCGAATCGCCCAGGCAGGTCAGGGTGCTGGAGGAACGCCTCGCGGAGATACAGGCCGAGCTGTCGTCCGCCACGGGACAGAACGACAGACTCGTCGCCACTCTCCGGGAGGCGCGCGACCAGATCGTCACCCTGAAGGAGGAGGTCGACAGACTCGCGCAGCCGCCAAGCGGCTACGGGATCTTCGTCTTCCGGTATGACGACGGCACCGTCGACGTGTTCACTCAGGGCAGAAAGCTCCGGGTGACCGTGTCGCCGAGTGTCGACGTCGGCTCGCTCTCGCCCGGCCAGGAGGTCATGCTCAACGAGGCCCTCAACGTGGTCGAGGCGCGCTCGTTCGAGCGGCAGGGTGAGATTGTCCTGCTCAAGGAAGTCCTCGAAAGCGGTGACCGAGCACTGGTGATCGGTCACACCGACGAGGAGCGGGTGGTCATGCTGGCCCAACCGCTGCTCGACGGTCCGATCCGCGCGGGGGACTCGTTGTTGATCGAGCCCCGCTCCGGGTACGCCTTCGAGCGGGTCCCGAAGTCCGAGGTCGAGGAGCTTGTCCTCGAAGAGGTCCCGGACATCGGGTACGAGCAGATCGGCGGGTTGAAGAGTCAGATCGAGTCGATCCGCGACTCGGTGGAGCTGCCGTTCCTGTACAAGGAGCTCTACCGGGAGCATCAGCTCAAGCCGCCGAAGGGTGTGCTGCTCTACGGCCCACCCGGCTGCGGCAAGACGCTGATCGCGAAGGCGGTCGCCAACTCGTTGGCCAAGAAGGTCGAGGCGATCACCGGCCAGGGCAACGGCCGGGCCTTCTTCCTCAACATCAAGGGCCCCGAGCTGCTCAACAAGTTCGTCGGCGAGACCGAGCGGCAGATCCGGCTGGTGTTCCAGCGGGCGCGCGAGAAGGCGTCCGAGGGAATGCCGGTGATCGTGTTCTTCGACGAGATGGACTCGATCTTCCGGACCCGCGGCTCGGGTGTGTCCTCGGACGTGGAGAACACGATCGTTCCGCAGCTGCTCAGCGAGATCGACGGCGTCGAGCAGCTCGAGAACGTCATCGTGATCGGCGCGTCCAACCGCGAGGACATGATCGACCCGGCGATCCTGCGGCCGGGGCGGCTCGACGTCAAGATCAAGGTGGAGCGGCCCGACGCCGAAGCGGCCCGCGACATCTTCGCCAAGTACGTCGTGCCCAGCCTGCCGCTCTACCCGGAGGACCTCGCCGAGTTCGACGGCAATCGGGAGGCCACGGTCGCGGCGATGATCCAGCGCGTCGTCGAGCGGATGTACGCGGAGAGCGAGGAGAACCGTTTCCTCGAGGTGACCTACGCCAACGGCGACAAGGAGGTCCTGTACTTCAAGGACTTCAACTCGGGCGCGATGATCGAGAACATCGTCGCCCGCGCCAAGAAGATGGCGGTCAAGGCGCACATCGAGGGCGGCCTCAAGGGTCTGCGCATGCAGTACCTGCTCGCCGCGTGCCTGGACGAGTTCAAGGAGAACGAGGACCTGCCGAACACGACCAACCCGGACGACTGGGCCCGGATCTCCGGCAAGAAGGGCGAACGGATCGTCTACATCCGCACGCTCGTCACCGGAACGAAGGGCACCGAGGCCGGACGCTCCATCGACACCATCGCGAACACCGGCCAGTACCTGTAACGACCGGCGGAACACTCACCGCAGTTCCGTCGCGGTCGCGCTAGGTACGGCGACCGCGGCGGGGCGGCCTGCTCCGTACCGCGGCGCCCGGGACCGAGAAGGTTCCGGGCGCCGCGGCATGCGTGCGCCGAAAACCCGCCCAGTCCGCGGGGCCTGCGCCCGCCACGAGGGCTCTCACCGAGGCGCGCCGCCACCGGCATGGGCGACACCCGCGTGCCGGTCGCGCCGCGATCCGGGCCCGGCCCCGGGTGCCCCCGATCGGGGATCCCCGGGCCTCGGGAGGGTCCGGCTCGGGGGCTCGCCGCACCGATCCGCGTCGGGCGGAACGGGTCCGTGCGGACCGCCCAGAACAAACAAGGCGGACGTCCGGCCAACCGACCGCCCGCGCAGCACCTACGCTTGCAGAGTGAGCGCGCGCCGGATCATGGGAATCGAGACCGAGTACGGGGTGTCGGTGCCCGGTCAGCCGAACACCAACCAGATGTTGGCCTCGTCGTTGGTGGTGAACTCCTATGCCAACAGAACGTCGTCCTCGGGCAGCCGTGCCCGGTGGGACTTCGAGGAGGAGTCGCCGCTGCGGGACGCGCGAGGCTTCGAGCTCCCCCGGGAGCCCGCGGTCGACCCGAGCGCGCCGGCCAACGAGGACGACCTGGGCCTCGCCAACGTCATCCTGACCAACGGGGCGCGGCTCTACGTCGACCACGCCCATCCGGAGTTCTCCTCGCCCGAGGTCACCAACCCGCGTGACGTCGTGCTGTGGGACAAGGCCGGTGAACGGGTGATGGCGGAGGCGGCCCGCCGCGCCCTGACGGTGCCCGGCTCCAAGCCCGTGAACCTGTACAAGAACAACACCGACAACAAGGGCGTCTCCTACGGCTGCCACGAGAACTACCTCATGGCCCGGTCGACCCCGTTCGGGGAGATCGTCCGCAACCTCACCCCGTTCTTCGTCTCCCGCCAGGTCGTCTGCGGAGCCGGTCGGGTCGGCCTCGGCGTCGACAGCCGTGAGGCCGGCTTCCAGATCAGCCAGCGGGCGGACTTCTTCGAGGTCGAGGTGGGCCTCGAGACGACGCTGAAGCGTCCGATCATCAACACCCGCGACGAGCCGCACGCCGACCCGGAGAAGTACCGCCGGCTGCACGTCATCATCGGCGACGCGAACATGAGCGAGGTCGCCACCTACCTGAAGGTGGGGACGACGGCGCTGGTTCTCGCCATGATCGAGGACGGCTGGTTCAGTGTCGACCTGTCCGTGGACGGCCCGGTGGCCGCGCTGCGGGCGATCTCGCACGACCCCTCGCTCAAGCATCTCGTGACGCTGCGCGATGGTCGGAAGATGACCGGCGTGCAGTTGCAGATGGAGTACTTCGAGCAGGCCCGCAAGTACGTGGAGAACCGGTTCGGCTCGGACGTGGACCCGCAGACCGCCGACATCCTCTCCCGCTGGGAGTCGGTCCTCGGCCGCCTCGAGGTCGACCCGATGAGCTGCTCCCGGGAACTCGACTGGGTCGCCAAGCTGTCGATCCTGGAGGGGTACCGCTCGCGCGACGCCCTGGCCTGGGACTCGCCCCGCCTGGAGCTCGTCGACCTGCAGTACCACGACGTGCGGCCGGACAAGGGCCTGTACAACCGCCTCGTCGAGCGCGGCCGGTTCGATCTGGTCGTCAGCGAGGACGAGGTCACCAGGGCGATGACCGAGCCGCCGGAGGACACCCGGGCGTTCTTCCGCGGCCGCTGCCTCGCCCGCTACCCGCAGCAGGTCGCCGCGGCGTCGTGGGACTCGGTCATCTTCGACATCGGCCGGGATTCCCTGCAGCGGGTGCCGACCCTGGAGCCGCTGCGGGGGACCAGGGCGCACGTGGGCGAGCTGCTCGACCGCTGCGCCACCGCCGCGGACCTCGTCGACGCGCTGGCCGGCCGCTGAGCCCGACCGGCGGCGCTGGCCGCTCGCCGGGCCGCCTGGCGGCGCTGCCCGGTCGGTGAGCCGAGCGGCCCGTCCTGGCCCACCGTCGGGCCGAGTTGCTCCCCGGCTGACCTGCGCGCGTTGCGCCCTGGGCGGACGTCGCGACGAGACGGTCAGTTCGTGATGGAGTGGACCTCTCACCGATCCGTCTGATGGTGTCGGTGGGGCGGGATAGTGTCGCGCCAGGCGATCGAAGGAGGGCTTCATGGCCACCAGGGACAGCGGCGGCGGGCAGCAGCACACCAACCGGCAGGCCGACGAGGTCGAGGAGGTCGCGGCCGAGGGCAACGAGGCCAGCGACCTCAAGGAGCGGCACGAGAAGCTCTCCGAGGACGTCGACTCGCTCCTCGACGAGATCGACGACGTCCTCGAGGAGAACGCCGAGGAGTTCGTGAAGGGCTACGTCCAGAAGGGCGGCGAGTGACCGCGCAACCCCGGCGTCGGCGGGGCTGAGCCCGCGCCACGCACCGGCTCCGGGCACCGAAGGTGCCTCCCGATCGTGGCGGTCGCCCTGTGTCGCCTGACCGCCGTCGGCCGGGTCGCCCACCCGCGCTCCGCGTGTCGCCCGTCGGTTCCGCCGGCAGGTGAGGCAGGGTCGTGGATGGTCCGCCGGGCCCGGGAACCGCGTTTTCGCCCGTCTACGCGCCGCGCCGCTGCGGTTCGCGGGGTGCGGATCGTCGCTGGTCGCGTCGGCGGCCGTCCGGGCGTGCCCGGACGGCCCTGATCCGGCCCGCGGCGCGGCGCCGGGTGCGGTCGGGTGCTGCGGGCGGGTCGGCCGGGGGCTGGCGGAGGCCCTGCGGACGGTTCGTGGGGCCGGTGTGGGGCCGGTTCGGGGCCGGGGCCCCCGCGGGCGGATCGCCGTCGATCGCCCGGCCGGTCGCCCTGGCCGACCGCACCAGGAGGCGATGGCCCTATGTTGTGCTCATGCGCACGTCGCCCGCGGTTCCCGGAGACGATCGGGACGCCGCGGACCGTGTGACCGTCTATCGGAAGGGGGATGCGTGGCTGATCCAATGGGTGGCGCCGGGCGCCTACCGGCTGTGTTCATGACACCGGGAACGTCGTCGTTCACCGATTTCCTGTCGCAGTCGGCGCCGCACCTGCTGCCGGGGGCCCGGGGTGGCCTGCCGGGGCCGGTCACCGAGGTGGCGCACGGCACGACGATCGTGGCGGTGACGTTCCCCGGTGGTGTGATCATGGCCGGTGACCGGCGGGCGACGCAGGGGCACATGATCGCCCAGCGGGACGTCGAGAAGGTGCACCACGCCGACGACTTCTCCTGCGTGGGCTACGCGGGCACGGCCGGGGTCGGCGCCGAGCTGATCCGGCTGTTCCAGGTGGAGCTGGAGCACTACGAGAAGATCGAGGGCGCGACCCTGAGCCTGGACGCCAAGGCCAACCGGCTGGCGGCCATGGTCAAGGGGAACCTCCCGATGGCCCTGCAGGGCCTCGCCGTGGTCCCCCTGTTTGCCGGCTACGACCCGGACCTGGACAAGGGCCGGATCTTCTCCTACGACATCGCCGCGGCGAAGTCCGAGGAGCGGACGTACGAGTCGATCGGTTCCGGCTCGGTGTTCGCGAAGGGCTCGCTGAAGAAGCGCTTCCGTCCCGACCTGACCCAGGACGACGCGGCGCGGATCGCCGTCGAGGCCCTCTACGACGCCGCGGACGACGACTCGGCGACCGGCGGGCCGGACACGATCCGCAAGCTGTATCCGATCGTCGCGTCGGTGACGTCCGACGGGTACCGGCGCTACGGCGACGACGAGGTAGAACCCGTGGTGACCGCCATCATCGCGGACCGTTCCACGAGCGCGGGAGGCTGACGTGACCATGCCGTTCGGATACGCGAGCCCCGAACAGCAGGTCCGCGACAAGTCCGAGTACGCGCGCAAGGGCATCGCGCGCGGGCGCAGCGTCGTCGTCATCACCTACGCGGACGGGATCCTGTTCGTCGCCGAGANCCCCTCGGCGACCCTCCACAAGATCAGTGAGATCTACGACCGCATCGCGTTCGCCGCTGTGGGCAAGTACAACGAGTTCGAGAACCTGCGCACGGCCGGCATCCGCCTGATGGACTCCCGCGGCTACATGTACGACCGGCGCGACGTGACCAGCCGCGCCCTCGCCAACGCCTATGCGCAGACCCTCGGTGCGATTTTCACCGAGAGCGTGAAGCCCTACGAGGTCGAGATCGTGGTGGCCGAGGTCGGCCCCACCACCGACGACGACCAGATCTACAAGCTGACGTTCGACGGGTCGATCGCCGACGAGCGGGGGTTCGTCGCGATCGGCGGCGCCTCCGACCAGGTCACGACCTCGTTGAAGGAGCATCACCGGGACGGCCAGCCCCTCGCCGACGCCCTGCGGGTCGCGGTGCAGGCGCTGACCGTCAGCGTCCCGCCGGGGCTGCCGCAGAACGGCGAGCGGGTGCTCACCGCGGCCAACCTGGAGGTCGGGATGCTCGACCGGACCCGCGCCCGGCGGCAGTTCAAGCGGATCGCCGGCACGGCCCTCGCCGAGCTGCTCGCCCAGACCGCCACCTCCTCCTGACCGACCGCGCTCCTGACCGGCCGCGTCGGCCGGTCCGATCGGTGCCGCTGCGGCGACCGTCGGACCGGCCGAACGGCGGGTCGGCGTAGTGCTCAGTGCAGGTGGTGTCTCAGTGCGGGTGGTGTCTCAGCGCGGATGACGTCTCAGTGCGGGCGAACATGCTCGTCGAGGAAGGCGAGCGCGCGAGACCAGGCGTCCGCCGCGGCAACCGGGCGGTACACCGCCTCCCGGTCGTCGCTGTGGAAGGCGTGTCCCGCGCCCGGGTAGCTGACGAGTTCCGTCGGCGCGCCGCTGCGGGAGGCCGCGGCCCGCAGCGCGGCGATCTCGTCGGTGCTGATCAGATCGTCCTCCTCGCCGTAGAGACCGAGCCACGGCACGCGCAGCGTCGGGGCCGCCTCCACCAGCGGCGGCACACCCGGCCAGTACGGCGTGCTCACCCCGCCGCCGTAGAACGACACCGCCGCTGCCAGCGGGTGGCGGGTGGCGGTGTGCAGCGCAACGGTGCCGCCCATGCAGAACCCGACGATGGCGCTCTGCCCGGCGTCGAAGCCGGAGTCGGCGAGATGGGTGAGCGCCGCGTCGACGTCGGCGTCGATGCCCGTCCCCGTCAGCGCCTCCATCGCTGGGATCGCCCCCGGCCAGCCGCCGGCCGGGTCGACCTCGTCGCGTCCGTCCCGGTGGTACAGGTGCGGCGCCACAGTCAGCCAGCCGGCCCCGGCCAACCGGTCGCACACGGACACCAGGTAGGGCGTGATGCCGCGGGCGTCCTGCACGACGACCACGCCACCCCGGGGCGGATCGTCCGCCGCGGGGGCCACGATCGTCAGCGGGACCGAACCCCGCCGGGCGACCTCCGCCCGCAGGTGGCTCTTCAGGGTGCCGTTGCGGTGGGCCTGGCTGGACGTCGCATCGTTCGTTCCGGTTGTCATGGCGGCCATCCTTCCCCGTCGCAGGCTTCGTGACCGCATGGCCTGCGTCGGACCTGCCACCGTCGCGGCAGGGGGCGCGCGGGCGCATCGCGTCGATCCCCACGCGGTGGCCCACCTGAGCGCCCCCGTGCTTCCCCGCCGGGGGCCGCCGGACGGCGGCGGGAACCGCCGGGTGACGACGGGTCCGTCGCGAAACGCCGTGCCGCGACACGCCGCCGGACGGGCCGCGACACCGTGAAGGCGTCACGCTACTCCCCGTAGCGTCCCGGCGGGCTCCGCCGGACAGAGGGGAGGATGCGGTGAGCAGACCGCTGCCGAACAGGACGGCGAGTGTGCGCGCGACGGCGGACTCGCGGGGTACGGCGGGCGCGGCGCGGGCCGGCGTGACCGGGACAGCGGTCCCGTGGTGACCGGCGGCAGGCACCAGGAGGGCGACCACGGCCCCCTGCCTGGGCAACGTCACCAACCCGGCCCGCAGTCGGACGGCGTCCTCGAGCCGAACACCGAGCCGGACGTCCATCGCGAGCCTGTCGGCCCTGGTGGTGCCGACGGCCCTGGTGGTTCGGGCGGTCTGCACGGTTCAGGCGGTCTGCACGGTTCAGGCGGTCTGCACGGTTCGGGCGGTCTGCGCGGTTCGGGCGGCGAGCGGGGTCCGGCCGGCATGCGCGATCCGGCCGGGGTCGATCCCGCCGTCGGCTGGCACGCCCATCCCGGTTACCCGCCGCACGACCACGGGCCGGGCGACACCGGCCCGCCGGACCATCGACCGGCGTACGGCCACCGCCATGCCGCCGACGGCAGCGTGCTCCCGACCTCGGACGGCAGCGTCCCTGCCGGCGACACCCTGCCGGGCGCGACCTCGACCGCTGGCGCTGGCTCGGCCGGTGCGCCTGGTTCGACAGGGGTGCCCGGACCGGCCGGCATCCCTGCTGCGGGGGAGGCGATCGCCGGTGCGGGCGAGGTGCCCGCCGGTCTCGTCCCCGGCGTCCATCGTGACGCGGTGGCGGGCCGGTGGAGGCCGGGCGCCCCGGCGCAGCAGCGTCCCGGCCGTGACCCGCTCGGCCTGCGCGCTGTGCGGCGGGCCGGTGCCATCACGGTCGGGATGGCCGTGCTGATGGGGATTCTCGTCTGGCTCTACGGGACGTCGGTGACCAGCCTGCGGCCACGGGACCTGCCGATCCTCACCGTGGGTCCGGCGCCCGCGGCGACCGCGCTCGCCGACCAGATCAGCCGGGTCGAACCCGGCGCGCTGACCGTGCACACCGTGCCGACCGTCGCCGCGGCCGACCAGGCTCTGCGCGACCGCGACGCCTACGCCGCGATCGTCATCGGCAACGACGGACTGACGCTGCGGGTCGCCTCGGCGGCCAGTCCCGCGGTAACCGAGGCGATCACCCGGGGCATCCGGGTGTTCATGCCCGGTCTGGAGATCCCGGTCGTCGACGTGGTCGCGAACGCGTCCCGGGATCTGGCCGGCGGGGGACTGGCCGCCGGATACCTGCCGCTCGTGCTCGTCATCGCCGCCGCGGGAGTGCTGCTGACCCGGCTGGTCCGCTCCCGCGCGGTCCGGCTGGCCGGCATCGCGGTACTCGCGGTGCTCTCCGGGTTCGCCGGGACGGTGGCGCTGCAGGGCGCGCTGGACGTCCTGCCGGGTTCCTTCCTGACGACGATGGCGGTGCTGACCCTGCTGGCCCTGGCGGTCGCGGGGCCGATCGTGGGGGTCGGCGCGGTGGCCGGGACGCCGGGCCTGGTCGGCGCCGTCCTGGTGACGGTCGCGGGCGCCGCGCTGTCGGCGGTGCAGTCCGCGCCGGAGATGCTGCCCCGCCCGTGGGGGGACATCGGCCAGTTCGCGCCGCCCGGAGCGGGGGCGACCCTGCTGCGCTCCACCAGCTACTTCGAGGGCGCGGCTGGTGGCCGACCGGTGGTCGTGCTGGCCGTCTGGCTGGTCGTCGGCCTCTGGCTGGCCTTCGTGGGGGAGCGCGGCGCCGCCCCGTCGTTGTACCCGGGTGCCCGGGGGACCCCCCGGTCGGGCCAGGGGGCCCAACGACAGGGGGCCGGCATCGCCCCGGCCGGCACACCTACGACGGGCACGGTCCCGGCGGGCGGGGCCACGATCCCGGCAGGCGCAGGCGCAGGCGCAGGCGCCACGGCCGGTTCGGGCTCGGGCGCGGCGGGCCCGGGGGTGGCGGCGGCGGTGCCCGCACGAGCCGGCGCGACCACAGCGGACGAGGCGTGGGCGCTCCAGGAAGCGGCCGACGGCCCTGCGCTCCCCGGCGGCCCTGCGCTGCCCGGTGGGGCGGTGGTGGACCAGGCACCGGCGGCGCGCGCGGGAAGCACGCCCGGTGGCCCACCGGCTGCGGTCGCGGCGCCCCTGCCGACGTGGCGCTCGCCGCTGGAGCGCACAGTGCCGATCGAACCGTCGGGCGGAGGCGTCCGGCTGGTGCCCCCGACCCGCCCTGGCGACCCGCCACCAGGGCGTGGGGGAGGTCCCGCGGGGGGTGCGACGGCGGGCGGATCGGAATCCCGGTGACCTCGAGCCCGAGCGTCTGGCCACGCCAGGGTGGCATCCGAGCATAGGGTCACAGACGTGGATCGCCGCATCTTCGGACTGGAGAACGAGTACGGCGTCACCTGCGTGTTCCGGGGGCAGCGGCGGCTGTCCCCGGACGAGGTGGCGCGGTACCTGTTCCGTCGTGTCGTGTCATGGGGACGCAGCAGCAACGTGTTCCTCAAGAACGGCGCCCGCCTCTACCTCGACGTCGGGAGCCATCCGGAGTACGCCACTCCGGAATGCGACTCCGTCCCCGACCTCGTCACCCATGACAAGGCCGGCGAGCGGATCCTGGAGGGTCTGCTCGTCGAGGCCGAACGGCGGCTGCGGGAGGAGGGCATCGCCGGCGACATCCATCTGTTCAAGAACAACACCGACTCCGCCGGCAACAGCTACGGCTGCCACGAGAACTACCTCGTCGGCCGGCACGGCGAGTTCTCCAAGCTCGCCGACGTGCTGGTGCCGTTCCTGGTCAGCCGGCAGATCCTCTGCGGGGCCGGCAAGGTGCTGCAGACCCCGCGCGGCGCGGTCTACTGCATCTCCCAGCGCGCCGAGCACATCTGGGAGTCGGTGTCGTCGGCGACCACCCGGTCCCGCCCGATCATCAACACCCGGGACGAGCCGCACGCGGACGCCGAGCGTTTCCGCCGCCTGCACGTCATCGTCGGCGACTCGAACATGAGCGAGACGACGATGCTGCTCAAGCTCGGCTCCACCGATCTGGTGCTGCGCATGATCGAGGCCGGCGTCATGCTGCGCGACATGACGCTGGAGAACCCGATCCGGGCGATCCGCGAGGTCAGCCACGACATGACCTGCCAGCGGAAGATCAAACTGGCGAACGGCCGCGAGGTCAGCGCGCTGGACATCCAGCGGGAGTACTACTCGAAGGCCGTCGAGTTCGTCGAGCGCCGGGGCGGCGACGAGGTCGCCAAGCGGGTGCTCGACCTGTGGGGCCNCACGCTGCTCGCGATCGAGACCGACGACCTCGAGCTCGTCGCCCGGGAGATCGACTGGGTGACGAAGTACGTGCTCATCGAGCGGTTCCGGCACAAGCACGGCCTGTCGCTGGCCTCGCCGCGGGTCGCCGAGCTCGACCTGAAGTACCACGACATCCACCGCGATCGCGGGCTGTACTACCGAATGGAGCGGGCGGGGCTCGTCGAGCGGGTGACCCGCGACCTCGACGTGTTCGAGGCCAAGTCGCGGCCGCCACAGACCACCCGCGCCCGGCTGCGCGGCGAGTTCATCAAGCGGGCCCAGGAGAAGCGGCGCGACTTCACGGTCGACTGGGTCCACCTCAAGCTCAACGATCAGGCGCAGCGTACGGTCCTGTGCAAGGACCCGTTCCGCTCCGTCGACGACCGGGTCGACAAGCTCATCGCCAGCATGTGAGGACCCGCTCCCTGTGATGTCCGCTCCGCGGCGTGCCCGCGCCGCCCTGACTGCCCTGACCGCCCTGCGCGTGGTCGCCCCGCTCACGCGAGCCGCGAGCCGTCGCCGCCTGCTCGCCGGCGTGGTGCTGCCCGCAGTGCTGGTCGTCCCGGTCCTTGCGGGCTGCTCCGCCTCGGACGCCCCCGACGGCACGGGCGCCGCGCCGGCGCCGACCGTGACCGCCGGGCCCCGCCTGCCCGCGGTGCAGAACGCCACCGACCTGACCCGTAAGCCGCTGTCCGCGGCGGGGTCGGGCACCCCGCCGACCACGCTGGTCACCGACGACCTCGTCACCGGCCACGGGACGCGCGCCTCGGCCGCCAGCACCGTCGTCGTCCAGTACTCCGGCGTGCTGTGGCGCAACGGCAAGGAGTTCGACACCACCTGGGGCAGCGGGCAGACCGCCACCTTCCCGCTGGACAGCACGATCGCCGGCTTCGGGCGCGGCATCGACGGGATGCGCGTCGGCGGCCGCCGGCAGATCGTCATCCCGCCCGACCTCGGCTACGGGCCGGCGGGCGGCCAGCCGCCGACCATCCTCGCCGACGACACCCTGGTCTTCGTGGTCGACCTGCTCGCCGTCCAGGGCGGCGGCGGTGCCGGCGCGGGCGGGGCGACCGTCCAGCCCTAGCCGAGATCGTCCGAACCCGAGCGGGGCCGGCTGCGGTGCGTTGTGTCCGGTCTGAGCCCTGGGATCGTGCACAACGCACCGCAACGCCTGGCCACGCGCCCGGATCGATCCCGGCCCGTCCCGACCCTCGCTCGGATCCGGGCGTCCGTCCTCCGGCGGTGGGACAACGGGTCGTGGTGGGGGCGGTGCCGGCCCGGCGTTGCAGGTCGACTACCGTGTGACGATGTGTCCCGGCGACGGGTGGAGCGCCTGCTGAACCTGACGATGTGCCTGATGGCGACATCGCGCTTTCTCACCGTGTCCCAGCTCGGTGAGCTGGTGGAGGGCTACGAGCCCGGCGTCACCGGGGAGGAGCAGGAGGCCTTCCGGCGGATGTTCGAGCGCGACAAGGCCTACCTGCGCGAGATCGGCATCCCGTTGGAGACCGGGGCGGACTCGGCGTTCAGCGACGAGGTCGGCTACCGGATCCGCCGCGGCGACTACGCCCTGCCCGACATCGCCCTGGCGCCGGACGAGGCCGCCGCGCTGGCGCTGGCCGGGTCGCTGTGGTCGACGACGGCGCTGGCCGGGCCGGCGGCGAGCGCCCTGCGCAAGCTGGCCGCCGGCAGCGCCGCGGTCGGCGACGGCGGCCTCGACCCCCTTACCGGCCTCGACACTCTCGCCGGCCTCGACACTCTGGACGGCTTCGAGCCGCGGGTCGACGCGACGGATCCCGCGTTCGAACCGTGCCTCGCCGCGGTGCAGGCCGGCCGGGCGATCCGCTTTCCCTACCGCAAGGTCGGCGAGACCGACGTCGCCGAGCGGCACGTCGAGCCGTGGGGCGTGCTGTCCTGGCGGGGCCGCTGGTACCTGGCGGGCCACGACGTCACCCGCGGCGCCCCGCGGGTGTTCCGGCTGTCCCGGTTCGCCGGGCCCGTGCGGCCGGTCGGACCCGGCGGGGCCGTGCGCGTCCCGCCGGACGTCGACCTGCACGCCATGGTCTCCACCCAGGCCCCGCCGGACCGGGTGCGCACCGCGACGCTCGCCGTGCGCCGCGGCACCGGCCACGCGCTGCGCCGCGGCGCCCGCCCCGTCCACGCCGCCTGCCCGCCGACCGAGCTGCCGCCGGACCTGCTCACCGGCCCGCCGGCCGAGGTGGGATGTCGGCCGGCCGAGGCGGGGCGGCGGCCGGTCGTGCCGGCGGACATGGACCTGGTGGAGCGGGAGTTCGCCGACACCGAGCGCTTTGCCCGCTGGATCGTCGGGTCGGGGCCGGACGTGATCGTGCTGGGGCCGCCGGAGCTGCGCGCCGCCGTGGTCGCCCGGCTGCGGGCGGCGGCCGCGGGCACCGCCGGCGCGCGCGAGGCCGCCGCGGTTCCCGGCGGGCGATGAGCGATGAGCGCCGCGACCGACCGGTTGAGCCGGCTGCTCGCCCTCGTCCCCTGGCTGCGGGCGCATCCCGGCATCCCGCTGCCGGCCGCCGCGGAGGCCTTCGGCATCACGCCGCGGCAGCTACGCGATGACCTGGACCTGCTGTTCGTGTGCGGACTGCCCGGCGGGGCGCCGGGCGACCTCATCGACCTGAGCTACTCCGGCGACCGGATCACCGTCGCCGATCCGCAGACGCTTGACCGGCCGTTGCGCCTGTCCGTGGACGAGGCCACGGCGTTGGTCGTCGCCGCCCGCGCGCTCGCCGACGTGCCGGGGCTCGCCGGCCGGGAGGCCCTCGATCGGGCGCTGGAGAAGTTGGAGAAGGCGGTCGGTGCGGCGGGCAGCGTCGCCGGCCAGGTGCGCGTCAGCCTCGACACCCACGCCGAGGTGCTCGCCGCGGTGCAGCGGGCGGTACGGCAACGTCGCCGTGTGCACCTGCGCTACCTCGTATGGTCCCGCGACGAGTTGACCGAGCGTGACGTGGACCCGATGCGGGTGCTGGTCCGGGAGGGCCACTGGTACCTGGAGGGCTGGTGCCACCGGGCGGAGGCGGTGCGGTTGTTCCGGCTGGACCGCATCGACGGGCCGGGCGGGGTCGAGGTGCTCGACGTTCCGGCCGCCCCGCCGCCGGGCGCGGTGTCCCGCGACACCAGCGAGGGGATCTACCGTCCCGGCCCGGCCGACGTCCGGGTCGTCCTCGAACTCGCCTCGCCGGCCCGCTGGGTCGCCGACTACTACCCGGTCACGGGGGTGCGGGAGCTGCCCGGCGGTCGCCTGGAGGTCACCCTCCACGCGCGGGAGACGTCCTGGCTGCACCGGCTCGTGCTCGGCCTCGGCGCCGACGTGCGGGTCGTCGAACCGCCGGGGCTCGCCGCCCAGGTGCACGCCCTGGCGCGTCGGGCGCTGGCCGCCTACGGGCTCGACGCCCCCGCCGGCGGCGCCGGCGGCGAACGGTAGGGTGACCGGCATGCTCTGGACGCTCGTCTACCTCGTGCTCATCCTCGGCGGGCTCGTCCTGCTCGCCCTGTGCGCCTGGCGGGTGTGGCAGAAGGTGCGCGGCGTGCGCCGGGCTCTCGGCGAGCTGTCGACGCGGGTGTCCGGTCTTGCCGCCGACACCGCGGAGCTCTCCGCCCGGCTGAACCATGCCGAGGTCACGGCCCGGCTCGCCGAGCGCACATCCTGATCGGCCCGACCGGGCCGGATGCGGGGCGCGAGCGGGCAGCTCGGGTGTGGTCCCATCGTGATCTATCGTGATCCGCGAGGAGCGATCGGGGGATTCGGTTTCGTAACGCAGGGTCACATTGTGGTCGACGCGGCGCGCTTTCGTGATGACTGTGGGAAACATCGGGCGGTGGTGGTGTGGATTCTCGCGTGCGAAGCGTTCCGGAACAGCTACAATTCGTCCGGCAGACCCGCTTCGTTGCGCAGCCGTCATCTCCGAGATACCCGTATGCCTTCTATCGCCTCCTAGGCTGGCGGACGTAGCATCGATCGCACCGGTCGTGGGACCGGGCCGGTACCGCTCATCGGAGGACGCAGACCATGCCAAACCTGGGCACCACCGAGATCATCATCATCGCCCTCGTCGTGCTGGTGCTGTTCGGATCGAAGAAGCTCCCCGACGCGGCGCGTTCCTTCGGCCGCTCGCTGCGCATCTTCAAGGCCGAAACCAAGGGCCTGCGCGACGACGAGCACCCGGCCCCGGCCGCTCAGCCGGCCCCGCTGCCGATCGAGGCCCCGGCTGCGGCCCCCGCCCAGGCGGCCCAGTCCAGCGCGTCCGTGAACGGCTCCGCCCCGGCGGCGGACCGGCGCTGACCCCACGTCCCGGCCGGGCGCCGCAGCGTCCGGCCGGTGGATGCCGGTCGCCGTCGGCGGTCCCTCGCGGCCTCGACCTGACCCCTCGACCCCCTGACGCTGCCTGACCCTCGAGGCTGCCTGACCCTCGACCCTGCCCCCTTGACCAGGAGACGCCGACGTGCCAGGGATCCCCACGCCGCGCAGGCTCTTCGCCTCGGTGCACCAGCGGCGGACCCGCACGGTCGAGGACAGCCGGATGCCCCTCACGGAACACCTTCGTGAGTTGCGGAACCGGATCGCGATCGCGCTCCTGGGGTTCGCGATCGCCGCGGTCGTGTGCTTCATCTTCGAACCGCACATCTTCAACTGGCTCAAGGCGCCCTACTGCGACCTGCCGGCCAGTAAGCGTTTCAGCCCCGACGGCGCGGCGTCGACCAACTGCACGCTGTACTTCTTCGGCATCCTCGACGCGTTCACCATCCGGCTGAAGATCTCGATGATCGCCGCGGCGGTGGTGTCCTCCCCGGTGTGGCTCTACCAGCTCTGGTCGTTCATCACCCCTGGCCTGCACCGGCACGAGCGGCGCTGGTCGCTCACGTTCGTCGGGATCTCGCTGATCCTGTTCGCCACCGGCGCCGTCTTCGCCTACCTGACCCTGTCCACGGGGCTGAGCCTGCTGCTCGGGTTCGGCGGCAACGGCCTGGTCAGCGTCCTCGACGGCAACAGGTACCTCAGCTATGTCCAGGCGATGCTGTTGATCTTCGGGCTGTCGTTCGAGATTCCGCTGCTCGTCACCATGCTGAACCTGGCCGGTGTCGTCACCACCGCCCGGCTGCGGTCCTGGCGGCGCGCCGAGATCTTCCTCGTGTTCGTCTTCGCCGCCGTCGTCACGCCCAGCCAGGATCCGTTCACCATGCTGGCGCTGGGTCTGCCGATGGTGATCCTCTACGAGGTCGCGCTGATCGTCGGCTGGATCAACGATCGGCGCAAGGCCCGCCGCGGCGACGACTCCCCGTACGCCGACCTCGGNGACGACGAGACCTCGCCGCTGGACTACGACGACGCCCCGCCCCGCGCGCCCGGCGCCGCCCGGCCGGCCGAGGCGACCCCGGCGTCGCCGGTCGGCGCGGGGACCGGCTCCGCGGCCCCCGGCGGCGATCCGTCGCACCTCGACATCACCTGACCTCGACATCACCTGACGTGCCCCGCTCCCACCTGCCGTGGCGGTCGGTGCGGGGGCGCCGCGTCCCGTAGGGTGGCACTGTGTCCTCCACGCCTGAGGCTCTCGTGGAGTTCGCTGCCAGCCTCCCCTTCGGGTTCGACCCGTTCCAGCTCGAGGCGCTCTCGGCGCTGGCGGCCGGTGAAGGGGTCCTGGTCGCGGCGCCCACGGGAGCGGGCAAGACGGTCGTCGGCGAGTTCGCCGCCCACCTCGCCCTGAGCACGGGAACGCGCTGCTTCTACACGACGCCGATCAAGGCGTTGTCCAACCAGAAGTACACCGATCTTGTCGCCCGTTACGGCGCCGACAAGGTCGGCCTGCTGACCGGCGACACCTCTCGCAACGGCTCCGCGCCGGTCGTCGTCATGACGACCGAGGTGCTGCGCAACATGCTCTACGCCGGCCCGGTCGGCGGCGGCGGCCTCGACACCCTCGCCTACGTGGTCATGGACGAGGTGCACTACCTCGCCGACCGCCAGCGGGGCGCCGTCTGGGAGGAGGTCATCATCCACCTGCCGGCGCACGTCCGGCTGGTGTCGCTGTCGGCGACGGTGAGCAACGCCGAGGAGTTCGGCGAGTGGCTCGTCACCGTCCGCGGGCACACCCGCGTCATCGTCAGCGACCACCGGCCCGTGCCGCTGTGGCAGCACGTCCTCGCCGACCGCACCCTGCACGACCTGTTCCTCGAGGACGGTTCCGGCGCGCCGGCGCCGTCCGCCGGGGCGGCACTCGCCCGGGCGGTGTCCGAGGAGGAGCTCGCCCGGNCCGNCNGNNNGGNCCCGCCCGCCGCCGGGTCCGNCCNCNCGGTNCCGNCCGNCGCNGGCGGGCGGTCCGGGGACCGGGGCCGCGGTGGGGAACGCGGCCGGCGCCGCGACGGGCGGGGGCGCGCTGCCGACGGCACTCGGGCCCCGTCGCAGACGGTGCCCGCGGCACGCGTCGGCGGCGACGGCCCGGCCCGCGGCGCGACGGCCAAGGTGGGCGGCCGGGTGGTCAACCCGGACCTGGTCCGGCTCGCCCGGGAGGAGAACCGGGCGATGCCCGGCGGCTACGGCCGGGGCCGCGGCGGCCCCGGCGGCCCCGGCGGCCCGCGTCGGCGGATGTGGGTGCCGGGCCGGCCGGAGGTCGTCGAACGCCTCGACCGGGACGGCCTGCTGCCCGCGATCGTGTTCGTGTTCAGCCGGGCCGGCTGCGACGACGCGGTCACCTCCTGCGTGCGTTCCGGGCTGCGCCTGGTCGGGCCGGCCGAGCAGCAGCGCATCCGGACGATCGTCCGCGAGCGCACCGTCGGGATCCCCGACTCCGATCTCGGCGTCCTCGGCTACTGGGCCTGGCTGGAGGGCCTGGAGCGGGGCATCGCCTCCCACCACGCCGGGATGCTGCCCACGTTCAAGGAGATCGTCGAGGAGCTGTTCGTCCAGGGGCTGGTCCGGGTCGTGTTCGCCACCGAGACCCTGGCGCTCGGCATCAACATGCCGGCGCGCACCGTCGTCCTGGAACGGCTGACGAAGTTCAACGGCGAGAGCCGCGTCGACATCACCCCGGGGGAGTACACGCAGCTCACCGGCCGCGCCGGTCGCCGCGGCATCGACGTCGAGGGCCACGCCGTCGTGCTGTGGCAGCCGGGGCTGGACCCGCTGGCGCTGGCCGGGCTCGCGTCCACCCGCACCTATCCGCTGCGCTCGTCGTTCCGCCCCTCCTACAACATGGCGGTCAACCTCGTCGGCCGGCTCGGCGCCGATCGGGCCCGCACCGTCCTCGAATCGTCGTTCGCGCAGTTCCAGGCCGACCGGGACGTGGTGGGTCTGGCGCGGGTGGTGGCGCGCAACACCGAGGCGATCGACGAGATGCGCGCGCAGGTGAGCTGTGACCGCGGGGACGCCGCCGAGTACGACCGGATCCGCCGCGACATCCGCGAGCGGGAGGCGGCGCTGTCCCGGGAGGGTTCGGCGCGCCGACGCGCCGAGTCGGCGGCGGCGCTGGGTCGGCTGCGCACCGGTGACATCGTGCGGGTGCCCGCCGGGCGGCGCAGCGGGCTCGCCGTCGTCCTCGACGCCGATGCGGGCGCGGTCGGCGCCGAGGGGCCCCGGCCCGTCGTGCTGACCGCGGACAAGCAGGTGCGGCGGCTGTCGCTGGTCGACTTCCCGGTCGCGGTGGAGCCGCTCGGACGGGTCCGGGTGCCGCGGTCGTTCAACCCGCGCTCGCCGCAGTCCCGCCGGGATCTGGCCTCCTCGCTGCGGGCCGCGGACGTCGACCCCGACGGTCCGCCCAGCCGGCGGGCCAAGGCGCGCTCCGCGGCCGCGGACGACGCCGAGCTCGCCCGGCTGCGCCGGGCCCTGCGCGCCCACCCGGTGCACGACTGCCCGCGCCGCGAGGAGCATCTACGCTCGGCCGAGCAGGTCAACCGGCTCGCCAAGGAGACCGCGGCGATCTCGCGAAAGGTCGAGGGCCGCACGAACACGGTCGCGAAGACGTTCGACCGGGTCCGCGCGGCGCTGACGGAGCTCGGCTACCTCGACGGCGACACGGTCACCGACGCCGGCCGGGTGCTGGCGCGCATCTACTCCGAGCAGGACCTGCTCGTCTCCGAGTGCCTGCGCGCCGGCATCTGGGAGGACCTGACCGCGCCGGCGCTCGCCGCCGCCGTGTCCAGCCTGGTCTTCGAGCCGCGCGGCGACGACGTGGGCGTCCCGGCGCTGCCCGGCGGCGCGGCGCTACGCGACTGCCTGGACGAGATGGGCCGCCTGGCGTTCCGGCTCGCCGCGACCGAGCAGGGCCACCGCCTGGCGTTCCTGCGCCCGCCCGAGCTCGGCTTCGTCCCCGCCGCCCACGACTGGGCGGTGGGCCGGCCGCTGGAACGGGTCCTCACCGACAGCGGGCTGGAGCTGACCGCCGGCGACTTCGTCCGGTGGATGCGCCAACTGCTCGACCTGCTCGACCAGATCGCCAAGGTGGCCCCCGACGACTCCCGGGTGCGCCGCACCGCCCGCTCTGCGATGGACGCGCTGCGCCGCGGCGTCGTCGCCTACGCGACCAGTGTCTGAGCCGGTGCCGGTGCCGGTGCCGGTGCCGGTGTCCGGGGCGGTGCCGGTGTCCGGGGCGGTGTCGGTGTCCGGGGCGGTGTCGGTGGGTGGTACGGCAGGGCGGCGCGCGGCGGCGCGCGCCGGTGGGCTGGTGCTCGGCGCGGCCCTCGACGCGCTGCTCGCCGATCCGACGCGGCTGCACCCGGTCGCCGGCTTCGGGCGGGCCGCCGTCCGGCTGGAACGGCTGGACTACCGGGACGGCCGCGCCGCCGGCGTGCTGCACACCGCCCTGCTGCTGGCCGCCGTCGCCGTTCCGGCCGCCGCGGTCGAGCACGCGTGGGGACGTCCCCGGGCGGTGCCGGCGCGGTCCACCGTGGAGGACCGGTCCGGCGGCGGGGAGCGTGTTGGCCGTTGGGAGCGTGGCAGCGCAGCGGTCGCGATGACCGCCGCGGGGACCTGGGTGGTGCTCGGCGGGGCGTCGTTGCGCCGGCAGGGCCGTCGGCTCGGTGCCGAGCTGCTCGCCGGCGACCTGGCCGCCGCCCGGGCGCGGCTGCCGACGTTGTGCGGACGGGATCCGTCACTGCTCGACGAGGCCGGGATCGCTCGCGGCGCCATCGAGTCGATCGCCGAGAACACCTGCGACGCCGTGGTCGCGCCGCTGTGGTGGGGGACGGTAGCCGGGTTGCCGGGGCTGGTCGGCTACCGGGTGGTGAACACCCTCGACGCGATGATCGGCCATCACAGCGACCGCTACGAACGGTTCGGCTGGGCGGCGGCCCGCCTCGACGACCTGGTGAACCTGCTGCCGGCCCGGCTGTGCGCGCTGGCGGCCTGCGTGTGCGCGCCGGTTGTCGGGGGCAGCGCCGCCGATGCGTTCTGGGTGATGCGCCGCGACGGCCGATCGCATCCCAGCCCGAACGCCGGGATGGCCGAGGCCGCGTTCGCCGGGGCGCTGGGCCTGCGCCTCGGCGGGGAGCTGCGTTACCCGTACCGGGTCGAGCATCGGCCCGAGCTGGGGTTCGGCCGCCCGCCGCGGGGCGCCGACGTCGCCGCCGCCGCCCGGCTGTCCGGCGCGGTCAGCGTGCTGTGCCTCGCGGTGACGGCGCTGGTCGGCGGCGCGGCGGGCGCGCTGCTGGCCAGCGGCCTGCGCCGGGTGCGCCGCGTCGGGGTCGAAGGGGGGCCACGTCGGTGAGCGGGGGACTGCTGGTCGCCGGGACGGCGTCGGACGCCGGCAAGAGCGTGCTGACCGCCGGCATCTGCCGGTGGCTGGCCCGGGAGGGCGTGCGCGTCGCGCCGTTCAAGGCACAGAACATGGCGCTGAACTCCACCGTCACCGCAGACGGCGCGGAGATCGGCCGGGCGCAGGCGATGCAGGCCGCGGCGGCCGGGGTGGAGCCGGAGGCGGCGATGAACCCGGTGCTGCTCAAGCCGGGCGGCGACCGCCACAGTCAGCTCATCGTGCTGGGCCGCCCCGTCGCCGAGGTCGACGCGCTCGGCTACCGCCCGTACAAGGAACGGCTGGCGAAGATCGTCCTGGACTGCCTCGACGACCTGCGCGGCCGGTTCGACGCGGTGATCTGCGAGGGCGCCGGATCGCCGGCGGAGATCAACCTGCGGTCCACCGACATCGCGAACATGGGCCTGGCCCGCGCCGCGAACCTGCCGGTGATCGTCGTCGGCGACATCGACAAGGGCGGGGTCTTCGCCGCCCTGTTCGGCACGCTGGCGCTGCTCGACCGCGCCGATCAGGCTCTCGTCGCCGGCTGGGTGATCAACCGGTTCCGCGGCGACGCCCGGCTGCTCGAACCCGGGCTGCGCCAGATCGAGGCGCTGACCGGCCGGCCCGTGCACGGCGTCGTCCCGTTCCGCTCCGGGCTCTGGCTCGACGTCGAGGACTCCCTCGACCTGGCCTCCTACCCCGACGCCGACCCCGACCCCGACGCCGAGCCAGCGGGGGAGGGCGTATCGGCGGGGGAGGGCGTATCGGCGGGGGAGGGTGTGCGGCGGGAGAGCCTGCGGGTGGCCGTGGTCCGGCTGCCCCGGCTGTCGAACGTCACCGACCTCGACGCGCTGCGCGCCGAGCCCGGCGTCGTGGTGCGGCTGGTCACCGGTCCGGATGAGCTGGCCGGCGCCGACCTGGTGGTGCTGCCCGGCACCCGCTCGACGGTGGAGGACCTGCGCTGGCTGCGCCGCCGCGGCCTCGCCGACGCCGTCGCCGCCCGCGCCGCCGCCGGCCGGCCCGTGCTGGGCATCTGCGGCGGCTACCAGATGCTGGGCCGGCGCATCCACGACGACGTCGAGTCGGGTGCGGGGGAGGTCGCCGGCCTCGGCCTGCTGCCGGTGACAACCACCTTCGAGGCGTCGAAGCTGCTCGGCCGCCGCGCGGCGACCGACGCGGACGGCCGGCCGGTGACCGGCTACGAGATCCGCCACGGCCGGCTCACCGTCGCCGACCATCCCCGGGCCGAGCCGTTCGCCGCCGACGGCGTGCGGGTCGGCGCGGTCGCCGGTACGAGCTGGCACGGCCTGCTGGAGAACGACGAGTTCCGCCGCGCCTACCTCGCCGACGTCGCCGGTGCGGCCGGGCGGGCGTTCGTTCCGGCCCGCACCCGCTTCGCCGACGTGCGCAGCCGCCGCCTCGACGTCCTCGGCGATCTGGTCGCCGACCATCTCGACACCGCCGCACTGCGCCGCCTGCTCGACGGGGGAGCCCCGCCCGGCCTGCCCTTCGTCCCGCCCGGCGTGCCGTGACGCCGCCGACGCCCCGTGACGCCGCCGGTGGTCTACAACCGGTTGCGCAGGAGCTGCTTGCCCTGCTCGGCGCCCTTGCGGCTCTCGGTCTGCGCCCGGCGGAACAGGTCGTGCAGCTCCCGGTCCCCGTCGCGCTCGGCGTCGGCGGCGTAGGTCTCCAGCCGCAGCGCGTTGTTCAGGCAGATCTCGGTGAACCACAGCAGGTCGTACTGGGCGTCCTTCGTCCCGGTGATGTTCCCGTGCTCCACGGTCGTGGTCATGATGGGCGACCTCTCCTCTGGGCGTCGTGCCCTCTGAGCATCGTGATGCGGTCCAGCCCCGACTCCGCTACGGGCATGGCATCGGGGGACCGGCGGCCGCGATCCCGCGCCGCCGCGAGCCGGTGGCGCGCCGCGGTCGCTGAAGGTGCCTATGCCCGTACCGAACGTTCCTACCCGTCTCATCCAACCGCTCGGATCCGTCGCGGGAAGAGCCGTCACGGGAAGAGCCGCCGCGGTCGACGGGTTCCCACCCGGTTGAGGAGCAGGGCCGGTTGAGGAGCAGGGCCGCTTCGACAGGAACGGCCCCGCTGTCGGGCACGGTCCCTGCCAGGACAGGCGAGAGGAGAACGCACGTGAACGAGGGCACGGTCCTCATCACCGGGGCGACCGACGGGCTGGGCGCCCACCTGGCCGAACGGCTGGGCGGTGCGGGCTGGCGGGTGCTGGTGCACGGCCGCGACGCCGACCGCGCCGAGCGGGTGGCCGGCCGCATCCGCGCGGCCGGCGGGCCGCGGCCCGAGGTGCTGCTCGCCGACCTCGCGGATCTGGGCGAGGTCGACGGCCTCGCCGCCGCCGTCGAACGGCACACCGACCGGCTCGACGTGCTGGTCAACAACGCCGGGGTCGGGTTCGGCACGCCGGGCGCCGTCCGCGAGACCAGTGCCGACGGCATCGAGCTGCGCTTCGCCGTCAACTACCTGGCCGGCTACCGGCTGACCCGCCTGCTGCTGCCGCTGCTGACCCGCTCCGCCCCGGCGAGGATCGTCAACGTCGCCTCCGCCGGGCAGGAACCCCTCGACTTCGCCGACCTGCTTACCACTCGGGACTACGGCGGCATTCGCGCCTACCGCCGCAGCAAGATCGCCCAAATCATGGGAACGTTCGACCTGGCCGAACAGCTGGCCGGCACCGGCGTCACCGTCGACGCCCTGCACCCCGCGACCTTCATGGACACCACGATGGTCCGCCAGGCCGGCTCCCCCGTGAGCAGCACCGTCACCGAGGGCGGCGACGCCACCCTGAACCTGATCACCGGCCCCGCAGCCACCTCGGGCACCGGCCGCTACTTCGTCGGCCAACGTGAGGCCCGCGCTCTCGCCCAGGCCTACGACCCCGCTGCCCGCCGCCATCTCCGCCAGGCCACCGACGAGCTGCTCGTCGCATCCACCCGATCCTGACCACTGCTGCCTGCGTGCCGGAGGGGCAGACCTGGCTCCCGTCGGCCCGCGGCCACGGCACAACCAGCGGGCCTGGTTCGGCTCATGGGGTGGCCTGCCCGCACTGGGGCTCGGCCGTCAGGTCAGGGAGCGGGCGAGTGCCTCGGAGTCGAGCAGCAGGCGGCGGACGATCGCGTCGAAGCGGTCACCCTTGGCCTTCGGTGACAGGCCCTGGAGCGACTCGGCGACCTTGTACTCGATCATGCAGGCCNCGCGCCACTTGGACAGGACCGAGTAGTAGCCGATCGTCGAGACGTCGCGGCCGGTCTGCTCGCCGTAGTAGGCGATGACGTCGTCGCGGTGCGGGAAACGCCCCGGCGTGAAGTACCGCATGGCGCCGTCGTCCTCCTCGGCGGTGACGAGGTTGTTCGCGAACGCGGCGAGGTCGAGCAGGGGATCGCCGATGGTCGCGGTCTCCCAGTCGATGATCGCGGCGAGTCGGGCCGGCGGCCGGTGGTGGAACAGCGCGTTGTTCGGCGCGTAGTCGGCGTGGATGAGCGCGGGACGCGAGCCCGCCGGGACGTTGTCCCGCAGCCAGTCCGCCACGTACCGTAGCCCGGGCAGGTCGCGCGGCTCGTACTTCGGGTAGCGCCGGCGGTAGCCGTCGACCTGGCCCAGCCACCGGTCCGGCTGGCGCTCGAGGAATCCCTCGGGCCGGCCGAAGCCGCCCAGCCCGACCGCCTCGTAGTCGAGGTTGGCCAGCGCGACCAGCCCGTCGGTCATCGCCCAGCAGATGTAGTGCTGGTCGGGGCCGCCGTCGAAACCCGCCGGCCAGATCGTCTCGTTCTCGGCGGTGATGGTGGCCGCCCAGCCGTCGACCAGCTCCATGACGTAGAAGCTGACCCCGAGCAGGGAGTCATCCGCGCAGAAGCCGAGGAACTCCGGGCTCGGGACGTCGGTCCCGGTCAGCGCGCGCAGGACGGTGGCCTCGCGCTGGATCGTGCGCGCACCCTGCGGGCTGCCCTCGAGCGGCGGGCTGCGGAAGATCGCCTTCCGGCCGCCCCGGTCGAGGCTCAGGATCAGGTTGGTCGACCCGCCCGAGACCAGGGCCGTCTCCAGCGGCCCGTCGCCCAGGCTCGGGACGTGCTCGTCCAGCCAGCCGGACAGCGCCGCCAGATTGATCACCTTGTTCGCATCCGTCACAGATGCAGGTTTCCACACCTTCGACGACGACGTTGACGCGTGCAGGGACCCACCCGGTCGAGGGCCTGCCGGCCGGGTCGGCCCGCCGGGCGCCCGGCGGGACTCCCGCGACTTCAGCGCCCGCCGGTTCGACCTCCCACGATCACGTACAGCACGACCGCGGGCACTCACTCGTCGACGAGGCTCAGCGCCCGCTCCGGGCAGGCGGCGACGGCGTCGCGGGCGCGCTTCTCCTGGCCCGCCGGAACCTCCGGGTCGGTCACGGCGACGTAGCCCAGGTCGTCGAGGGGGAAGAGATCGTCGGCGGTGGCGTTGCAGCGGGCGTGGCCCGAGCAGCGCCCGGTGTCGACCACGATTCTCATCGGTCGTCCTTTCGCCCGGGCCGGGATCCGAATCCCGCCAGGGGCAGGGAGAAGATGCCGTGGACATTGCCCCAGTACGCCCGGGGCGTGGCGCCGTCGCGCAGGGCGTAGTCCGGGATGACGCGGTGCCAGCCGGCGAGCGCGACGGTCATCTCGATCCGGGCGAGGTGTGAGCCCAGGCACCGGTGGGGGCCCGCGCCGAACGCCAGGTGCGGGGCGGGCTGTCGCGAGGTGAGGTCGAGGGCGTCCGCGCCGGCGACGAGCGCCTCGTCCCGGTTCGCGGAGACCAGCGGGAAGAGCACGAGGTCACCGGCCCGTAGCTGCTGGCCGCCGACCTCGATGTCCTGGGTCACCTTCCGGCCGATCTCGGGCACGGCGTAGAACCGCAGCAGCTCCTCGACGACGCCGTCGATCGGCTCGCCGGCGGCGGCCAGCCCGGCGACATAACGCCGGTCGGCCTCATGCGTGGCGAGGTGGTGCATCGCGAAGGACAGGCTCATCGCCACGGTGTCGAGCCCCGCGAGGAAGAGCAGCAGGCAGCAGTTGACCAGCGCGTCGTCGGGAGCCGGCGCGCCGTCGAGCTCCCAGCCGAGCATCGCGCCGAGCAGTCCCTCGCCCCGCTCGCCGCTCTCCCGCCGACGAGCGATCTCGGCCTGGAAGTACCCGACGACCGAGAAGATCCCGCCGATCTGCCGGTCCGGGTCGAAGACGCCTTCGTCGGTCGGGGCGAGCGCCTGCTTCTCCCACTCCAGGAAGGTCGGCAACTCGTCGATCGGCAGCCCCATGAGCTCGAGGAAGACCACCGTCGGCAGCTCCAGCGCGAAATCCTCGACGTAGTCGCATTCGCCCCTGGCGCGGATCGCCGCCACGAGCTCGGCGGTGCGCTCCTCCAGACGCGGCCGCAGCAACCCCATGGTGCGCGGGGAGAAGTACTGTGCCAGCAGCCGCCGCCACTGCGTGTGCTCCGGCGGATCGAGCTGGATGGGAATCATTGCGAACGGCGGGTCCGGGCTGAGCGGGGTGATGACCTCGCTGGAGAAGACCGCCGGATTCTGCAGGCATTCGCGGACGAGATCGTGGTCCAGCACCATCCAGTACGACAGGGCGGGTTCGGTCACCCGCACGACGCGGTGTAAGGCACGCAGCGCGTCGAAACGGTCGCCTGCTTCGCCGACCGCGCCGACTCCCACGAGTCGGTGGTCGGTGACCTCGGTGGTGGGCGTTGTCATCGCAGATTCTCCTCAGCTATCCCGGGCCGTCGGCTGTCCGGGGCCGTCGGCTGTCCCGGGCTGTCGGCTGTCCCGGGCTGTCGGCTGTCCCGGGCTGTCAGCGGACGGTGAAGCCGGCGTCGAGGGCCCACTGGGTCCCGGTGATGAACGTCGCCTCGTCGGAGACCAGGTAGGCGACGGCGCCCGCGATGTCCTCGGGCTGCAGAATGGGGATGGGCAGGGCGTTCTGCATCGCGGAGACGTTGCTGTCCGCCTTCGCCATCGCCGCCTGCATCGCGGCGTTCATCGTCATGCCCGAGACGACACCGGTCGGGTGGATGGTGTTGACCCTGATCATCTCGGCGGCGTACTGGGTGGCCAGCACCTGCATGTAGCCGACGAGGCCCCGCTTGGCCGCCGTGTAGGCCTGGGCACTCGGCTCCTCGCTGGCGGTGCCCTTCAGCCCCGCGCTCGAGGAGGTGATGACGATCGAGCCACCGCGCCCACCCGCCCGCAACCGCGGCAGGGCCACCTGGACGGTGTTGAACGTGCCGGTGAGCAGGATGTCGATGGTGTCCTGCCACTCGCGCTGCGGGTCGACGCTGTCGCCGACCCGCAGGATGCCGGCGTTGGCCAGGATGATGTCGACCCGGCCGAACGCGGCGTATCCCTCGTCGAAGACGGCCCGAAGCGCAGGCTGGTCACGGACGTCGGCCTTGCCGATGACCGCCTGGCGGCCTTCCTTCTCGACCAGGTCGGCGGTCTGCTGAAGCTCGGCCCAGGTGCCGCACGGGTAGTTCATCGACGGGATGTCCGCACAGATGTCGACGCCGATGATGTCGACGCCGTCCCGGGCGAGGCGAACGGCGTGCGCGCGGCCCTGGCCACGGGCGGCGCCGGTGATGAACGCGACGNGCCCTTCGAGCTTTCCGGTCATTGTTCCTGTCCTGTCTCGCGAGCCGATGAGAAGCCGGTGCCGCTGAGCGGCCAGGGCCGCCGAGAAGCCGGTGCCGGTGAGGTCGGCCGGTGCGGTCAGACGGCGATGCCGACACTGCGGATGCGGAGGAACTCCTCGATGCCCTCGCGGCCGCCCTCCTTGCCGACCCCGGAGAGCCCGAACCCCCCGAACGGCCGGCCGACCTTGAGGTTCGTCGCGCCGTTGATGAGCGTCTCGCCGGCGTCGAGTTCGGCGGCGACCCGCAGCGCCCGCTGCAGATCCCTGGTCTGGACGTAGGAGGACAGCGCGTACCGGGTGCCGTTGGCCAGGGCGACCGCCTCCTGCTCGGTCCGGAACCGGAAGATCGTCAGCACCGGTCCGAAGACCTCGGTCTGGGCGAGCTCGGAGTCCGGGTCGACGTCGGTGAAGACCGTCGGCTGGAGGTAGAAGCCGGCCCGGTCGATCCGGCTCCCGCCGGTCAGCAGGGTCGCGCCCTGCTCGGAGGCCCGCTCGATCATCCCGAGGATCCGCTCGACGGCCGCCTGGTTGACGACCGGACCGGAGGCCACGGCGGGATCGAACGGGTCACCGACCGGGATGTTCTGCGCGATCAGCTTCACTCGCGCGACGACCTCGTCGTACACGTCCTCGTGGACGATCATCCGGGTCGCGAAGGCGCAGCCCTGGCCGGAGAGCGCGATCAGGGAGAACGTCGTCCCGAGCTGGCAGGCCACGTCGAGGTCGGCGTCATCGAAGACGATGTTGGCGGACTTGCCGCCGAGTTCGAGGACGGCGGGCTTCATGCTGGGCGCGCACGCCTCGAGGATCCTGGTCGCCGTGGCCGGGCCACCGGTGAAGGTGACCTTCCGGACCAGCGGGTGGGAGACGAGCTGGGCGCCCGCCTCGGCGGTGCCGGGCAGGACGTTGACGACCCCGGGCGGGAACCCGGCCTGCTCGACGAGGTCCATGAACAGTTCCCCGCTGAACGGGGTGAGCTCGGAGGGCTTGACCACCACGGTGTTCCCGGCCGCGACCGCGGCCGGGATCTTCATGGCCAGCGAGATGAGCGGGCCGTTCCAGGTGATGATGATCCCGATGACGCCGTACGGCTGGGCGAGGGTGTAACCGAGCTCGGAGTCCTGGACGGGGTTGCCGGTCAGGTCGCCGTGGATCTTGTCGGCCCAGCCGGCGTAGTAACGGGTCCACTCCGCCGAGAGCACCGGGAAGGCCGCTCCGACGGACAGCGGCGTGCCGTTGTCGAGCGCCCCGAGCCGGGCGAACTCGTCCGCGTGGGCCTCGATCAGGTCCGCGAGCCGGTGGAGCAGGGCGCGGCGCTGGGCGGGCGGGGTCCGCTTCCAGGTCTGGAACGCCTCGTGCGCCGCGGTGACGGCGAGGTCGATCTCGTCTTTGTCCGCCAACGGAATCTGCGCGTCGACCTCGCCGGTGGCCGGGTTGACGTGACCGTAGGTGCCGCCCGATCCGGACGCACGCTTCTCACCGTTGATGCGGAGATGGACCCTCGGTGGGGTGCGGTCGATGTCTGGCATGGGGCTCCTCGGGACGTTCTCGCGCGCACGACGGAGTGGATGGGCGGATCGGAGGCGGGCGGATCAGAGGCGGGCGGATGGGAGGCGGGCCGCTCGGAGGTGCGCCGCTCGGGGCTGAACAGTGAGGTGACTGAGTGACCTTAGTGAACTGTGGTGGTCGTCACGTGTCAAGGAATCGGACAAAGTCGTCCGTAAATCCTTGCGCGGAGATCGGCTCCGCAGGCCCCGCTGCTCGCCGCTACGGTGAGGATCAGCTCGCGGACGCGGCGGAGAGGAGATCCATGGGTGACGGCGCGACGGCCGCGCGACGATCCCCCGGCCGGCCTCGCAAGGCCGACGCCGAGCGGCGCATCCTCGACGCCGCCATCGACGAGTACCTCGAACGCGGCGCGACCGGCTTCACCATCGACGCCGTCGCCCGGCGCGCCGGGGTCGGCAAGTCCACGGTCTACCTGCGCTGGCCCGACCGCGACACGCTCCTCGTCGACAGCGTCCTGGCGCGGTCCCGCGCGATCGAGGACGTCGACACCGGATCACTGCGCGACGACCTGATCGCCCTGAGTACGAACATGCTGCGATTCCTGCTCGACCCCGTGGGGTTCGCGACGCTGCGCCTCGCGGTCGAGGCCGTGGCCAGCCGCGCCGCCCCCCAGGTCACCATCGATGTGGCCGAACGCCATCGCCGAGCCGCAGGCGTGGTGCTCACCCGGGCCGCCGAGCGCGGCGAACCCATCAACCCGATCACCCGGGCCCGTGTCATCGAGTGCCTNTACGGCGCGATCACCCTGAAGGCGCTGGCTCATGGTCTCGAGACGGACACCACCAGCGACGCGGAGACCGTCGCGGCCTGCACCGAGCTCGTCGACCTCCTTCTCCCGCTGCTGCTGGAGCACGGCCGGCCCCCGCCGGACTCGGTCCGGTGAAGGCCCGTCGTACACAAGATAATCAACGTTGTTGACGAAACGGGAGCAACATAAATGATCTTGGATGGCTGGTGGAAGCCGGCAGCGGATCAGACGCACCGGACTGATGCCGCCTGGGGAGCCGCCCGGGGATTCCACCGACGAAGACCGGCCAGCTCGACCGCGACCGGGCCGTCTCGACGCTGATCGCTACCAGGCTTCGGCGAGAGGGCTTCCGCCTTTAGTCGGGAGGTGAATCGCCGTGTATTCGGGTAGAATTACAGCCATGCCCCGGTCGGTTCACGTCGCCCGTCTGTACCCGGATTCGGGTCAGGCAGGGAAACTGGACGGGCAGGGTCATGCGGCGCGGGGGTTGTGGAATCTGCTACACGAATGGCACACGACGTGCCGCGAGCATCGCCGTCCCATGCTCGCCGTGGCCGAGGTTGATCGGCAGATGCGGGAAGCGCGGAAGAATCTACCGGAAGGCTTCGAGTGGCTTTCCGTGCTGCCTGCGCAGGCAGGCCAGCAGGTGTTGAAGCAGTATCAGAC
>NZ_LJPA01000019.1:0-137250 GCF_001414035.1 Frankia sp. ACN1ag | reverse complement strand
GCGCAATACACGTCCGATGCCTATCATCGAACCCTGAGCAAGCACGGCGCGCGACCCTCCGTCGGCGCCACCGGAGTGTGCTGGGACAACGCCGCCGCCGAATCCTTCTTCGGCACACTCAAAAATGAACTCGTCTACCGAGAAATCTACCCCNNCCNCCGCGCCGCCCGCAGTGCGATCGCCGAGTACATCGAAGTCTTCTACAACCGGCAGCGACTCCACTCCACCCTCNGCTACCACACTCCGGAACACGTCGAACATCTCTACCTGACGAGTCAGACATCAATACCGGAGGCGGCGTAAAGCTGATATAGTCCAACTATCGCGTGTCCGTGAAACGGGCAGCACCTCACTTACCGGGGGAGAGGCGAGGACGGCCATGCAGTCGCTGGTCGGTCTGGCGTCGTCGCGCCGCGGCTGGACGGCTACCGGTCCGAGGAGCGATGACGACTTGCCCGATCCCTACCGAGGGTCACTCGACGCGTTCCGAGAGTGCGCTCAGACGATCATCGAGTGCTTGGCCGGGCCGATTTCTCTGGTCGCGGCGGCCTCCACCGGCCGCCGCGACTACGGATGACCCGCGGCCGGCAGGCGGGTCGGCGGACGGCCTAGATCAAGAAAAATCGCATGGTCCGCCGGCCGGACGCGGGAGGGGCTGACGAGCGCCTGAACGTATGTCGGATGAGCGTCTGGTTCGCCGGCCAGCGACTTCGGCGGCGGTTCTGTGGCTGCCGATGAATCCGGTCACACCGGCGGGTCGTGGAGAACATCGACGGGGCCAGGTCGTTGGTGTGGGTGGACGAGTGGAGATCCTCCAAGTTGCGGGGAGCGTGGCCATCCTGACCCGTCCAGCCGGGCACGAGGACGAGGGCGCCTCGGATGTCGAGCCTGCCGCGGACCTCGGTCAGCCTGCCGAAGCGATCGATCGACCCACCGGCCGATCACGACGACGGCGGTGGCTGTTGCTGTCCCTGGGCGCCGTCGCTGTCGTCGTGACGCTGATCGTCTCAACCCTGCGGTTGTTCGTCTTCCCGGCGCTCGATTCGCCGTCCAAGGCGGACGCGATCGTCGCGCTCGGCGGCGTGGACGGCGGGTTGGATCGGGCGCTGACGCTGAGCCGGGCGGGCTACGCGCCGACGCTGGTGGTGTCGGTGTCGGTGTCGACGCCGGACAGCTGGTGCCCGTCCGCGGCCGAGGCGGGCGCCGGGGNGCGGGNGATCTGTTTTCGGCCGGAGCCGTTCACCACCCAGGGCGAGGGCCGTGAGATCCGGTTGTTGGCGGGCCGTGACGGCTGGCGGAAGGTCATCGTCGTCGCGCGGCGGACCCAGGCGACGCGGGCCCGGCTGCGCGTCGACCGCTGCTTCCACGGCGACGTGCAGCTGGAAGCGCCGTCCATGCCGGCGCGCTCGCTGCCCTACAACATCGCCTACGAGTGGGGAGCCCTGGTGAAGGCCCTCGTGCTGCAACGCAGCTGCTGACCACCGCACTCGACGAAGCATCCCGCAAGCACTGTCAGCTCGCGGGGGCGCTTCCCGAGCGAGGGGCGGGGTCGAGCGCCCGGGCGAGGACGCCGAGGACCGGGTCGCCGGGCAGGATGTCGTAGCCGTCGCCGGAGTCGTTGCCGCGCCACGTCCACAGCAGGACGCCGGCGACGCCGGCCTGCAACTGGGCGCCGATCTTGCGGTCGACGAGGGCGGCCCGCCCCGGGATCCCGCCGGCCTCCCGCGGGGCGACGCCCATCTCCCCGACGATGAGCGGCTTGTGCAGCGCCGCGGACTGGCGCAGCCGTTCGGCCAGTCCGTTCCACCGGTCGCCGGGAACGGGGGCGGGGCTGTAGTCGTGGTACTCGAGGACGTCGACGCCGTCGATCGCGTGCAGGGTCGCGTACTCGTCGGCGGCGGCGCCACACTGGCCGGCGCCGACCGTGCCGACGCTGACCAGGTGGTGGGGGTCGACGCTCTTCACCAGGGTGACCATGTCCTGGACGAACGAGTGCAGTGTCGCGGCGGCGTTCGGGGCGCACGGGCCGTGGTAGGCCGTCGCGTCCTCGGCCTCGTTCATCAGCTGCCACATCGCGATCGCCGGCTCGTCGCGGTAGCGGGTGACGGCCTCCCGCACCCACGCGCGGTAGCTGTCGGGCTGGCCGGGCGGCGGCGCGGAACGGTAGCCGGTCTGGTACCACCGCTGCGTCTTGTAGCCGGCCTGGTAGGTGGGGAAGCCCTCGCACTGCGGCCACTGGTTGCCCAGGGTCGCGACGATGCGCAGGCCGCGGCTTTTCGCCGCGGCGATCGTGCGGTCGAACGTCGACCAGTCCCGTCGGCCGTCGAGGCTGGTGGCCAGGCGCTGGAAGAACCAGGTGCGCACCACCTGCACCCCGTTGCCGAGGGCGGGCGCGACCTCCTCGAGGTCCACCGGTTCCCCGCAGCCGTAGCGGCTGTCGTCCGCGGGGGTGTTCGCGTTCCACACGTTGATCCCGGTGAAACGCCACGGCTTGCCGGCCAGCTCCAGGCGGCCCCCGGCGACCGTCACGAACGCGTCGGCGGGATCGCCCGCCGACCCCGCCCGTGCCGGACCGGCGGAACCCTGCCGGCCGGCGGTGGCATGCCCGCCGCCCGCGCAGCCGGTGGCGACGGCGCCGAGCACGAGCGCCGCGCCGACCACGGCCAGCGCCATCCGGCGGAGGCGACCGGAGCTCGGGCGCCGTTCGGGCCGGCTCTGGCGCCAGAACTGGGGCTGGCGCCAGAGCCGGTGCTGGGGGGACGAGCCTGGGCGGGCGGCGCGGGGCGTGGCGCGCATCAGCGCACCGCGTAGACGCGCCAGGCGGGCAGGTCCCCGCCGGTGGGTTCCACCCGGACCAGCCGCAGCCTCGCGTCGCGGGCGATGGTCGGGTACGCCTGGTTGACGCGGTCGGCGGGCAGCGGATCCTCCCGGGGTCGGGCCACGACGTAGCGCACGCCTCGCCGGGCCGGTTCGTGGGCGAGCTCGTCGAAGCCATGGCCGGCGGGGACGGCGAACTGGCGGGGGTTGCGCGACGCCAGCACGACCTCGAAGCCGGTCGCGGTGTCCAGCAGCACCGTCCGCGGGGGCAGGTGCTGGGCGTCCAACCAGCGGGCGAGGCCGCGGTCGGTGTCGTAGCGGTGGCGCCGCTGCCGCTCGGCGCCGTCGGCCCGGTCGGGGGTGAACGCGGCGGTGAGGGTGTGCGCCTCGTCGGGGGCGACGGCGCGCTGGAGCAGGCCGGCCGCGCCCGCGGGCAGGGCCGCGGCGAGCATCACGGCGACGGCGACCCCGCGGCGGTACCGGGGCGCCACCGGGCGAGCCGACGGGCGGACGGCCGGGCGCGCGCCGCCGATCGGGTGAGCGGCCGGGCGGACGGGCGGGTGGGCGCCGCCGGGCGGGTGGGCGCCGCCGGCCGTGGCCAGGCCGGTGGCGGCGAGGATGGTGAGGGGAACGAGCAGGGTGGAGGACCCCAGCGACCAGGGCCCGCCCGGGCCGATCGCCGCCACCGCGACCGCCGTGCCGTAGCCGCCGACGAGGACGGTCAGGGCCGCCGCGCTCGCCGCGGCGCGCCGCCGGACGGCGACGACCGCGGCGACGATCAGCAGGGCGGCGGCGAACGGTTCCAGCACCGCCGACTGGGCGGCGAGCCGGGCGATCCGCGCCGCGGCGCCGACGCCCGACGCACCCTCCGCACCCCCGGGCAGCAGGTTCGGGTTCGTGCCGATCGCGACCATCCGCTCCCACGACCCGGCCACCAGCGTTCCGATCAGCAGCCGGACCGTCGTGGTGAACAGCAGCGGCAGGGCGACGACCAGCGCGTCGGCGCAGGCGACCGCGCGGCGGGCCGTCACCGGGCCGTCAGCGCCCCGATACGCCACCGCCGCCACCGCCGCGGTGGCGGCCACACCCGCGCCGAGCGCCGGCAGCCCGCACAGTCCGGCGCCGGCCAGTGCCACGCCTGCCGCGGCGAGCCGGTTCGCCGACCCACCGCGGCCCCAGCGCAGCAGATGGCGGGTCGCGAGCAGCAGGAAGAACAGCAACGACGCTTCCGCCGTGCCGTTCGCCCCGGCGTAGGCGACGGCCGGGTGCAGGGCGAACAGCGCCGCCACGGCCGCCGCGACCCGCCGCCCGGCGCCCAGCTCGCCGGCCGTGCGGTGCAGCTGCCGCACGGCGCCGGCGGTGAACAGCGCCGACTGCGCGGTGGCGCCGAGCCCGCCGGCCGCGAACGGATGCCACCACCAGGCCAGCGGCATCAGTGGCACCTGCACCGCCGCGGGCAGCGGCGCCCAGCCGACGGCGAGCCAGCCCAGCTGTCCACCGTCGCCGAACAGCGGGAGGTAGGCCCGCGTCGTCAGCCGCAGCGCCTCGGGCAGGGCGGCGCCCCGGCCCAGCCCCAGCCACGCCCCGACGGCGACATAGCCGGCGGCCAGGGCGGCGAGGACCCAGGGCGCGGGCCGGCGCCACGGCGGCGCGAGCCGCGCAACCGCGGGAGACCGGCGGCGACGCTCCTCGCGGTCGTCCCCGGGATGGGCCCGCCCGCCCGGCGGCCGCGGCAGGTGCGGCGGGATCTGCGGGGTTGGCGGGATCTGCGGGGTCGACGGGATCTGCGGGGTCGGCGCAGTCGCGGGACCACCGCTGGGCGGGGCCTCGGCAACCTCGGGTACCGGCCCCGCGTCAAGCGTGGACACTGCCGGTCTCCAGGGCGATCGACGTGCCGGCGGCGGAGGGGATGGCGGCCACCGGACGGTCGATCGTCGGCCCTTCCACGGCGGCAGCGACAGCGGCGGGAACGACGTCATCGGGGAGGGGATCGGACGGTGGGGGCAGTGGGGTGGCGCCGAGGCCGTGGGTCGTCTTCTCCCAGAAGCTTGGCGCGAGCACGAGCTGGACCATCGCCTTGGCCGCGGCCAGCGACATCAGCACCCAGTAGGCGAGCGACAGCACCGACCGGAACACCAGCCCGGGCAGCCCGGTGGCGCGGGCCGCGAGCACGTTGACGTAGACGAAGGTGAAGTTGCCGGCGACGAGGCACACCAGGCTGGCGTAGAGCAGCCAGGCCGGGAAGAGGGCGTGGACGAAGCCGACCCGGCCGACGAACCACATCAGCGTCAGCGCCCAGAAAATCGGGTTGATGATCGCGAGCAGCGGGGTTCCGCCGACGAACAGGTTGAACCGCAGGTAGGTGACGAGCCCCATCTCCCGGCAGCGGCGCAGCGGCTGGCGGGAGTGCACCAGCCAGGTCTGCAGGTAGCCCTTGTACCAGCGGGAACGCTGCTTGAGCCAGTTGATGGCGTCGCTGTTGGCCTCCTCCAGGGTGACCGAGTCGAGGATGAGCGTGCGGTAGCCGCGGCGGTAGAGCCGCACCCCGAGATCGGCGTCCTCGGTCACGTTGAACGGGTCCCAGCCGCCGAGCTCCCGCAGCACCTCGGTCCGGAAGTGGTTGGATGTGCCGCCCAGGGGCACCGGGGCATCCTGGCGGACGAGTCCCGGCAGCATGTGCTCGAACCACATCGCGTACTCGGCGGTGAACCACTGGGTGAGGATGTTCTGCTTGTGGTTGAAGAAGCCGAGCTTCGCCTGCAGGCAGGCCACGCTCGGCGGCAGCCGGCGGAACGCGGCGACGGCGCGGCGCAGCTGCAACGGTTCGGGCCGGTCCTCCGCGTCGAAGATGGTGACGAAGTCGCCGCGGGCGATCTCGAGCCCGATGTTGCAGGCCTTCGGCTTGGTGCGCGGCTCCGAGTAGGGCACCCGGACCACCCGCAGGTACGGCGGGGAGGCCGCGGCCCGCGCCGCCGCGTACGTCGCCTCGTCGTCCTCCTCCAGCAGCAGCAGCACCTCGAGCCGGTCCGCCGGGTACTCCAGCCGTCCGATCGCGGCGAGCAGGTGCGGCAACACCTCCGGCTCCTGGTAGGCGGGTACCAGCACGGTGTAGAGGGGCAGGTCGGCGTCGGGGCAGGCGCGCGCGTCGTCGGGATCGACCACGATCAGGCCCGGATCGTGGATGGCCCGGTGCAGCAGCAGGAGGCGTTCGGCGAACGCGGCGACGTAGGCGGCGCTGAGCACCGCCACCACGGCGATCAGCGTGGGGGTCGTCGCCAGCGTCACCCCGGCCACCAGCAGCACCCCGACGGCCGCCAGCCCGACCCGCTGGCCGGTCGACAGCGTGCGGCGCGCCGCCGCGTACGGACCGGGGGCGCTCATACCGCTCCCGCCAGCGCCGGGGGAAGCAGCGCGCCGAGGGCCGCGAGGGTCACTGCGGACGCCACGACGACGACGAGCGCCCACCGGGAGTGGGCCACCGCCGCCCGCCGCACCGGCCGGGAGGCACCGGCGCGGGCGCAGCGCGCGGCCCGGGGCGCACCGGCGACGGCGAGCACCCCGAACAGCAGCGCGAGGACGGCCAGATCCCCGCCCACTCCGAGGACGGCGCGGGCGGCGCCCGGCGCGCCCGCCCGCGCGGCGAGAACGGCGACGGCGATCCGCCCGACCGCCAGCGTCGCCCAGAGCGCCAGCACCATCACCCCCCGCCGAAACGCCCGGGCCGGCCGGCGGGCCGAACAGCCCAGCAGCAGGGCGAGCGCGAGAGCGGCGCTCACCCCCGCCGCCCCGGTCAGGGCGCCGGTGAGCGCCGGTCCGGTCAGCGTGGGCCCGGTGAGCGTGGGTCCGGCGAGCGGGCGGACCAGGGGCCGCAGGGCGGCGGCGACCGGGCGGGCCGGCCACCGGGCAGCCGCCTCCGGCAGCGGCGCGAGGGCGGCGGTCAGCAGCAGCAGCGGGGCGCGCAGCCGCCACATCGCGCGGGTGCCGAACACCAGGGCGACGGCCGCGGCCATCAGGGGCGGCAGGAGCAGCAGGTCGGCGTGCGTGGTCCAGAACCGAGTGCCGAGCCGGGCCGGCATCGCGGTCAGCACGAACACCGCGACGCCCAGCAGCGGCAGCCCCACCAGGTAGTCGACCTGACGGTCGTGGATGTCGGGCTCGCCGGGTGCCGGCCGGCCGCGCAGGAGCAGCAGCGCCGCACCTGCGGGCAGCACGGCGAGGTGGAAGGCCGCGCCGGCCTGGTCCCGGCCGGCCGGCCAGAGTCGGTCCAGGGTGCCGGCGCAGGCCACCAGGGCCGCCGCGGTGACCACCCCGACCCGCAGCGCGCCCCGGCCGTGCCGATCGGCGATCAGGCGCAGGAGACCCGGGCTCACCCCGCCGTCATCGGTGGCGCTGCCGTTCTCGGTGGCGTGGGCGGTGTCGGTGGCGCTGCCGGTCCTGGTGGCGCTGCCGGTCCTGGTGGCGCTGCCGTTCTCGGTGGCGTGGGCGGTGTCGGCGGCGTGGGCGGTGTCGGTGGCGATGGCCCCCGTGACCGTGCCGATGGGGTCGGTGCCGGCGTCGGGCTTCGCCGACGACTGGCGAGGCACCGGGACGGCCGGCGCGGCGGGGCGGGGCGGGGCGTCGTCGACCTCCTGCCCCTGATGCGGCCGCGCTGTCAACACTGGAGTTCTCCGTTCGCCAGAGGGGTGCGCCAGACGGGCGCGCCAGAGGGGTCGGGGAGGCCGTCGGGGGCCGGCCGGCAGCGGTGCTCTCAGGGGGACGGGCGAGGGGACATCCGGAACGGGGACGCGGGACGGGACGGGGACGGGGGGACGGGGACGTGGGACGCCGCACGGAGCGGGTAACCGCCTACCGGGGCGGGCGCGGGGAGCGGGTGACCAGGGAGCTCGCGCTGCCGCGCAGGTAGCCCGCCGTCGTGGCGGTGAGCCCGAGGACCACCGCCACCGCGGCCCGGCGCCGACCGCGCAGGCCCAGGTAGCGGCGGACCGCGGCCGGCAGGGTCCGGCGGACGTAGTCGCGTTCGACGGCGAGTGCCGAATCCCGCCCGACCGTTCGCGAGATCGTCGCCTTCGAGATCCCCTCGGCGTAGCAGCGGCGCCAGAAGTAGCCGGGCCGGGCCCGCGGCGGGGTGACCCGGTGGCGTACGACGGCGCTCGGCTGGTGGATGACGAGGGCGCCCGGGTCGGCCTGCCGCAGCCGGATGCCGAACTCGGTCTCCTCGCAGCCCAGCGGGCGGGCACCGACCCGGCCGACGCCCTCGGTGAAGCCGCCGACGAGCTCGAACGCCCCGCGGCGGAACGACATCGCCGCGCCGACCGGGTTACGCACCGGCGCGGCGACGGCGGGCAGCCCGGTGTGGGTACAGCCGACCACCCAGTCGAACTCGGCGGGAAACCATGCCGGCCGACCGGGCGTGGGCCACATCGGCACCGCCGCGCCGCCGACGCCCTGCACGCGCGGATCGGCGTAGGGCTCGAGTAGCCGCTCCAGCCAGTCCGGCTCCCCGCGGGCGTCGTCGTCGAGGAAGACCAGGACGGCGCCCGTGGCCGCCGCGACGCCCGTGTTGCGGGCACCCGACAGGCCGCGCCGGCCCGTGTTCGCCAGCACCCGGGCCGTCCCGCCGAAGGCGTCGCGGGCCCGGGTGAGCAGGGCCTCGTTGTGGTCGATGACCACGATGAGTTCCTCCGGCGGACGCCCCTGGCCGCGGACGCTGTCGACCGCGGCCAGCAGGTCGTGCCAGCGTTCCTCGGAGTAGGCGCAGATGATCACCGATGTCGGGCCGGTCCCCGGCCGTGTGGATGGCGGCAGGGTGATGGGCTGCGTGGCCCGCTCGTCGTCGGCCGGTGTCGTGCTGGCCGGTGTCGTGCTGGCCGGTGTCGTGCTGGCCGGTGCTGTGTCTGGTGGGTGCGTCACGGTCGCCTTCCCGATCGTGGGCGGCCGAGGGTCAGCTCGGCGGGTTGTCCGAGAGCCGCCGCAGGACGGCGAAGAGCGGATCGTTGTCGGAGGGCAGCACGTCGTACCGTTCGGTGTCGACGACGTGGTTGAACTGCCAGATGAGGTAGCCGGACGCCCCGTTGTGGAACGCGGCGCGGACCTTCGCCGCCAGCAGGTCGGCCCGGCGCTCGCGGCCGGCGGCGTCACCGGCGGCGATGCCCGCCTCGCCGACGATCAGCGGTTTGCCGAGCTGCTGCGCGGAGGCGAAGGAGCAGGCGAGGGGGGCGCCCCGCACCGGCGCGCACTGCGGTGAGGTCGTGGCCGGCAGCGACCCGTCCTTGGCGCTGCCGGGCAGCGCCTCGGTGTCCGAGCCCCAGGCCGACCAGTCGTGGACCTCGGTGAAGTCGATGTTCGCCAGGCCGTAGACCGCGGCGAAGTCCGGTCCGCTCGCCCCCGGAGCCCCGTTGCTCTGGGAGCCGACGCTGACGAGATGGCGCGGGTCGGCGGACTTGATCACGCCGGCGATGTCGCCGGCGAAGCCCACGAGTGCCGGGCGGTTCTGGTCGTCGCGGGCGCTGGTCTCGGCCTCGTTCATCATCGTCCAGCCGAGGATCGTCGGCTCGTCGCGGTAGTGCGTGACGATCCGGCTCACGTAGTCCCGGTAGGACAGCGTCGCGTTGCCGAAGGGCACCCGGTAGCCCTGTCCGAACCAGGTGTCCCCCTGGTAGGCGGCCTTGCTGTCGGTGCGGGTGGCGGCCGTCGTGCAGTCCCCCCACTCGTTTTCGAGGACGGGCATGACCCGCATCCCGTTGGCCCGGGCGGCACGGATCACGCGGTCCACCCCGGAGAAGTCCGTCCCGCCCTGGGTGTAGGTCTGGAAGGCCCAGAAGCGCACGACGGTGGCGCCGGCCTGCTCGTGCAGGAAGCGGAAGTCCCGGTCGAGGTCCGCGTCGCTCACCCGCGGCCACCAGGCGCAGGTGTAACGGTCCGTGGCCGCGGCGTCGAAGTAGTTGAACCCGATGAAGCGGAACGGCTGCCCGCCCAGTTTCAGCTGGGCGCCGGAGCGGGTCACGAACTGGTCGGCCAGCTCCGGTCGCTCGGGCCCGGGCCGGTGGGTGGACGTGGCGGACCCGCCGGAGTGTCCGAACCAGGAGCAGCCGGCCAGCAGACCGCCCACGATGATCAGCGTGACCCCGAGCGATCCGGCCCGGCGCCACCTACCTGGGGTCAACTGTCCTCCAGCAAAGCTCGGGATCGGGGCCGCTGCGCGGCCGGTGGCGGGACGGTCGGCGCTGGGACGGTCGGCGCTGGGGCGGGCGTCGTGGCGGGTGTCGTGGCGAGGCCGAAGGTGGTCCGTCGGCCGGCGGACAGGCTTCGGTAGAGGGCCTCGACCGCGCCGACGAAACCCTCGACCCCGCAGTGCGCCCGCAGGTCGGCCGGCGGGTGATCGGCGCGCAGGCCGGTGTCGAGCACGGCGTCGACCGCCTCGGCCAGGGCCGCCCGCTCGGCGTTCCCGTCGAGTTCGGCGGGTAGCTTGATCGCCGTCGCCAGCGGCTTGGGGAGCCCCTCGAGACCCGGGCACTCGCCGTAGACCGTCGGCAGCCCGTTGGCCAGGGCCTCCAGAATGGCGAGGCCGAACGTCTCGTCGCGGGACGGGCTGACGAACACGTCGAGCGCGCTGAGCACCCGCGCCACGTCGGAACGCGCGCCGAGGAAGTGGACGGCGTCGCTGATCCCGTGCTCGGCGCAGCGGCGGCGCAGCGCGCCCTCCTGGGGCCCCACGCCGACGACGAGGAGCCTCGTGTCCCCCGTCGACAGCAGTGGCGCGAGCGCGTCGATGAGCACGTCGAACCGCTTGACCGGGGCGAGGCGGCCGACGGCCCCGACGAGGCGCACGTCCTGCGCGACGCCGAGCTCCGCGCGCACCGCCGCCCGGTCGCCGGCCGAGAAGGCCATGGCGTCGATGTCGGTCCCGTTGAGGATCACGCTCATCCGGGCCGGGTTGATCCCCCAGGAGACCATCCGGCGGGCTGTCGCCGCGGAGACGGCGACGGAGTGCTGCGCGAGCTGGACCAGCAGGTAGTAGAGCAGCCGCAGCCGCCGGGTGGTGGGGCGGCCCTCCATGGTCATCGGCATCAGCGAGTGCTCGGTCGAGACGATGACCGGCACGCCGGCGAGTCGCGCGGCGGGCAGCCCCCAGAACTGGGCGGCAAGCAGGTGCGTGTGGACGACATCGGGGCGCAACCGGCGCAGCATCCGCGCCAGCCGGAGGGGGGCGGCGAAACGCCGCCAGCCGGCCATCCCGAGGACGTGGACCCGGTGGCCGGCGGCGACCAGGTCGTCGGCGACGAGACCGCCGCCGTAGAGGCAGATCACCGTGGACTCGGCGCTGCCGCGCTCGACGAGGTGCTGGACCTGGCGTTCCGCCCCACCGGTCGTGAGCGCGGTGATGACGTGCACCACCCGGGCCGGCCGCTCACCGGCCCTCTTGCGCTCCTCCTTCCCCGCCTTCTTCCCCGCCTTCTTCGCCTCTTCCTCCTCTTGGTCGATTTCGTCGACGACCGTGCGGTAGACGGTGGCGAGCTCGTCGGCGCAGCTCTCCCAGGTCGGCAGGTCGACGGCGGCCGTCCGCCGCGTCCGCGCCGCGGCGAGCAGCGCGTCGGCGACCCGCTCGGCCGGCGTTTCCGGCGCCAGCCCGGTGACCAGGCCGTCGGCGACGAGATCCCCGGTGCCGGCCACGTCGTAGCCGACGACCGGCACACCCAGCGCGAGGGCCTCCATCACCCCGACCGGGTGGGCCTCGTAGTCCGACAGCGCCGCGACGACCGTCGCGCTGGCGAGCTCCCGGGCCATCGCGTCCCGGTCCCCGGGGGGGACGGCCCGAATGGTCACCGACCGGCCGACGCCCAACCGGTCGGCGAGCGCACGCAGATCCGCCTCGAACGGCCCGGCACCGAGGATCACCAGGTGCGCCTCGGGCTGGCGGCGCCGCGCGGCCGCGAGGGCCTCGATCACCCGGTGGTGGCCCTTGTATCGCTCCAGCCGTCCGGAGGAGACGATCCGCCCGGCGATGGGACGCACCTCGGCGGGAGCGGTGGGCAGGCCACCGCCGTTGCGGATGACCGTGAACCGGTCGGGGGAGATCCCGGTCGCCCCCTGGAACAGATCCCGCTCGAACCGGCTCACGCCGATCAGCCGGCGCGCGTCCCGCAGCAGCGGGCTCAGCGCCTTCCACTGCGCCGACCGCATCGACGTCCGGGCCCCGGAGGAGTGCCCACCGGTGTGGAAGGTGACGACGTAGGGGATGCCGGCTCGCCGCGCGGCGAGCATGCCGAGGATCGGCACCGCGGTGTGGACGCCCTGCAGGTGCACCAGATCCCAGCCGCCGCGGCGGATCACGTTCACCAGCCCCGGCGCGAGGTGGTAGTCGCTGCCGCGCGGCCAGGCCTGGCGGCGCAGCACGTCGAAGCCCTCGGCCCGCTGCACGCGCGGGCGCCGGCCGGTCCGGTCGGTCGTCAGCACGGTGAGATCGAGGTCGTCGCGCCGGCCGAGGCGGCGCCCGACCTCGTGCACGTGGGTCTCGGTGCCCCCGAGGTCGGGCAGGTAGCGCGCGGTGACCTGGAGCACCCGCAGGGGGCGCCGGCTGTCGCTCATCGGGATGGCTCCGTCCCCGGCGCGGGCCGCGCCGGATCTGCCTGGCGCGCCCCGAGGACGAGGCTGCGCAGGACGTGGTCGTCGGCCAGGCCGGTGAGGGTCACCACGACCCGCCGCCCGTCCGGCGCCGGCACGGTCACGTACGTCTGCCCGCTGGTCACCGCCAACGACGGGCGCAGGAGCACGGATCCCTGCCCGGCGTCGACGAACAACCGGTAGGGGCCGGCGGGCCGCGTCGCGGACACGGCGATCACCGCCGTGCCCGGCGCCGCCGCCTGCCCGGAGGCGGGCGCGGCTACCGCCAGCGACAGCGGCGGCTGTTCGGCCCGCTGGGTGGCCCGCACGGACATCGTGAGCGCGACCGTCACGACGAGGGCCGCCGCGACGAACCAGCTCGCGCCCAGCAGCCGCCGCGGGGTCAGCGCCCGCCCACCGGCCCGAACCGACTCCCGCACCGCCCGCCACCCGGCCGCAGCCCCGGTCCCGGCCGCGGTCCTGGTCCTGGCCGCGGCCCCGGTCCTGGCCGCACCGAAGCGGTGATGAAGCTCGCTGCCGAGCAGCGCGGCCAGCCCGGCCAGCCCGGCGGCGATCCCCCACGAGCGCTCGGTGATCCCGCCGGGCAGGTAGTTGAGGAGCAGGCCCAGGGCCATCAGCGAGATCAGGACGGACCCGGTGCCGACGACCAGCGCGTCGAGGTGGCCGACCCGGCGGGTCCGCACGATCGGCTCGACGGTGGCCACCACCGCGACCGCGGCCAGCGGGGCGGTGAGCGCGGTGGGGGCGGGGACGAGCACCGCCGTCACCGCCGCGACCAGGAGCGCCAAGCGGGCCACGAACGCGGGCCGCGGGTGGCGGGCCCCGGCCGTCACCGGGCCTGTGGCTGTCACCGGGCCTGTGGCTGTTGCCGCGCTCGCGGCCGTCTCAGGAGGCACGGAGGGCTCGCACGTCGTAGATGACGATGGATCCGTTGTCGTACACACGACGGGCTCCGTTCACCGTGGCGAACTTGTCGAGCGCGGAGATCGGGACCGGCGCCTGCCGGCTCTCCCCGCCCAGCTCTCCCGACTCGATGTAGACCCCCACGTGCGGCAGATCGGTCGCGTCGCGTCGGTCGACGACGACGTACGCCAGCCCGGCGTGGCGGATGAGCTGCCGGTCGACGGCGGTGAAGGTCGTCCCGAGCAGCACCGGGGAGGCGTCGATCCCGGAGCCGACGTGCCGGACGGTGTACTGATGGCCGATGGCGGAGGCGAGCAGCCCCGACACCCGGTCGGCGTAGATCGGGCTGCCGGGCGGAACATGGTCGGCGAGCCAGTGCGCGGCGGCCAGGTTCGCCGCGTCGACGCTGCGCGGATCGGCCGAGACCAGGTACGGGCCGGGCACCCGCAGCCACACCGGGCCGGCACCGATGATCTCCCCGCCGACGAACGCCACCAGGAACGCCGCGGTGGACACCAGCAGGCGCGACGCCGAGGCCCAACGTGACATCGAGGCCCAACGCGGCGCCGAGGCCCAACGCGGCGCCGAGGCCCAACGCGACGCCGAGGCCCAACGCGACGCCGAGGCCCAACGCGACGTCGAGGCCCAACGTGGCGGGTCGACCAGCAGCCAGGCGACGACGAAGCCGACGCCGAGGAAGGCGAAGCCGGAAGCCCGGTCGCCGACCTCGGAGGTCGCCGCCGTCAGGTGCCCGGCCGGGATGACCGGATAGAGCAGCGCGGTGAGGCTCAGGACGACCGCCAGCGCCGCGCGCCGGCGCACCCACACCCGCGCCTTGATCGCGGCGGGCACGAGCGCCGCCATGACGACGACGATCGAGCCGAAGGACACGTACTGCTGCCATCGCGGCGTCACGATCCCGCCGGAGTCGTGGAAGAGCTCGTGGGTCTGCTGCCCCTCGGTGAGCTTGGCGACGTCCCCGGCCGAACCCCGGTAGATCCCCAGCAGGTAGCTGCCGAGGGTGTTGCCCGGCCGCAGCGACGCGCCGATCACGATCAGCGTGCCGATCCCGGCCACGACCGTCAGCGCGAACACCGAGCCGTCACGGCGCCCTCGCCCGCCCAGGATCAGGGTCATCCCGAGCCATCCCCACAGGGCGGCGACGAGCAGCATCGACGTGAGGTGGTGGGAGAACGCCACGGCGCTCAGCGCCGCCAGCGGCAGGATCAGCGGGCGTAGCCGATCGGCCGTCCGCGTTCCCGTCCCCGTCCCCGTCTCCGCCCCGGTTCGGGACAGGACGAGGTACAGGGCCAGGACCGCCAGTGGCAGCGCGATCGTCTGGTAGGAGAACTGCCCGTTGAAGAAGACGAACTGCGGGTTGCAGACGTAGACGAGGCTGGCGAGGCAGCCCGCCCGGGTCGAACCGGTCAGCCGGCGGACGATCAGGATGAAGGAGCCGGACAGGACGACGCGGGCGAGGACCAGCACGACCGCCGCCGCCGTGTGGGCGGGCAGCCCGGTCAGCGCCCGCACCCCGTCGGTGGCCACCTCCAGGCCGGGGTAGTAGGGCGTCACCGGGAGCAGCGGGTTCGGCGTGAACAGATGGCGGTACTGCGCGATGTGGTTCAGGACGCTCTCGTGTACGAGCTCGTCGTGGAACACGAACCGGGTCGGGTAGAGAACCGTCCGACTGACCTGCAGGGCCAGCGGCAGGGCGAGGGACAGGATGATCAGTTCGCGCCCGCCCGTGCGCGGGTGCAGGAGGCGTACGGTCGGCGGCAGGAAGATGATCGACAGCGCCACCCAGTACAGGGATTCGGTCGTCACCTGGTCCTCGCCGCCGCGTCCCCGCTGGACGCAGTAGGCGACGAGGAGCAGGCCCAACGACATCGTCAGCAGGACGGGCCCGGTGAGGTCACGCCGTCGGCGCGCCGCCTCGCCCGAGGCCCCCGGGGCCGGGATCGCCCCGGCCTGGTCGCTCGCGGACGCCTCCAGGAGGGCGACGCCCACGGCCGTGGCACCGCTGGCGACGACCTCCGCGGTTCCGGCGCTGTCTGCGCTGGTGACGCTGTCTGCGCTGGGGATGCCGTCTGCGCTGGGGATGCCGTCTGGGGTGGTGATGCCGTCCGTGGTGGTGGTGACGCTGTCTGGGGTGGTGATGGCGTCTGTGGTGGTGATGCCGTCGCCGGGGGCCTGGTGGTCGACGACGGTCACGTCAGGCCTCCGGCGAGGGTCTCGACAGCCGGCTCCGCGATCGCGGGCGTCACGCCCGTGGCGGTGGCGGTGGTGGCGGGGGAGCGGCCGCTTCGGGCATCGGGGACGAGCACGGCCCGGTCGTTCGGCTCGACGGCGGGCAGGGGCGGCAGGTCCTTGCGTGCGGCCCACAGCGGCCGGACGAGCAGGGCGGCCTCGATGAGCAGAGCGCCGACCCAGGCCGCGCTCAACCCGGCCGTCCCCCCCAGCCGGGCGCCGGTGGCGGCCGCGGCGAGCTCGACGATCGCGCCGACGGAACAGATGAGTGCCGCCTGACCGGTGCGTCCCTGCACCCGACGAAGTGCCACGTAGTGGTCCTTGATGACGAACGGCAGGCCGGCAAGCACGATGATTCGCAGGGTGGTGACGCCGGCGGTCGCATACGAGTGGCCGAACACGGCCAGGACCAGACCGCCGGCCGGCAGGAGCACCGCGTCGGCCGCGAGGCTCGCGGCCAGGCCGATCGGGATCGTCATGCGCATCCGCCGGACTATTGACTCCTGATCGCCGGCCGCGGCCGCGAACAGACCGATGGTGATGCTGTACGGCAGCACGAACACGAACCCGGAGACCTGCTGGACGATGGAGAAGTAGCCGTTGTGCTCGGCCGAGATCGCGATCGTCACGATCACGGACAGGAGCTGCATGGGGGCCATCAGCACCAGGTTGAGCAGGTGGTGGTTGGCGGCCTGTCGGCCCAGCCCGCGCAGCAGGGTGAAGTCGACGGCGGGCTCGCGTGTTCGGCGGGCGTCGCCTGTTCGGCGGGCGTCGCGTGCCGCGCGCCAGGCGATCAGTGGCAGCGAGACGACGTTGCCGATCGTCCACGACAGGAAGATCGCCATACCGCCGCCGTGGCCCGTGTGCGCGAGCACCAGGAGCGCGCCGATCTTCACCGTGCTGGCGACCGCGTTGCGTTCGAGCTGGAGGCGGCCGTTGCCGAGGGCCAGCACGGCCTGGTCGAGCACGAGCGTCACACCGGTCAGCGCGACACCGGCGACGAAACCCAGTGTCGTCCACGGGGACGAGCTGATCGGGCGCAGGTTGTGGGCCGGGATGAGGTGGACGCCCCCCGCGACCACCAGTGCCAGCAGGGCGCTGGCGGCGGCGGTGACGGCGAGGGTCGTGCGCAGGAGCAGCTGGCGGTGGGCCGCGCCGACCCTGGGCAACTCGGCGATGAGCAGGGTGCCGAGGCCCAACATGCCCAGGGTGCCCAGCAGCATCATCAGCGAGACCGCGGCGCCGGCGAGGCCGACGGCGCCGACGCTGAACTCGCGCGTGGCCAGGGTCCAGTAGACGAATCCGAGCAGGCTCGTCACGGCCTGGGTGGCGATCAGGCTGGCGCTGATGGACGCAACCCGACCAAGGGCGGGAAGCCGTAGCCGCCGATCAACGCCCAGGGCGGGTAGCTTCACCACCCGCATCCCGTCCCCGCGCCGGCCGCCGCCGGCACGGGATCCTCATCCCTGCCGCTCCATGCCCGCTCATGGCTCCATGCCCGCCCATGGCTCCATGCCCGCCCAGGGGCCGTCGGTCCGGGCGTCACCATCCGCTGTCTCATCAGGCCGGCAAGCCTCCGGCCTGCACGGTGGAGTTCGACAGTGACCGCTCGCCCTCGGGCCGCTGAACCGGCACGGCTTCGGCGGTTCCGACCACCACCGCCGCGGGCGCGGGTGCGGGGCCGGCGGGTTGCCGCTCGACGAGCAGGTCAACCTCGCCGGCCAGGCGGCCGGCCGAGGCCGTGACCGGGGCTTCGGTGACGATCGTGGGTGATGGGGCCACCGGGGTCGCCGCCGGTGGTGCAGCCTGCGAAGGCTGAACCGGGACTGGCGTCGGCGTCGGGACCGAGCCGCGACGACGCGCCGCCCGGTACTCGACGGCGATCGTCCGCAGGACGCGCAGGCCGTCGGAGGTGGCATTGAGGTTGCTGCGCCCGTGCAGCCGGGACGATTCGAAGGAGGCGATCTCCGCGATCCGCAGCCCCGCGACATGGGCGCGGATGTTGATCAGGGTTTCGATCTCGAACCCGTCGCCCCAGCGCTTGCGGTCGCTCTCGGTGGAGTCGGTGGAGTCGGTGGCCTGCCCGTCGTCGAGGCCGAGGACCGGCAGGATTCTGCGCCAGAAGGCGTTGTAGCCGTAGCAGAGGTCGGTGTACCGGCTGCCGTGCGACCAGTTCGTCAGCAGGTTGAGTACGCGGTTCCCGGTGGCCCGCAGGCGGGTGATGTCGGTGGAGCCGGCCCCGGCGACGAACCTGCTGCCCTTGACGTAGTCGGCTCCGGCCTCCAGGGCAGCCACGAAGTACGGTATTTCGCCGGGATCCATCGAACCGTCGGCGTCGATCATGACGATGAGGTCGCCGGTGGCGGCATGGAATCCACAGGCCAGAGCGTTGCCCTTGCCTCGGCGGGTCTGGGTCAGCACCCGCAGGCCCGGCCACAGGGAGCGGGCGACCGCGACGGTGTCGTCGACGGAGCGGCCGTCGACCAGGACGATTTCGTGCAGACCCGCGGGCATACGACGGGCCAGCCACGGCAGGTTTTTGGCCTCGTTCATGGCCGGAATGATGACGGAGACGCGTGGGCCGGAATGGTGTAGGTGGACGCGTGGCGCAGGGTGGCGCACTCGTAGGCTCTCGAGGTCCGGACCGTTTGATTCCGGTGGTCCGATGGTATCTGCTTGCGGCATCGCGGTTTCCCCCTGCGCTGCGGTGGATGCATTGTGGCAGCTGCGCCACGATCGAAGGCTTGCCGGGGCGGCGGGCGCATGGTGTGGACGGGCAACAAAGAGGCGTGCCATATCGGGGTACGGGCGGCCATGAAGGCACCGCACCGGATGGTCGACAGCGTGCTATCTCGCACCCGCCGGGCCTGCGGCGATGGCGCCGGGCGGCCTGGTGACCAATGCCGTCGGACCGTTATGCGGGCGTCATCGAGCTCGGTGAACCAGCAAGAACACCGTGATGTACGGCCGGACATGCCGGTCCACGGAAACCTCGCACGGCGGTGGGCCCGCACGGCGCAACAGTGAACAGGTCAGCCGACCTGATGCCTGTGGGTGCAGCGAAAGATGAACCTGGCCGGGCTGTATCTCCGCCGGTTCGGCTCCTTACCGCCGACACCCGATCGGTGCATCGCTCTGCTCTGGGCGGCCGCGCATGGTGCCGGTTCCCCCCAAAGAACTGCATGCAAGTCTCTCCCCCATGTGTACGAGTAGAACCTGGCCGGCCGGGGGTGTCAAGGAGATGCGGCGAAATGTGCGCCCTGTAAAGTTGCTCGGCCAATGGTTACCCGAAGTTAGATGGACACTACAGTCGGATTCAATGAGAGGTAGCCGGGGGTGCGCCGTCGGTTGAGTTCCAGCCGTCGCGGCCGACGAAGTGTCGCGAAGAATGGGGAGGGTGCCAGATTGTCCGAGTCTGCGGGTTGGGCGAAGGGGGGTGCAATTTAGTGACGGAGGACACATCGGGCGGAGGAATCGTGCCGCTCCGCGGTTCACTGCTTCGGGCGACGGCACCCGCGGTCGGAACGAGAAGGAGGACGTTCTTCCGCGGCCACAGCCAATGGAACTTTGCCAGTTTTTGTCATTTGTGCGACACGTTGATCCCGTGCCGCGGTTCCGCCCGCTCCGCCCGCTCCTCCCGCGCACCGCAACCGGTGGGTCGTCCGTGCAGCCGTCTAGGGTGGGCGTGGTGAGCTCGCCCGCGAACCCGGATCCGCAGCCTGCGTCGCCCCCCGCCCACGGCGGTGAGCAGGCGCCACGCGCGACCGGGCCTGCGGCGGGGCCCGCCGCGGGGCCCGCCGCAGGGCCCGCTGCGGGGCGTGAGCGCCGCTACCCGCCGCCGGAGCAGTTCCGCGGGCCGGTCGTCGCCCGGCGCGGGCAGGTCGAACGATCCACCACCGACCAGCGGCTGCTCGACACCCGCAGCCCGTCGGGCTTCGTCCACGGCGACCCGTGGCGGGTGATGCGCATCCAGAGCGAGTTCGTCGAGGGCTTCGGGCTGCTCGCGGAGCTGCCGCGGGCCGTGACGGTCTTCGGTTCGGCGCGCATCTCCCCGGACGACCCGATCTACGCCCAGGGCCTGCGCCTCGGCGCCGGGCTCGCCGAGGCCGGCTTCGCCGTCATCACCGGCGGGGGGCCGGGGGTGATGGAGGCGGTCAACCGCGGCGCCCAGGAGGCGGGCGGGCTGTCGGTCGGCCTCGGCATCGAACTGCCGTTCGAGCAGCGGCTCAACGACTGGGTCGACCTGGGCGTCAGCTTCCGGTATTTCTTCGTCCGCAAGACGATGTTCGTCAAGTACGCCGAGGCGTTCGTGATCCTGCCCGGCGGGGTCGGCACGCTCGACGAGCTGTTCGAGGCGCTCACCCTCGTCCAGACCGGGAAGGTCACCCGGTTCCCGGTGGTCCTCATCGGGTCGCAGTACTGGTCGGGCCTGGTGGAGTGGCTGCGTTCGACCGTCCTGTCGGCCGGCCTGATCAAGGAATCGGACCTGCACATCCTGTCCATCACCGACGATGTCGACGAGGCGGTGCGCATCATCGTGCGGGGGACGGCCGGGCACGCCGAGCCGCCCCGCCCGGAGGTGCCCGAACCGTGAACATCTGCGTCTACTGCGCGTCCTCGTCCGACATCGACGCCGCCCACGTGGAGCTGGCGACCCGGACCGGGGCGGAGCTCGCCCGGCGCGGCCACACCCTGGTGTCCGGCGGTGGCTCCGTGTCGTGCATGGGGGCGGTGGCCCGGGCGGCGCGGGCCGGCGGCGCCCGCACCATCGGGGTGATCCCGCGCGTCCTCGTGGCGATGGAGGTCAGCGACACCGAGGCGGATGAGCTGATCGTCACGGACACGATGCGTGAGCGCAAGGCGCTGATGGACGACCGCGCCGACGGTTTCCTCGCGCTGCCCGGCGGGCTGGGCACGCTGGAGGAGTTGCTGGAGATCTGGGTGGCCCGAGTGCTGAGTCTGCACACGAAGCCCGTGGTCGTCCTCGACCCCGGCGGGGTCTTCGGTCACCTGCGGCTGCTCGTCGACTCCCTCGTCGCGGGCGGGTTCGTCCGGGCCGTCGCCCGCGACACCCTGATCTGGGCCACCAGCGTGGGCGAGGCCCTCGACCACCTGGAGGCCGCCGCGCCGGCGGGCGTGGTTCCCGCGGGCGCCGGCGCCCCGCCCCAGCCGACCGACCGGGAGATCATCGAGGGCGACTGACGGCGGGGGCGGGTCAGGCGACGCCGCGGCGGGCGACGGCGAGGTCGGCGTCGCCGCGGATCGCCGCGGTCATCCGCAGCGTGCGCAGCGTCGCGGCCACCTGGTGGGCGCGGAAGACCCGGGCGCCGAGCCAGGCGCTGATCGCCGTCGCGGCGAGGGTTCCCTCCAGGCGTTCGTCGACCCCGGTGTCCAGGGCCTCCCCGACGAAGTCCTTGTTCGACATGGCGACCAGCACCGGCCACCCGGTGGCCGCCAGCTCCGGCAGGCGCCGGGTGGCCTCCAGCGAGTGCCGGCTGTTCTTGCCGAAGTCGTGGCCCGGGTCGATGAGCACCGCGTCGGCGCGTACCCCCAGCGCCACGGCGCGTTCGGCGAGACCCACGGTCGTGGCGACGATGTCGGCGACGACGTCGTCGTAGGTCATCCGGTGCGGCCGGGTCCGGGGCGGCAGGTGCCCGGCGTGGGTGCACACCAGTCCGGTGCCGAACTCGGCGGCGACCTCGGCGAGCTGCGGATCCACCCCGCCCCAGGCATCGTTGAGCAGGTCGGCGCCCTCCCCGGCGACCACGCGGCCGACCGCCGCCCGCCAGGTGTCGACGCTGATCACCAGGTCGGGATGGCGCGCGCGGACCGCGGCGACGAAGCCGCCGACCCGGCGAAGCTCCTCGGCCGGGCTCACCTCGCCGCCGGGGGCCGCCTTGACCCCGCCGATGTCGACGATCCCCGCCCCGTCGTCGACGGCGCGGTCGACGGCGTCGAGCGCCGCGGCCTGTCCGTACGTCGCGCCGCGGTCGAAGAACGAGTCCGGCGTGCGGTTGACGATGGCCATGACCACCAGCTCCGACGGTCCGAACACCCGCCGGCCCAGCCGCAGCGGCCCCTGCCGCGGCCGCCCGCCCGGCCCCGGTGCGCCGTCCTGGCCGGTCCGGTCGGCGTGCGGCGGGCGTGGGGCCAGGGGCGACGCGGCGGTCCGGGAGTCGGCCGGGGAGTCGGCCGAGGAGTGAGACGGGGAGTGGGGCGTCGGGGCGGTCGTCTCGGCGGGGTCGGCGTCCACCCGGCCAGACTGCCAGATCGGGCGGGGTGACCAGGGTGGTCGGGGCATGGCACGATCGACCCGTGGTGCTCGTCGTCGAGATCGTGATCGTGGCCGCCGTCGTGTTCGCCGTGGCCGCGCTGGCCGTCGGCCGCTTCGACCGGCTGGCCCCCGCGCCGCCCGACGGTGCCTCCGTCGGCCTGCCCGCCGGCACGGTGACGGCCGGCGACGTCACTCGACTGCGCTTCGCGATGGCGCCGCGCGGCTACCGGATGGCCGAGGTCGACGCCGTCCTGCTGCGCCTGGCCGAGGAGCTGGCCTGGCGCGACGAGGAGCTGGCCCGGCGCGACGACGAACTCGTCCGGCTGGCGACCTTCGCGCGCATCGGCCCCGAGCCGTCGGTGCGGGAGCACCCCGTCGTGCCGCTGGACAAGCCGCAGGACTGACCGGCCCGCGTCCCGCGCGTCTCGGCATCCCGTTGACGGACGGTCGATCTGGGTCACGCGAGACCGACCGTGAGCGCGTCCGTCGACACCGGACACCCACCGTCCGATGTCGGTGCCGCCGACCGTTGTGATGCCGCGGGGAGACGTGTTTCGGTTTGCGGTCCGGTCTACGGGATAATCGTCGCCAGACGCAGGTCCGACGGCAGGAAGAGGTGCACCGATGGCGGCCATGAAGCCGCGGACGGGTGACGGTCCGCTCGAGGTGACCAAGGAGGGGCGCGGCATCGTGATGCGTGTCCCGCTGGAGGGGGGCGGTCGGCTCGTTGTGGAACTCACCGCCGACGAGGCGAGTGCGCTGGGGGACGCCCTCAAGACCGCGGTCAGCTAGCTGTTGATGCGTCCCGGCCGGGCGGCCGACCCGTGTTGGGCGGGGCTGGCCGGCCCGACGGCCGGGGGCGGCGGCGATGAGGGAGGGTCAGATGACCATGGACGGATCCGCGTCGAGTCCGGTGCTCGATGCTCTCATCGGGTCGCCGCCGGAGATCACTCTGCGGTCCGGGAGCGCCACCGACGCGGCGGCCTCTGTCGTCGCCGTCGTGCTGGCGGCGGGGGAGGACGGGCCGGTCCTCGCGGCGGCCACCCGGCGGGCGGCCGCCGATCTCGGGGTGGACCTCGACCGGCTCGTCGAGACCGAGTCCCTGCGCGGTGACGCCGGCTCCGTGCTGGTCGTCCCGCTCACCGGCGCGGAGCGCTCGATCACCAGGCTGCTCGTGGTGGGAGTCGGCGCCGGCCAGCCGGGGGACTGGCGGGCCGCCGGCGCCGCCGTGGCGCGCCGGGCCGGCGCGGCGGCGCGGCTCGCGGTGATCGCGCAGCCCGCGCCGGTCGAACTGCGGGCGTTCGCCGAGGGAGTCGCCCTCGGCTCCTACCGCGTCTCCGGACTGTTGGAGCGGGCCGGTCAGCCCGGCCGTCCGGCGGGCGGTGGCCCGGACGCCCGGACCCGGCCCGCCGCCGGGGCCGGCGCCGAGGCGCCCGGTCGTGACGCGCTGAACGTCAACGAGATCACGGTGGACGATGCCGGGCTCGACAGCGTCGACGCCGTCGGCCCCGCCATCGACGCCGCCGGCCCCGCCGTGGACGCGGGCGGCGGGGCGTCAGCGCCCGCCGCCGAGGCCGCCGGCGGGCCGCTGCGCGAGGTGGTCGTCGTCACCGACCTCGCGGCCGATCCCGCGGCGCTCGCCGCGCTGCGGGCGGCCCGTGCCGTGGCCCTCGGGGTGTACATCGCCCGCGATCTGGTGAACACGCCGAGCCTGGTGAAGTCGCCGGAATGGCTCGCCGACCGGGCCGTGCGCATCGCGACCGCGGCCGGCCTCACCGCGACGGTGCTCGGCCCGCGAGAACTGGCCGAGCAGGGCTTCGGCGGGCTGCGGGCCGTGGGCCGGGGTTCGCCGCGCCCGCCGCGGCTGGTCCGGATCGAGTACGACGGGGCTGGTGCCGCCCGCCATCGGGTTCTCGTCGGCAAGGGCATCACGTTCGACTCGGGCGGCCTCTCGCTCAAGCCGGCCGTGTCGATGATCGGGATGAAGACCGACATGTCCGGCGCGGCCGCGGTGCTGGGGACGATGACCGCGCTGCCGGCGCTCGGCGTGCCCGGTCGGGTGACCGGCCTGCTCTGCATCGCGGAGAACATGATCGGCGGCAATGCCATGCGCCCCGGCGACGTCATCACCTGCTGGGGTGGCACGACGGTCGAGGTGCTCAACACCGACGCCGAGGGGCGCCTGGTCCTCGCCGACGGCCTCGCCTACGCGGCGGGCGAGCTCGGCGCCGACGTCGTCGTCGACCTGGCCACCCTCACCGGGGCGATCGCCGTCGCGCTCGGCCGGCGCACCGCGGGCCTGTTCAGCTCCGACGACGATCTCGCCGCGGAGCTGACCACCGCGGCCGAGTCCGCCGGGGAGCGGGTGTGGCGGCTGCCGCTCACCGAGGACTACCGGCCGGCGATCGACTCGCCGGTCGCGGACCTGGCCAACATCGGCCGGGCGCTGGACGTCGGCGGCGGGTCGATCACCGCCGCGCTGTTCCTGCGCGAGTTCGCCGGGAAGCTGCCGTGGGCCCATCTGGACATCGCCGGCACGGCGCGGTCCGACTCCGACGACGGCGAGATCAGCCGCGGCGGCACGGGCTGGGGGGTCCGTACCCTGTTGCGTTGGCTGGCCGCGGACGCCACCTCGCCGGCGGACGTGATCACGCCGGCGCCGGCGGAGGCGTCAACCCAGGTCGGCTAGCGACCGACCGGTGCCCGGCAGCGGGCGCCGGTCCGGGGGCGGGCGCCGGTCAGGGGGTCGCCCCGGCCGAGCTCAGGCTGATGAGCTGGCGGCGGGCCCAGCGCAGGCTGTCGTGCTCCTCCATCACCGCGGGCCAGCCCGCCAGCGCCGCCTCGATCGCCTCGCGGTCCGCCACCGCGAGGATCTCGACCCGCAGCTCGTCGATGTCCGCCTGGTCGACGCGGAGCTGGTCGAGGTAACGGGCGAGGATCCCGCCGGGGTGCGGCTCGCGGACCGAGTAGATCTCCCGGGTGTCCTCGACCCAGCTCAGCCGGTAGGTGCTGTGGATGTCATGGTGGTCGGTCCACCCGTCCCCGAAGGGGACCTCGGCGGAGGCCTGCCGCCGCGGCTCCTCGCCATAGAACTCCCGGATGTTCATGGATCATCCTTCCTCGCGGGACGGACCCGCGTAAACGGCCGGACGCCGGTCGGCGGCCGGCCCCGCCCGGTCCTGGCCAGCACCGCCAGCCCGGCCCGGGTGGTCGCTCGCTCAGGAAGCCAGCCGCTGCAGCGCCGTCTCGTAGCCCTTCGCCTGCCCGTCGGTCAGCACCAGGGAGACGCGGAGGACCACGCCGCCCCGCACGTAGACGTACTCCGTGACCAGCGGATTGTCCTTGGTTACGGTGAGGAGCCGGGTGGCCCGCCGCTGAGCGGCCGCCGCGTCGTGGAACGCCTCGACGGCGCCGCCACGCTCGATCGCCCCCGCCGGCGCCCCCGCCACCTCGTTCGAGCCCACCCGGGAGTCGCTGAACGCGATCCGGCTGGAGTAGCCGCCCGCCGTGCCCAGGAGCCGGTCGGGGTCGGTGGCGGCGGTGTAGACGACGGTCGTGTGCAACGGCAGGCCGGCCTTGGCCAGGCTGATCGCGACCTGCTCGGCGGTGAGGTTCGTCAGGAGGCCGCCGGCACCGCCCTGGACTGGGCCGGTCGGGTCGGCCGTGCCGGTGGGGAGTCCCGGAGTGCCGGCCGCCCCCGGGCTTGCCACGGATGGGCTCGCCGGACCCGAACCCGGACCCGGACCCGCGGCCGGCGCCGTGCGCGCCTGGTGCGCCGGTCCCACCATCCGGTTCAGCGCGTACCCGGCGGCGCCGGCCAGGACGGCCACGACCAGTACGAACACGACGTAGCGCAGCAGGCCGTCCCGCGCGGCGGCGCCAGGCGGCCCGGCCTCCCGCTCGTCGGCCCCGCCGCGAGGATCGGCCCCTGCGCGCGAGCGGTAGCTCGCGCCGCCGGCGAGACCAGCCCCGCCGCCGTCATGGCCCCCGCGCCCGACGCTGCTCCCGCGGCCGATGGTGCCCTCGCGGCCGCTGTAGGCCCCGCGGTCGACGCGGTCGGCGCCCTCACGGCGGTTCGTGTGGATGCCGGGGTCGGTGCGCTCATCGTGGATGGGGCGGCTACCGCGATCGCCCTGGATGCCGCGATCGCCCTGGATGCCGCGATCGCCCTGGATGCCGCGATCGCCCTGGATGCCGCGATCGCCCTGGATGCCGCGATCGGCCTGGCTGTCGCGACCACCCTGGGCGGCGCGACCGTTCCGGGTGCCTCGATCGAGCTGGGTGCCTCGATCGCCGTAGCCCCCGCGGCCGGCGTACTCATCGGGACCGTCGTGCCGGCCGCGGCCATGGTCTCCGCGGCCGTCGCGGTCTCCGTGGCCGGCATGGGGATCGCGCCCGTTGTAGGGATCGCGGGGGTAGGGGGTGCGGTCGGCATGGCCATCGCGGTTGCCGAAGTTTCCGCGGTCGTCGTGGCGGCGGCGGTCGTCAAAGGAGGCCCGGGGGTCCTCGTAGCCCCCACCGTCGTCGTAGCCCCCACCGTTGTCGTAGCCACCGCCGTCGTCGTAGGTCCCGCCGTCGTCGTAGCCGCCGTGGTCCTGGTAGCCGCCGCGTCCGTCGTAGTCTCGGCGCTCCCCGCGGGCACCGATGTCCGGGTAGGCACCCGAACGGGCCCGATCGGTGCGAGTGGCGTGGGCACCGCGGTCGGCGTGGATATCGCGACCGTCGCCCTCGTACCCGCCGAAGTCGTCGTAGCGCCGGTACTCCCGGGCCGCCGGTGCCATCCACTCCCCAAGGCGTCGAAATGTCACGCTTGAGGGCACCTTACGCGCCGAGCGGGCCAGACCCCCGGCGCGCCGCGGTTGCGGGCGGGTTCCGTCCAGTCACGGCACCGGGCCTGGGCGCCGCGTCCGGGCGGGCTGCTGCCAGGACCGGTCGACCGGCCTGACGCTGACCCTTACGGGCTACCCCGGGCCGCCCCCGCAGGTCCTAGCCGACGGGTGAGGACTTGGCGACCACTGCAACCAGCAGGCCGCCGCCGGTGGTGAGGAGCATCTGGGTGAGCCGCATGTCATCGCGCACGGCGGTGGCGAGCTCGCGGACGGCAACCGCGTCCGGGCCGCGGGCACCGGGATCGGCCGCCTGGCCCTCGGCCAGCACGCCCGCGAACACGACCACTCCGCCCGGGCGGAGCAGCCGCAGTGCCTGCGTGAGGTACTCGGTGCCCTCTCGGCGGTCGGCGTCGCAGAACACCAGGTCGTAGGCGCCGTCGGTGAGGCGTGGGAGGACGTCGAGGGCGCGGCCCGTGATGAGCCGGCTGCGGCCCGGCGCCATCCCGGCGTCGGCGTAGGTGCGGCGCGCCAGCCGGAGATGCTCGGCCTCGACGTCGATGGTGGTTAGGGTTCCATCGGGCCGCATCCCGCGCAGCAACCAGGTACCGGAGACCCCGGTACCGGTGCCGATCTCGACGACCGCGCGGGCGCTCACGGCGGCGGCGAGGAATCGCAGGACCGCACCGGCGCCCGGGCTGACCGGGACGATCCCGACCTCCTCGGCGCGGGCGCGGGCAGCACGAAGGATCGGGTCTTCCAACAGGAAGCCCTCGGCGTAGGCGGCGGCGGAGTCAAGCTCGCCGATGTCGGTGTCCGGCATGACATCCGCAGCCTACGGGAACGGGAGAGCACAGAGGCGCGTTCATCTGGTCAACGCGCATCGTGTCGAGGAACGAGGGGAGAAACATCGGTGTCCGCAGCGGGATTCGCCGCTCCCTGGCCGGCTCGTCGGGTACGTTCGACGCGAACCGACCGAGAGGCGGCCGTGGCTGCACAGGACTCCGGGGCGGGTTCCGACGCCGCCGGCGCCGCCGCCACCTCAGATGTTTCCGGTTGGGTGCCGCCGTCCTGGGAGGACGTGGTCCGCGAGCACGGCAACCGGGTCTATCGGCTCGCCTACCGTCTCACCGGCAACGCCCACGACGCCGAGGACCTCACGCAGGACGTTTTCGTGCGCGTGTTCCGGTCCCTGGCGGACTACACGCCCGGCACCTTCGAGGGCTGGCTGCACCGGATCACGACCAACCTTTTCCTCGATCGCATGCGCCGGCAACAGAAGATCCGGTTCGACGCGCTGCCCGAGGACACCGAGCGGCTGGCCGGGCGCGAGGCGAGCCCTGAGGCGGTCTACGCCGAGGCTCATCTCGATGCCGACGTCGAGGCGGCGCTCGCGGCGCTGCCGCCCGACTTTCGGGCCGCTGTGGTGCTGTGCGATATCGAACAGCTCTCCTACGAGGAGATCGCCCAGACGCTCGGCGTGAAGCTCGGCACGGTCCGCAGCCGGATCTCGCGCGGACGGGCGATGTTGCGGGCGGCGCTGGCGGACCGGGCGCCCCGCACCGCCGACGGCGCCATGCTGGTCGCCGCCGAGGACGCCGACGACGTCTACGCCAGTCCCGCGGCCCCGGCCGGCCGGGCCGATGCGCCCGGTGCCGCCGACGCCGAGTATGATCAACCTGCTGCCTCGCCCGGCTCGCGACGAAGCCGCGACGACGGGCGTGGCAGGGGCGGGCGGCGGCGTGGAGTTGTTCCCGCCGGAAGCAAGGGTGGTGCTCCTGCGGAGCGGCCCGCGTGACCGAGCATCTTGGCGACCGGGTCTCGCCCCTCATCGATCATCAGCTTGATCACGACGCGCGGGACCGCGCGCTCGCGCATCTCGCCGGCTGTGCGGACTGCCAGCGTGAGGTGGTGGCGCTCCGCCAGGTGAAGGCCCGGTTGGTCGCGCTGGGCGATCCGGGACTGCCGGACGACGTCGCCGCCCGGCTGCTGCGCATCGGCGCGAGCGAGCCGTGGCCGAAGCGCACCATGGCAGATCCCCGACCCTCGCCCTTGTCGCCCTCCAGGCGTACGCCCAGCCGACCCGATGCCACCGGCCACGGCCGGTCCGCGGCCCAGCCGACCGATCGGGTGGCGTCCGATCGGGTGGCGTCCGATCGAGTGGCGTCCGATCGAGTGGCGTCCCGGCGCAGATCGCGCCGCGGATCCACCGAGCCGCCCGGCAGGACGAGGCCTGGTCCCCGGGCCGCGCGGCGGGGCACCGGGCGCCGGCAAGGGGCTCGACCGGGTGGATCGCGTGATCGGCTTCCTCTGCGGCCGTCGCCACCCCCGCGGCCCGGCCAGGGCCGCTCGAGCATGCGTCGGACCCTGCTCGGTTCCGCCGCGCTGCTGATGCTCGCCGTCACCGGCGCCGCCGTCTCGGACGGTCGGGGCAACGCCCGTCCGGCCGGTCCCATCGCCGTGCCGACCGTTTCCTCCGTGGTCGTCCCAGGCTCCCCGGCCGGTGGCTCTCTGCGCCTGATCCCCATGTTCACGCCGATGAAGGTTTCGTTGCGCCGTTGACGTAGCGTTCCCGGACGTCCGCGGTTGACGAGTACTGAACGTCGCGGAAACATGTGCTCACCCGCCGAGCCTGCGTCGGTCGCGTCCGTGCTGCCCCCGTGTTCCCTTCCGGGGGTGCCCGCACGTGGCGGTCATCCCGCGCAGCAGCGGAGACCGTCGGCGATTTCACCCCCGTCAGGGTGGCGGGAGGATGCTGCTGATCGATACCTGAAAAGTCTTTTTTCGACTGTTCAGCAGGAGAGGTCTCCTCTGCTCTGATGTGAGGCTTTACCGTGTTACCCGCTCGGAGTCGTTGCGCGGGGCCTCCCAGGACGGAACCGGTTGCCGGTGTTCCGCCGTGTCGCGCGACGAGCGAGTCGGGAGGTCGTGGTGGACGGCAACGACGACAAGGCGGCGATCGCCGGCATGGAGCCGGTGGACACGCCGATCAGGCCGCGGCGCCTCGAACGGTCATCCGTGGTCATCGATCCGTCCGCCATGCCCGGGTGCGGTGGGACCGAACCGACCGGGGAGCCTCAGCCCGCCGGCCGGCCCGTCGCCGGTGATGCCGATGCCGCCAGCCCCGCCGATCCGGCTGCTCCTGCCGCTCTGGCCAGTTCCGCGGCTCCGGCCACCTCTGGCGGTCCCGCGGGTGCCGCTGTTTCTGCCGGTGCTGCTGCTGCCGGTGCCGCTGGGACCGTCGTCCGGGCCGGTGGTTCGACTCCGGTCGAGCGGGGCATGGACCGGCGGCCGGAGAGCCCCGGCGCCCGTGACGAGACGACCATCCCGTCGACCTCGGCGGCGATGCCCGCCAGCCCGCCGCCCCGGAGCTTCAACGGAGCGGTTCCGGCCGCCTGGTCCCCCTCCACCGACCCGCGGCCCGGCGCTGCGTCGGCCGCGGGAGACCCGACCAGCCGCTCCGCGGGGTCTCCGCCCGCGGTGCCATCGCCTGCAGCTCCTCCCTCTGCAGCTCCTCCCGCCGAGGTGCCTCCGCTCGGGGGCGTCCGGCCCGACCTCACCGCCCTGACCGGCAGGCCGGCGGCGTCTTCCGAACCCGCGGCGGGTGCTCTCGTGGCGGGACGGTCCGGGTTTCGCGCCGGCGCCGCCCTCTCGCGAACCCAGGCCACCGGACGGGGTTCCCAGACAGGTTCCAGACCGTCCACCCACGCCGTCCCGGAGCCGCCCGTGCGCGCGATGCCGATCTCGGGAGCCCGGCGGTCCGCGCCGCCGGCGGCGACTGCATCGGCCCAGGTCACTCTGCCGACCCAGGGCAGCACGCCGACCCAGGGCAGCACGCCGACCCAGGGCACCACGCCGGCCCAGGGCAGCACGCCGACGCCGGGGACCGCACCGACGCCGGGGGCTGCGCCGACGCCGGGGGCTGCGCCGGCGGGTCGAGCGGGGCCGGCGGGTCGAGCGGGGCCGGCGGGGGATCGTGAGCCGCAACGGCGAGTCGAGCGCGCCCGTGCGGCCGGGACGTCCAATGGCGTCACGTCGGGTGACGGCCCCGAACTGCCGTCGCCCGACGGCGTGCTGCCCACGCGGGACGACGCCGGGCTGCGGGCGAGCGCTACCGGCGCGACGGACGGGCTCGAGGTGCTCGACGAGATGCACACCAAGGGCGCAGTGGGTCCGCGTGCCGAGTCCGCAGGGCCGGAAACGGCCCGCCAGGACCGGCCGGCTCCGGCTCCGGCAGCGCGTCCCGCGTCCCGCCGGCCGCCGGTGCCGCCGCCCGGTGAGGGTGGGCAGCGCCCGTCGACCGGTGCCCGGCACGGGCGGCACTCCGGCCGCAGCACCGGCGGCCCTGGCTCCACGGCGGCCACAGCGGCCACGGCGGATGGTGCGGACGGTGCGGACCGCGCCACCCGGGCCGGCGGCCGGACCTGGAGCCTGCGTGCGGGTGCCGAGCGTGCGGGTGCCGAGCGTGCCGGTGCCGAGCGTGCGGGTGCCGAGCGTGCCGGTGCCGAACGCGCCGGTGCCCAACGCGGTGGAGTCGCCCACGACGATGCCGCCGGCCTTCGCGGCGAGCCCAGCGGCGCCTCGGCGGCCGCGAGCAGGGTGGAGCGGCCGGCGGTGTCGACACCGGCGACTGCCGGTAGCCGGCAGCCCGCCGCGCAGGCCGCAGGGATCTTCGCTGCTGTCGCGGGGTCGCAGTCGGTTGCGGGGTCGCAGTCGGTCGCGGGAAACCGCGGCGGGTCGGCGGCAACCGGCGCCCGCGGGCAGGGTGCTGGCCGGGCCACCGACGCCAGGCCGGCTCCGAACGGACGCGCCGGATCGGGGGTGAGCGTCGCGCCGGCGCGGGAGTCCCGCCGGGGAGCCGGATCGGTGACGGCCCTGCGGCCCGCGCGGCCCGCTCGGCGCGTCGGGATCGCCGGTCCCGGCGGGGAGGCGACGCCGGCTCCGCGCGCCAGCGGTGACGGCGATGACGATCGCGATGCCGGCTCCGCGTACCCCGCGTCGTCGGCGCAACGGTCGGCGCCGGGCGGCGGCGCGGGGCTGGGGGGTGCCCCCGTCGTCCTCGGCCGACGGGTACTGCTGGCGTGTGTGCTGGTCGCGGGGCTGCTGGGCGGTGCGATCAGCGGCTTGGCCGTCGCCATCACCACGGGCGACACCAGCGTCCAACCGGTGAAGACGCTCTCCGTCGGCAGCCCGGCTCCCGTCACCGACCGGCGCACGGTCGCGGCGATCGCCGCGGCCGCGCTGCCCACCGTGGTGACGGTCGACGTCGGCGGGGTGGGCGACGACGGCAGCGGCGGCACCGGCTCCGGAGTGATCATCAGCTCCGATGGCTTCATCCTCACGAACAACCATGTCATCGCGTCCGCGGTCGCCAGCGGCAGCCCGATCTCGGTGCGCCGCTACCAGGAGTTCGGCCAGATCCAGGCCCAGCTCGTCGGGCGAGACCCGCAGACCGACCTCGCCGTGCTGCGCATTCCCGCCCCGACGCCGCTGCCCGCCGCCACGCTGGGCCAGTCCGGCTCCCTCGTGGTCGGGGCGCCGGTCGTCGCCATCGGGGCGCCGCTGGGCCTGTCCGGGACGGTGACGACCGGCGTCGTCAGCGCCCTGGATCGCAATCCGACCGTGCCGGCCGAGAACGGCAGCGCTCCCACGGTCCTCATCGGCGCGATCCAGATCGACGCGGCGATCAACCCGGGGAACTCCGGCGGTCCCCTGCTCGACGCGCTCGGGCAGGTCGTCGGGATCAACGCGGCGATCGCGGCGGTCCCCGGCCACGAGGAGCAGACCCAGAGCGGCAGCATCGGCGTGGGCTTCGCCATCCCGGTGGACTTCGCGCGCTCCGTCGCCCAGGAGCTCATCGCGACCGGTCGAGCCACCCATCCCTACGTCGGCGCCTCGGCCGCCACCGTCACCACGGGCGAGGCGACGGCCATCGGCGGGGTGCCCGGCGCCCGGCTGGTGAGCCTCGTTCCCGACGGCCCTGTGGCCCGGGCCGGACTGCGGGTCGGCGACGTCATCACCCGGATCGACGCGAACACGATTCGCGGGACGAACGATCTGCTCGTGGCGGCCCGGCTGCATCGGGTGGGCGACAAGGTCACCGTCACCTACGTGCGCGGTGGCGTCACCGCAACCACCCAAATGACACTCCAGGAACAACAGAACTGAGTATTGGACATCCTTTCGTTGCCCAGGAGTTCCGCGCGGCAACATGGGGAGAGGTACGCTCAGCCGGTGTTCAACGGTGTCGGGTGGGGTGAAGTCGTCGTCCTGCTGCTGATCGGCCTGTTCGTCTTCGGCCCGGACAGGCTGCCCAAGGCGGCCCGGGACGCGGGGCGCATGCTCCGCCAGCTCCGGCAGATGGCCAACGGCATGCGCAATGATCTGCGGTCCGAGCTCGGCCCGGAATTCGCCGATCTCGACATTCGGGATCTGCATCCGAAGACCTTCGTCCGCAAGCACCTGTTCGAGGACGAGCCCCCGCTGCCGCCGTACCTGACGAAGCGGACCGCGCTGGACGCGCTGCTCCTCGGCGACGACACGCCCGCGACCCCGTCGCTGACGAAGTCCTCCCTGCCGAAGGACGCCTCCCGCGAGGCCGGCCGCCCCGCCGCGGACACCCCCGCGCCGCCGGCCCCGTCGACGCCCGCGCTGCTGTCGAAGTCGTCGCCCCCGAAGAAGGCGACCGCCTCCCGCGCCGTCCCGCCTCAGCCCATCGCCCAGCCCGACGTCGCCGCCCCCTTCGACGCCGCCGCCCCCTTCGACCCCGACGCCACCTGAGCTGACCCGATCCGCCGGATCCAGAGCCGGGCGGTTCACCCTGTTCGGCTCTCAGACGCGCGGTACCGCGACCGCCGACAGCGACATCGACATCCTGTACATCCTTCAGCCTGGCCGGCGCCTGGGCTGGGACATCGAGCAGCTCGCGGATGACCCCGCAGGCCTGTTCGGACGGCCCGTCGATCTGATCTCCGTCGGCGGGCTCCACCCGTCGCTACGCTCGTCCGTCCTAGCGGAAGCACGGCCCATGTACGCGGCGTGACGTCCTCCTGCTCGCTGAGATGATCGAAGCGGCCGACCAGGCGCAGAAGCTCACCGAGGGGATCACCACCGACGGTCTGGAGGCGGACCGGCAGCGCCGCGACGCGTTCCTGTGGAACTTCACCGTAACTTCCTGCGGGCGGGAGGACGGGGGCTCGATCCCACCAGCAGGGGAGTGCAGGAAGCAGGACGCCCGCGGGCGGCCGGGGGTCGGTGAGTGTCACCGGGGACCGGGCGCCCGCGGGCGTGGGCCGTGCTGCGGGGTTGTTGTGCTGCGGGGTTGCCGTGCTGCGGGGTTGCGCCTCAGCGACCGGCGGGGGTCAGGTTGAGGCTGCGGCCGGCGAGGCCGCGGGAGCGGTAGGTGAGGCGGTCGGCCACGGCGCGCAGGGCCTTGCTGGCCTCGCTGTCCGGCTCGGCGACGACGAGGGGGACGCCGTTGTCGCCGCCCTCGCGCAGGCGGACGTCCACCGGGACCTGCGCGAGCAGGGGGACGTCGTGGCCGAGGACGCGGGTCAGGCGCTCGGCCACGGCGGCGCCGCCGCCGGAGCCGAAGACGTCGACGCGCTCCCCGCAGTGCGGGCAGGGCAGCCAGGCCATGTTCTCGACCACGCCGACGACGTTCTGCCGGGTCTGCACGGCGATGGTGCCCGCGCGCTCCGCGACCTCGGTGGCGGCGAGCTGCGGGGTGGTGACCACCAACAGCTCGGAGGAGGGCACGAGCTGGGCCAGGGAGATGGCGATGTCCCCGGTGCCGGGCGGCAGGTCCAGCAGGAGGACGTCGAGGTCACCCCAGAAGACGTCGGAAAGGAACTGCTCAAGGGCGCGGTGCAGCATCGGCCCGCGCCAGGTCACCGGCTGGTTCCCGCGGGTGAACATGCCGGTCGAGATGACCCGGACGCCGTGCGCCTGGGGGGGCATAATCATCTTCTCGACCTGTGTGGGCGGGCGGTCGATGCCGAGCATCCGGGGCACGGAGTGGCCGTAGATGTCGGCGTCGAGCACGCCTACGGAGAGGCCCGATCGGGCCATCGCCGCGGCCAGGTTCACAGTGATCGAGGACTTGCCGACGCCGCCCTTGCCACTGGCGACGCCATACACCCTGGTCATGGAGCCCGGTTGAGCGAACGGGATCACCTTGGGGGCGATGCCGCCGCGCAGCTTCGTGTGCAGGGCGGTGCGCTGCTCGTCCGTCATGACCTGCAGGTCGACGCGGACCTCGCGCACCCCCTCGACCGCGCTGACGGCTCGGCTGACACGGTTGATGATCTCATCGCGCATCGGGCAGCCGGACACGGTGAGCAGCACCGTGATGTCAACCGAGCCGTCGTCGAGCACGTGGACCGACGAGACCATGTCCAGCTCCGTGATGGGGCGGCCGATCTCGGGATCGTGCACCGTCGCCAGAGCCGACTGGATCGCGTCGGAGGAAGGCCGGGATGGGGACAAGGGAAACCTCAGTCACTGATTGGCATCAGATGCGGCCCTCGGAGCCGCCGTTGGCTCCACGATAGCCCGCGGAAAGCTCGTCGGCGTTGGCCCGCCGGCCAGGTGTGAGCCACGGGTGCCAGGACCCGGATGAATCCGTCGGTACCGGCGGTTGTCGATCGGTGTGGGCCGCCGGTTCTCGGGACCTGTCGGGTATCTGACTCGAAACCGGGCCGATCGCCGTGACCTGGATGTTGGGACGCGCGGCGGCGCCCCCGGCCCCGGCCGGTGCCGCCGCGGGAGAGCCGGTGCGGGCACGTTACGGCATAGGCTGATCGAGGCGGCAGCGGGAGGACGCGATGGCAGTCGAAGAGGTGATCGGCGCCAGCTCCGAGACCGACGCGGACTGGGTCGACGAGCGCGGCATGCGGGCCTGGCGGGGGCTGCTGCAGGCGCACGCGCACGTCACCAGGGTGCTCGAGGCCGAGCTGGAAGCCATCCACCATCTGCCGTTGGCCTCCTACGACGTGCTCGTCCAGCTCGCCGAGGCGCCGAACCACGAGCTGCGGATGAGCGAGCTGGCGCAGGCGGTGCTGCTGTCCCNCAGCGGGCTGACCCGGCTGGTCGACCGGCTGGAGCGCGAGGGGCTGGTCGCCCGGCGGAGCTGTCCGTCCGACGCTCGCGGCACGCTCGCCACCCTGACGACGCAGGGTCTCGACCGGCTTCGGGCCGCCTCCGGCACCCACCTGAAGGGGGTGAGCCGGCACGTGCTGTCCCACTTCAGCCGGGCGGAGCAGGACCAGCTCGNCGAGCTGCTCGGGCGGCTCAGCCCGGGGTGCGACCGGGACGCCGGCGCCGGAGGGTGCGGCAAGGGCGTGTGAGCCTGGCCGTGTCATCCCGGCGGGTGGCGGGTGGCAGGTGCGGGAGGCGGGCGGTCGGGTTCCGCGCGGTGGTCAGGTCGGGGAGGGGCCGTGGAGGGGTGCGGCGCCGGTGGCGGCGGCGACCAGACGCTCGTAGGACTCGCGGCTGGTCGTCTCGGCGGCGAGGCCCTGCGGCTTGCTGCTGCCGTGGAAGTCNCTTGATCCCGTCACGATCAGGCCGAGGTCGGCGGCGAGTCCGCGCAGCCGGCTCCGTTCGTCGGCGTCATGGTCGGGATGGTCGACCTCGACCCCGCCGAGTCCCGCCCGGGCCATCTGCTCGATCACGTCGGGGCCGACCGTCACCCCGCGCCGGCTGGCGAACGGGTGCGCGAACACGCTGACTCCGCCCGCGTCGCGGATCAGCCGCAGGGTCCGCCAGACGTCCGGCTGCTCCTTGCCGACCCAGTACGGCCCGCCGGCGCCGATCCAGTCCCGGGTGAAGGCCGCCGCCACCGTCGGCACCAGCCCGGCCTCGACCATCGCCGCGGCGATGTGTGGGCGGCCCACCGTCCCGGCGGCGAGCTGCGCCACCCGTTCCCAGTGGATCGGGTGCCCGTCGGCGGCCAGCCGGTCGGCCATCCGGCGGGCGCGGACGGCCCGGTGCTCACGGATCTGGGCGCGGACCGCGGCGAAGGCGGGCTCGGCCGCGTCGAACAGGTAGGNCAGCACGTGCAGGGAGATCGACCCGCCGGGCACCTCGACGGAACAGGAGATCTCCGCGCCCGGCACCAGGGTGAGGCCGCCGGGCAGCGCCGCGGCGGCGCGCCCGAGGCCCGCGGTGGTGTCGTGGTCGGTCAGCGCGATGACCGTCAGACCCGTCTCGGCGGCGAGCCGGACGAGGTCCTCCGGTGCGACCAGGCCGTCCGACGCGGTGGAGTGGGTGTGCAGGTCGATGGTCACCTGCCCATGCTGTCAGCTCNCCCCCGCCCGCCGCACCGCGTCGAGGGCCGGCCGGCCGAGCGTCACGGCCGCCCGGCGGCTCGGGTGACTACAGGTCGAGGCCGGTGAGGACCAGGACGCGCTCCTCGGTGAGGTCGGTCATGGCCGCGCGGACGCCCTCCCGGCCGATGCCGGAGCCCTTCGTACCGCCGTAGGGCATCTGGTCGGCGCGGTAGGAGGGGACGTCGCCGATGACGACCCCGCCGACGGCGAGCTCGCGGTGGGCGCGGAACGCGGTGGTCAGGTCGTGGGTGAACACGCCGGTCTGCAGGCCGAACTCGCTGTCGTTGACGCGGGCGAGGCCCTCGTCCAGACCGTCCACCGCGGACACGACGACCACCGGCCCGAAGACCTCCTCGCGCACCACCCGGGCGTCGGCGGGGACGTCGGTGAGCACGGTCGGGGCGATGCTCGCGCCGGTGCGCGTGCCGCCGCAGACGAGCGTGCCGCCGGCGGCGACGGCCTCGGCGATCCACTCCTCGACACGGCGCGCCGCGGCGGTGTCGATGAGCGGGCCGACGTCGGTGGCCGGGTCGGTCGGGTCGCCGCCGCGCAGCGCCCGCACCGCGGTGGTGATCTCGCGCAGCAGCTCGTCGTAGACGGACCGGTCGGCGTAGACCCGCTGCACGGCGATGCAGGACTGGCCGGCCTGGTAGTTGGCGAACAGGGCGATGCGCCCGGCCGCGCGGGCGAGGTCGCCCGGCGCCGCGTAGTCGGCCGCCACCAGCACGGCGCCGTTGCCGCCGAGTTCGAGCACGACGTGTTTGCGAGGCACCGCGTCGCGGATCGACCAGCCGACCGGGCCGGAGCCGGTGAAGGAGACCACCGGCAGGCGCGGGTCCGCGACGAGCCCGGTGACCTCGCTGTTCGGGACGGGCAGGACCGACCAGGACCCCTCGGGCAGGTCGGTCTCGGCGAGCAGATCGCCGAGGAACAGCGCGGACAGCGGCGTGCGGGGAGCGGGCTTGACGATGATCGGGGCGCCGACCGCCAGCGCCGGCGCGACCTTGTGCGCCACCAGGTTCAGCGGGAAGTTGAACGGGGTGATCCCCAGCACGGGCCCGCGCGGGAAGCGCCGGCTCAGCGCCAGGCGCCCCTCCCCGGTCGGGTCCGTGTCCAGCCGGGTCAGCTCGCCGGTGAAGCGGCGGGCCTCCTCCGCGCCCCAGCGAAACGTCGAGCTTGCCCGGGCCACCTCGGCCCGAGCCCAGGTCAACGGCTTGCCGCTCTCTGCGGTGATGAGCCGGGCGAGCTCGTCGCCGCGCCGGGCTATCTCCCTGGACACGTGCGCCAGGGCCGAGGCCCGCACGTGCGCCGGCAGCGCCGAGAACCGCGGGGCCACCTCGGCGGCGGCGGAGACGGCGCGCTCGACCTGGTCGGCGTCGGGCTGCGCCACGGTGGCCACGAGGCCGTCGTCGAAGGGGTGGCGGACATCGATCGTCGCGGCCCCCTCGGCGCGGTTGCCCGCCAACCAGAACGAGGTGACGTCAGCCATCGCGATCCGCCCCTGTCGTCGCCATCAACCGTCATCCTAGGCGCATCGCCGGCGTCCCAGCGGCTCCAACGCGCCCGGCCGGCGCATCGGCGCGCGCCGTCGCCCGGCGGCGCTGAGCTGGGCGGACAGGCCGGTCCCGAGTCCGTGGTCGGGGGACGATGCCCAGGTGGACAGCGGCTGGACGAGCAGGCGGGAGCCGAAGAGATGAACCCTCCGAACGTGCCGGCCCACGGCGGCCCGGGGCTGCCCCAGGTCCGCCGCCTCGTCACCGAGATCCCCGGACCCCGCTCGCGCGCGCTGGCCGCCCGCCGGGCCGGCGCGGTGGCCCGGGGGGTGGGCGAGACCCTGCCCGTGTACGTGCACGCGGCCGGCGGCGGGGTCGTCGTCGACGTCGACGGCAACTCGCTGATCGACTTCGGTTCGGGGATCGCCGTGGTCAGTGTCGGCAACGCCGCGGACGACGTGGTCGCCGCGGTGCGCGAACAGGTCGGCCGGTTCACCCACACCTGCTTCATGATCACGCCGTATGAGGGGTACGTCGCGGTCTGCGAGGCCCTGAACCGGCTGACCCCCGGCGACCACGACAAGCGCACGGCGTTGTTCAACTCGGGGGCGGAGGCCGTCGAGAACGCCGTCAAGATCGCCCGTTCGGCGACCGGGCGCGACGCGATCGTCGTCTTCGAGCATGCCTACCACGGGCGGACGAACCTGACGTTGGCGATGACGGCGAAATCGATGCCCTACAAGGCCGGTTTCGGGCCCTTCGCGCCCGAGGTCTACCGGGTGCCGCTGGCCTACCCCTACCGCTGGCCGACCGGTCGCGAGCACTGCGGCGAGCAGGCGGCGGCGCGGGTGATCGAACTCGTCCGGGACGAGATCGGTGCGGGCGAGGTGGCCGCGATGGTCATCGAGCCGATCCAGGGGGAGGGCGGGTTCATCGTTCCTGGCCGCGGCTTCCTGCCCCGCCTCGCCGAGTTCTGCGCGGACGCCGGCATCCTGTTCGTCGCCGATGAGATCCAGACCGGCTTCGCCCGGACCGGCACGCTGTTCGCCTGCGAGGACGAGGGCGTCGTGCCGGACCTCATCACCACCGCGAAGGGCATCGCCGGCGGGATGCCGCTGGCGGCGGTCACCGGACGGGCCGAAATCATGGACGCCCCGCAGGTCGGCGGGCTCGGCGGTACGTATGGCGGCAACCCGGCGGCGTGCGCGGCGGCGCTCGCGGCGATCGGGTTCATCGAGTCCGCGGACCTCGCCGGGCGCGCGCGGCGCATCGGCGAGCTGGCGCTGCCCCGGCTGCGCGCCCTGGCGGCGCGGCACGACGTGGTCGGGGACGTCCGCGGGCGGGGCGCGATGCTCGCCCTGGAACTCGTCCGCGGCGGTGGCGACACGAGCCCGGACAAGGAGCTGACCGCCGCCGTCGCGGCGGCCTGCCACCGCCGCGGCCTGATCGTGCTCACCGCCGGCACGTGGGGCAACGTGCTGCGGCTGCTGCCGCCGCTGGTCATCGACACCGCGCTGCTGCTCGCCGGTCTCGACGTCCTCGACGAGGCGTTCGCCGAGGTCGCCGCGGGCCGCTGAGGCCGGGTCGGCAGGCCTGCCCACGCTCCGCGCCCAGGCCGCTCACCGTCCGCTCATGGGCCGATCGCCGGCCGATCGCCGGCCGGTCACGGGCCGCTCGCGGGCCGGTCACGGGCCCGTCATGCCCGGCGGATCGGCACATCTGTGCTGGTGGGACGGTTGCTTGTGGTGAAGGGCGGGAACAGCGATATCGGAACCGCCGAGATCCGGCGGCTCCGTCCACCTACGCCAGGAGGCGCCCGGTGACCATTGCTGCCGCCTGCCCTCGTTGTCTCGGCCCGCTCCGCCCGCCCGACCTGTGGAGCAGCCAGTACCGCTGCGACGAGCACGGGGAGGTGAGCCCGTACCGGACGGCCGTCTCCTCCCGCGAGCAGGCGTTGCACGCCCTGGCCACGACCTCGACCGTGCCCGTGTGGCTGCCCGAGCCCATGCCGGTGCACTGGTACATCAGCGGAGTCGGCTGGGCCGGTGACGAGCGCACCGGGCCACGGGCCAGCGCGCTCGCCCTCGCCGGCCCCTGCCCGCTGGGTGGCCCGGCGGAGATGATCCTCGTCGCCGAGGCGCCCGGGGTGGGCCTCGGTGCCCGGCTCGCGGGCATCACCGGCCTCGACCCGCAGACGCTGCCGGGCGCGCCCGAGGCCAAGGTCGAGGCCGCCGGGCATCCCACCGCCATGTGGCCGCTGGCCGTCCCACCCGACCGGGCCGCCTTCGTCGGGGAGGCCCGCGGAGTGTGGCTGTGGCTGGTGCTCTGGCCGGCGGACGCGGCGCTGATCCTGCTGGAGCACCTGGTGCTGCGCGACGTGCGTGATGCCCCCGAGATCGGCGAACGGTCCTTCTTCGGCGCCGTCAGCGAGCATCTCCCCGTCGCGCCGTCCTCGGTGCGGTGAGCGAGGTTCCCGCGGCCGTACGCTGATCGGATGGAGGTCGATCGGCGGCTGCTCACCGTGATCGTCAATCCGAGCGCGGGGCGTGGGCGGGCGCTGCGCCTGCTCGACGGCGTCCGCGCCGAGCTCGACCGGTGGGCCGCCGACGTGCGGGTCGTCCCCACCCGCGATCTCGCCCACGCCGGCCGGCTCGCCGCCGAGGCGACCGCGCAGGGCCGGGTGGTGGTGGCGCTCGGCGGGGACGGCCTGGCCGGGGCGGTGGCCGGGGCGGTGGCGCGGGCGGGCGGGCTGCTCGCCGTGCTGCCCGGCGGCCGCGGCAACGACTTCGCCCGCGGGCTGGGCCTGTCCGCCGACCCCCGCCGCGTCGCCGCCGAGCTCGCCGGGTTTCGGGAGCGGCGGGTGGACCTGCCCGAGGTCGGCGGCCGGCCGTACCTGGGGATCGCCAGCGTCGGTTTCGACTCCGACGTGCAGGTCATCGCCAATCAGACCCGTCTGCTGCGCGGGCGGCACGTCTACACCTACGCGGCGCTGCGGGCGGTGGCGGCCTGGCGGCCGGTGCGGTTCACGGTGACGGTCGACGGCGGGCCGCCCCGCGCGCTGCACGGCTGGACGGTCGCCGCGGCCAACGCGGCGTACTACGGCGGCGGGATGCGCTTCGCCCCCGACGCCGACGTCGCCGACGGGCTGCTGGAGATCCTGCTGATCTCGCGGACGTCCCGGCTGACCTTCCTGGCACTGTTCCCGCGGGTGTTCACCGGCCGGCACGTCCACACCCGCCACGTGCAGGTGCTGCGGGGGCGGCGGGTGCACATCAGCGCCGACCGGCCGTTCGCCGTGTACGCCGACGGGGATCCGCTGGCCGACCTGCCCGCGGAGATCCTGGTCCGGCCGGGTGCACTGCGCCTGCTCGTCCCGGCCGGTCCCTGAGTCGCCGGGCGACTGCCGCCTACTGTTCGCGCTGGGCGGGTTGGGTGTGCGCGGCGGCGAGCTCCGGCGTCGCGTGGTAGTCGACGAGACCGCTGATCTGCGGGTAGTGCAGGTCGAAGGCGGGCCGCTCGGAGCGGATCCGTGGCAGTGACCGGAAGTTGTGCCGCGGCGGCGGGCAGGACGTCGCCCATTCCAGCGAGTTGCCGTACCCCCACGGGTCGTCGACGGTGGCGAGGGCGCCGTGCCGGTAGGAGTGCCACAGGTTGTAGATGAGCGGCAGCGTGGACGCGGCGAGCAGGAACGCGCCGGCGCTCGAGACCGTGTTCAGGGTGGTGAAACCGTCGGTCGGACCGTAGTCGGCGTAGCGCCGCGGCATGCCGCGCACGCCGAGCCAGTGCTGCACCAGGAACGTGGTGTGGAAGCCGAAGAACATGGTCCAGAAATGGACCTTGCCCAGCCGGTCGTTCATCATCCGGCCGGTGATCTTCGGGAACCAGAAGTAGGTGCCGCCGAACGCGGCGAAGACGACGGTGCCGAACACGACGTAGTGGAAGTGGGCGACGACGAAGTAGCTGTCGCTGACGTGGAAGTCGATCGGCGGGCTGGCCAGCANCACCCCGGTCAACCCGCCGAANAGGAANGTCACCAGGAAGCCGAGNNNGAACAGCATCGGCGTCTCGAAGGTGAGCTGCCCGCGCCACATCGTGCCGATCCAGTTGAAGAACTTGATGCCGGTGGGCACCGCGATGAGGAACGACAGCAGTGCGAAGAACGGCAGCAGCACCGCGCCGGTGACGAACATGTGGTGCGCCCACACCGCGAGGGACAGCACGCCGATCCCGATCGTGGCGAAGACCAGCCCCTTGTAGCCGAACAGGGGTTTTCGGGAGAAGACCGGCAGGATCTCGCTGATGATGCCGAAGAACGGCAGAGCGATGATGTAGACCTCGGGATGGCCGAAGTACCAGAACAGGTGCTGCCACAGGATCGCGCCGCCGTTGGCCGCGTCGAACACGTGCGCGCCGAACCGGCGGTCCGCCTCCAGCGACAGCAGTTGCGCGGCCAGCACCGGGAAGGCGACCAGCACCAGGATCGACGTCACCAGGAACGTCCAGCAGAAGATGGGCAGCCGGAACATCGTCATCCCGGGCGCGCGCAGCGTCAGGAGCGTGGTGACCATGTTGACCGCGCCGAGGATGGTGCCGAGCCCGGACACCACCAGGCCCAGGACCCACAGGTCGCCACCGGTGGTGGGCGAGTAGATCTTGCTGTTGAGCGGGGCGTAGGCGAACCAGCCGAAGTCGGCGGCGCCGTCCGGGGTGAGGAACCCGGCGATGACGGTCAGCCCGCCGAACAGGAAGAACCAGTACGACAGCGAGTTCAACCGAGGGAACGCCACGTCGGGGGAGCCGATCTGCAACGGCACCAGGAGGTTGGCGAACGCGAACGCCAACGGCGTCGCGAACAGCAGCAGCATGACCGTGCCGTGGATCGTGAAGAACTGGTTGTACTGCTCGTTGGAGAAGTACTGCAGGCCCGGCCGCGCGAGCTCCGCCCGCATCATGACGGCCAGGATCCCGGCGAACAGGAAGAAACCGAACGCGGTGACGAAGTACATCACGGCGATGTCCTTGTGGGACGTCGTCCGCAGGTAGCCGAGCACGTTCGTGCGCGGCCTCGAGTGTGCCGCGACGGAGTCCTGCGGGCTGGGCCGAGCGGGTGACGCCGGTTCCCGCGGCTCCTCCAGAATCGTCACGCTCGGCTCCCGGTTCCTCGTCGTCCGCGCTGCGCCGCGGGCGGCCCGCGGTGAGCGGGCGGCGGCCGACAAGCCGCGGCGACGCTGCCGGCGACCGCGGACCAGCGGCGGTCGGCCGGCGGCAGCCTAACGTGCCGGACGGAATTCCGGTTGGACGCTGGTCGAGTTTTCTTCGATATGTTTCGCGATGCCCCGCCGGGCGATGTGGGGGATTCGCGAAGTTTATTGTCCGCGCGCCCGTGATTTCCGGACGGTCGTGGTCGTGGTCGTGGTCGCGGTCAGGCCGGTCGGGCGCCGGGGACACCGTCCTCGACGACCCAGGTGGCGTCGGTGGAGACCGGCGAGTCCCGCCGGGAGAGGTCGGCGACGACCCGCATGTCCGCGCGCAGTTCCGTCGGCGTCACCCGGATCCGGGTGTAACCCCGGCGATCGCCGCGAAAGTAGCGAACGTGCGGGTTGAGGCGGGCGTTGTTCTCCCGGACGAAGTCGTCGTTGACGAGGAAGAAGGCCGAGCTGATCGAGGTGCAGACGAACTCGGTCGCGACCGCGGGGGTCTCCGGTCGGTCGAAGTCGACGCGCAGGTCGTTCACCCAGGCGCAGTGGAGGTCCCCGGAGAGCACCACGGGATTGCGGACCCGGCTGTCGCGCACCCCGGACAGCAGTCGCCGCCGGTAGGGGCGGTAACCGTCGTTCTGGTCGAGGTTGGTCAGCATGCTCCCCGACCCGACGGGAAGCTGGCCGTCGAGCTGGGCCATCATCGTCTGCTGCGCGATCACGTTCCAGCGGGTCCGGGAGGCGTCGAGCCCCGCGCGCAGCCAGCGCTCCTGGGCGGCCCCGGCCATCGTGCCGCCGGTGTTGCCGGCGCCGAGCGCGGCCGGGCCGATGGCCTCCGGCGAGTTGCCCGGCACCGGGGTCCGGTACTGGCGGGTGTCCATGACGTTGAGCGTCAGCAGGCCACCGAAGGCGAGGCGGCGGTAGATGCGCAGGTCGGGCGAGCCCGGGTTGAGTTCGGCCCGGATCGGCATGTGCTCGTAGTACGCCTGGTAGGCGGCGGCCCGCTGGCGGGCGAAGGTGGCCGGGTCCTGGTGGCGGTCGCCGGCGTCGCCGGCCTCGTCGACGAGGCCGGCGTAGTTGTTCTCGACCTCGTGGTCGTCCCAGGTGACGACCCAGGGCGCGGCGTGGTGGGCCGCCTGCAGAGCCGGGTCCGCCTTGTACTGGCCGTAGCGGTTGCGGTAGTCCGCCAGCGTCTGGAGCTGGTCGAGTCCGGGCTGCTGGGGGGTGGTGTGCAGGCGGTCCGGGAACCGGCTGTCCGGGTCGTACTCGTAGATGTAGTCGCCGACGTGCACGACGAGGTCCGGCGCGTCCGCGGCGATGGCGTCGAAGGCCGGCCAGTAGCCGTTCTGGAAGTCCTGGCAGGAGGCCAGCGCCAGGGTCAGCGCCCCGCCGGCGGCGTCCGTGCCGGCCTGCGGGGCGGCGGCGGTCCTGGTGCGGCCGACGGGGCTGAGCACGGTGCCGGCCCGAAAACGGTAGAAGTACTCGCGTCCCGGCTCCAGGCCGCGGACGTCGACGTGCACCGAGTGGGCGAACGCCGCCTGCGCGGTCTGCGTGCCGGCGCGCACCACCGAACGGAAGTTCTCGTCGGCGGCGATCTGCCAGTCGACCGGGACGTCGCGCGAGGGCATCCCGCCGCCCTCGCTCGGGCGCGGCGCCAGCCGGGTCCACAGGATGACGCCGTCAGGCAGCGGGTCGCCGCTGGCCACCCCCAGGGCGAACACCCCATCGGTCACCCCTGGGACGGGGGTCGGCGCGCGCAGCGTCGGCGCCGGGATCGGCGTCGGGCCGCCCGAGCCGCCGCACGCCGCCAGTCCCACCGCGGCCGCCGCCGCGCCCCCGAGCCCCAGCCCGCCGAGCAGCACCGCCCGCCGGTGCGGGCGCCCGTGCGGGGCCGAGCCGGAGCCGGCGGCCAGGGATCGAAGGGGACGAGAGGGGCCCGCCGCGGCATCACCGGTCACAACGTCATGAGACTAGTGCGTCCGGACCAGCGGAGAGGGGTCGGACCGGCAGAGAGGGGCCGGACCAGCGGAGAGGGGCCGGATCCTGCGGGTGGGGTGCGGTCAGGTGCGGTCAGGCGGGGGCGGGGGCGGGGCGGCCGGGCTGATCGCCGCCGTGCGCCTCGCCGTAGGCCCGCGTCGCAACCAGCACCTTGCGCCGGTAGACGCAGACCAGCGTGCCGTCCTGGTTGTTGCCGCGGGTCTCCACGGTGACGACGCCCCGGTCGTCGCGGCTNCGAGAGGGGACCTTGTCGAGCACGGTGGACTCGCCGTAGATCGTGTCGCCGTGGAACACCGGCGCGACGTGCCGCAGCGACTCGACCTCCAGGTTCGCGATGGCCCTGCCGGAGACGTCCGGGACCGACATGCCCAGCAGCAGGGAGTACACGTAGTTGCCGACCACCACGTTCCGCTTGAACTGGGTGCTCTGCTCGGCGTAGTGGCTGTCCAGGTGCAGCGGATGGTGGTTCATCGTGAGCAGGCAGAACAGGTGGTCGTCGTACTCGGTGACCGTCTTGCCCGGCCAGTGCCGGTAGACGGCGCCCACCTCGAACTCCTCGAACCAGCGGCCGAACTGCATGACGGACCCCCTCCGGGCGCGGCGTGGGCAGCGCACCGCATGCCCTATCGAATGCAGAGAGTAGTCATCCTGTAGCCGTGTAGCCGTGTAGCCGTGTAGCCGGGTCCGCGCGGGCGGCCTCAGCCGAGATCGACCTCGCGGCGGTTGGGGTCGCGCAGGTCGGTGCCGGCCGCGAGCCAGCGCTGGTGCAACGCCTCCGGTCCCTGCACCCGCTTGAAGGCCGCCTCGTTCATGGTCATCGGCAGGACGGGCAGGAAGCGCACGGGCGCGGCGGCGGCGAACGCGGGGTCGTCCAGGGCGTCGGCGAGCGGCAGGTCGGGGATAAGGCCGCCGGGCTCACCGACCAGCACCGCGGTGAACGGCGCGCCGTCCCACAGCGGCTCGCCGAGGTCCAGACCGGCGCCGGGGGCGATGGGCCGGCCCTCGACGGCGGGGACGGCCGCGAGCACGGCGAGCCGGCGCAGCACGCTGTCGCGGCGGCCGCGCAGCGACAGCACGAGCTCGGCCCGTGGCCCGGCGGGGTCGCGCACGGCGGAGTCGGACGCCGTCATCGGCTCCCGGGACATGCCGAGGGTGAGGTACCGGACGACGCCGCCGCGGTCGGGACCGAACCGCAGCACGTCCAGCGGCTCCGTGCCGAGAAAGGTCACCGAGGCGCGGCCGGTATCCCGACCGAACAACGCCGTGACGTGCCCCTCGACCGATCGACTCAGGGCGCTGTCGCTCACGGGACCCGTGCCGCAGTTCGCATGGGATCGATCGTAGGGTCGGCGGGAGCGCTCGTGCCGCCGGCGGCGTTCGGGAACCGTCGTACCCGGCGGGTGCGTTCACCATCCCGGCGGGCGTGTTCACGATGGTGCGCGACGACCTCGGGAGGCTACGGCTGTGGGACAGGTGCTGACGAAGGGCGGCAACGCGCCGTTGCCCACCACCGACGTCCGGGTGGAGATCGCCTCGTCGATCTCGCTGGACATCGCCGCGATCCTGGTGACGGCCGCCGGCAAGGTGCGCACCGACGACGACTTCGTGTTCTTCAACCAGCCGACCGGCCCGGGGGTGCGGCTGCTGCCACCGGCGGCGCTGGAGTTCACCCTGACGGCGGTGCCGCCGGACATCGACAAGGTCGTCGTCACCGGCAGCCTGGACGGCTCCGGCCCGGTGACGTTCGCGGGCGTGCGAGGGCTGGGCATCTCGGTGCGCGACGCGCGCGGCGGCGCCGAGCTGGTCCGGTTCGACCCCGCCGGGCTCGGCGCCGAGACCGCGCTGATCCTCGTCGAGCTCTACCGCCGGGCCGGCGCGTGGAAGGCACGCGCGGTCGGGCAGGGCTACGCCTCCGGCCTCGCCGGCATCGCCACCGACTTCGGCATCGCCGTCGACGATCCCGGCACCTCCGGCCCGTCGCCGGCCGCGGCCCAGCCGCCGGCCGCCCCACCCCGCCCGCAGCCTGCCGCGCCGGTGGGGCAGCAGTGGGGCCCGCCCGTGCCGCCGGCGCCGCCGGCCGCTGCGGCGCCCGGGGGGCAGCAGTGGGGCCCGCCCGTCCCGCCCGCGCCGGCCCCGGCCGGTGGGGCGCCGCAGTGGGGCGCGCCAGCGCCGCCGCCCGGTCAGCAGTGGGGCCCGCCGCCCGCGGCGCCGCAGTGGGGTGCGCCGCCGCCCGGTCAGCAGTGGGGGCCACCCGGCGCGCCGCCGCCCGCGCCCGCCGGCCAGCCGTGGGGTCCGCCCGTGCCGCCGCCCCCGCCGGCCGGCGGTCAGCAGTGGGGCCCGCCGCCCCCGGCTCCCGGCCAGCCCGGCGGCCGGATCAACCTGGACAAGGGCCGGGTCTCGCTGACCAAGGGCCAGAGCGTGTCGCTGGTGAAGACCGGCGCGCCCCCGCTCACCCGGGTGCGGATGGGCCTGGGCTGGGATCCGGCGCAGCGAGGTCGGTCGATCGACCTCGACGCGTCCTGCATCCTGTTCGACGAGCGCGGCAAGGACGTGGACAAGGTGTGGTTCATGTCCAAGAAGGGCGCGCGCGGCGCGGTGCGCCACTCGGGCGACAACCTCACCGGCCGCGGCGACGGCGACGACGAGACGATCCAGGTGGATCTCGCCGCCCTACCCCCGAACGTCGTCACGCTGATCTTCACGGTGAACAGCTTCCAGGGGCAGCCGTTCACCGACGTGCGCAACGCCTACTGCCGCCTCTACGACGACGTCACCGGCCAGGAGCTCGTCCGCTTCGACCTGTCCGAGTCCAAGCCGTCCACCGGGCTGGTGATGTGCCGGGTGCAGCGCGAGGGCGGCGGCCAGACCTGGGCGATGACCGCGATCGGCGAGTTCCACGACGGCAAGACCGTCCGCGCGATGGTCAACCCGTCGAAGCAGTACCTCTGACCTCCGCATCGCTGACCTCCGCACCTCCGACGTCCGCACCTCCGACGTCCGCCGCCCGCGTGTCGGCGGTGGGCTGGGCGGCGGCGGCGGTGGGCTGGGCGGCGGTGGGCTGAGCGGCGGTGGCGAGGCGGCGCAGGCGGATGACGGCGGTGGCGTCGAGCTGCCCGTCGCCGCGCGCCTGGGAGGCGGCGAGATCGCTCTCGGCGAGCTCGGTCAGCGGCACCGGGACGCCCCGGCGGGCCGCCTCCGCCAGGCAGATCCGCAGGTCCTTGCGCATCCAGTCGACGGCGAAGCCGAAGTCGAACTCGTCGCGGATCATGGTGGCGGCGCGGTTGGTCAGATACCAGGAGCTCGCGGCGCCCCCCGACACGGCGGGTAGCACCTGGTCCAGGTCGAGGCCGGCGGCGGCCGCGAAGTTGAGTGCCTCGGCCGCGCCCTCGATCGCCCCGGCCACCAGGATCTGGTTGACCATCTTCGTGAGCTGGCCGGTGCCGACCGGGCCGATGTGGGTGATCGTCGTCCCGTAGGCGGCCAGCACCGGTCGGACCCGCTCCACCGTGTCCACCGCGCCGCCGCACATGACGCTGAGGCGCCCCGCCTCGGCACCGGCCTGCCCGCCGGACACCGGCGCGTCGACGAAACCGACTCCCACCTGCGCCGCCTGCCCCGCGATCTCGGCGGCCAGCTCCGCCGACGTCGTCGTGTGGTCGACGATCGTCGCCCCCGGCGCCAGCGCGCCGAGCGCGCCGTCCGGCCCGAGCAGCACCGCGCGGACGTCGTCGTCGGCCCCGACGCAGACGCAGACCACGTCGGATCCGGCGGCGGCCTGCGCCGGCGTGGCCGCGACCCGGCCCGGGTGCGCGGCCGACCAGCGCGCCGCGGTCGCCTCCGTGCGGTTGTGGACGACGGTGTCGAAGCCGGCGCGGGCGAGATGGCCGGCCATGGGGAAGCCCATGGTGCCGAGGCCGACGAAGGCAACCTGCATCAGCGTGCTCCTGTTCCCGGATGGCCTGTTCCCGGATGGCCGGTCAGGAGCAGACTACGCATGTCGGACCGGGTGGCCGGCGCGAACGGCGCCCGCGGTCGCCCCCGGCCCGAGCGGGTCAGCGAGGCGTTTCGTACTCCCGCAGCAGGGCCCGGCTGATGATCCGCTTCTGGATTTCGGAGGTGCCCTCGCCGATGAGCATGAACGGCGCCTCCCGGTAGAGGCGCTCGATCTCGTACTCCTTCGAATAGCCGTAGCCGCCGTGGATGCGGAACGCCTCCGTCGTCACCTCGTGGCAGTACTCGCTGGCCAGGTACTTCGCCATCCCGGCGGAGACGTCGTTGCGCTGCCCCGAGTCCTTCTTGCGGGCGGCGCTCACCATCATCAGGTGACCGGCCTCGACCTTGGTCGCCATCTCGGCGAGCTTGAAGGCGATGGCCTGGTGTTCGGCGATCGGCCGGCCGAAGGTGCGCCGGGTCTGCGCGTAGGCGACGCCGAGCTCGAAGGCGCGGATCATGATGCCGCAGGCCCGCGCGGCGACGTTGACCCGACCGACCTCGACGCCGTCCATCATCTGGTAGAAGCCCTGGCCGCGGCCGTCGTCGCCGCCGAGGATCGCCGCGGCCGGCACCCGGTGGTCGGCAAGGATCATCTCGGTCGTCTCGATGCCCTTGTAGCCGAGCTTGTCGATGCTGCCGGGAATGGTGATCCCGCCGTGGGTGCCGAAGCCCGGTTCCTTCTCCAGCAGGAAGGTGGTCATGTTCCGGTAGACCGACTCGGCGCCCTCGTCGGTCTTCACCAGGGTGGCGACGATCCCGGCCCGCGCGCCGTTGGTCAGCCACATCTTCTGCCCGTTGAGCACGTAGCCGTCGCCGTCGTCGTCGACATTCCGGTCGGCCCGGCTGGTGATCGCCGCGACGTCCGAGCCGCAGCCGGGCTCGCTCATCGAGAACGCGCCGCGCAGTTCGCCGGTGGCCATCCGCGGCAACAACCGGCGGCGCTGGTCGGCGCTGCCATGCCGGCCGATCAGGTAGGCGACGATGAAATGGGTGTTGACGACCCCGGCGACGCTCATCCAGCCCCGGGCGATCTCCTCCACGACCAGCGCGTAGGTGAGCAGCGACTCGCCCAGCCCGCCGTACTGCTCGGGAATGGTGATCCCGAACAGCCCCATCTCCTTCATCGACTCGACGATGGACTCCGGGTATTCGTCGGCGTGTTCGAGCTCGGTGGCGAACGGAAGGATCTCCTTGTCGACGAACGTGCGCACCGCCGCGAGGATGTCGCGCTGCACGTCGGTCAGGTCGTCGGTCTGCGCGATCCTGCCCATCGGTCGTCCCCTCCTGCGGCCTGCGCGGCCGGCTGGCGTGCGCGGTCGGCTGGCGTGCGCGGTCGGCTAGCGCCCGACGCCGACCGGCGGCTCGAACTTCCGCGTGCGGGCGAGCCCCGCGGCGCGGCCCTTGCCCGCGACGACCTCGGCCATCTTGCGGCTGGCCTCGTCGATCATCTCGTCGCCGAGCATCACCGCGCCGGTCAGCCCGCCCTCGGCCGAGGTGTGCCAGGCGTAGGCGTCCAGGATCAGCTCGGCGTGGTCGTAGTCGGCCTGGCGCGGCGCATAGATCTCGTTGGCCGCCTCGATCTGGCCGGGATGCAGTACCCACTTCCCGTCGAAGCCGAGCGCGGCCGAGCGGGCGGCGGTCGCCCGGAAACCCTCGGTGTCGCGGATCTGGAGAAAGGGTCCGTCGATTGCCTGCACCCCGCGGGCGCGGGCCGTCTCGAGAATCTTGAACAGCACGTAGTGGAAGGGATCGCCCGGATAGTCCGGGCTGAGCGCGCCGACCGTGAGCGACGGCATGTTGATCGAGGCCATGAAGTCGGCCGGGCCGAAGATGATGGTCTCGATCCGGGGGCTGGCGAAGGCGATCTCGCGCACGTTCGACAGGCCGAGCGCCGTTTCGATCTGCGCCTCGATCCCGATCCGGCCGACCTCGAACCCGAGCACCTTCTCGATCTGGGTGAGCAGCAGGTCCAGCCAGGCCACCTGGGCGGCGGACTGCACCTTCGGCAGCATGACGCAGTCCAGGTTCGCCCCGGCGCCCTCGACGACCTCGATGACGTCGCGGTAGGTCCAGCGGGTCGTCAGGTCGTTCACCCGGACGACCCGGGTCCGGCCCGTCCAGTCGCCCTCGTTGAGCGCCGCGACCACGTTCGCCCGGGCGGCCTGTTTCGCGCCGGGCGCGACCGAGTCCTCCAGATCGCAGAACACCTGGTCGGCGGGCAGGCCCTGGGCCTTGCCGAGCATCTTCGTCGAGGATCCGGGGACGGCCAGACACGATCGGCGGGAACGCTGCGGCATGATCCCTATGCTATCGACTCGTCACTCATCGTGCTCGTTCCCGGTCCGGGATCCCCGGATCGATCCGTTCGGTGAGCATCCCTGCGTCGACCTGTGCCCACCTGTGGCCGCCGGTGCCTCCTTCGATCCTCGACGACCAACGGCGACCATCCGCGCCGCGGCCTGTGCCCGGCCGCGCCCGGACGGCCTCACCGGCCCCGTGAATGCCCAGGCGGGCGGGTATGCCGGGGTCGGGGTTGCGGGAAGCGCCCGCGCGGGTAGCCTCCGGCCGTGAACAGGACTGCGGCGCCGGCCCGCGGCGGTATGCCCGCCTACGTCGGGAACGGTCAGTGACCAGGATGCCCACGCGCCCCACCCAGTCCAGGGTGTACTGCCGCCGCCTGGCCGGCCTGCTGGTTCTCGACCCGAACGGCGACCAGGTCGNCCGGGTCCACGACATCATCGTCACGCTGCGCCTCGGGCACGAGCCGCCCCGCGTGCTGGGCCTTGCCGTCGAGGTCCAGCGCCGGCCGATCTTCGTGCCGATCGGGCGGGTCACCGGCGTGGAGTCCGGCGCGGTCGTGCTCTCCTCGGCCCGGCTGAGCTGGCGACGCTTCCAGCAACGGCCGAACGAGACCAGGGTCCTCGGCGAGCTGCTCGACCGCCGCGCGACGCTGCTGTCCTCGGACACCGAGGTCACCGTCGTCGACGCCGCGATCGAGCCGATCCGCGGCGGGGACTGGGTACTCGACCAGGTGGCCGTCCGCACCGGTCGGGGTCGGCGCGGCGAGGTGCGCACCGTGGCCTGGGACGAGGTCACCGGCCTGTCACTGGCCGAGGGGGGCCAGGGCGCGGCGAACCTGCTGGCCGCGTTCGAGAAGCTGCGCCCCGCGGACCTCGCGACCCTGCTGCACGACCTGTCCGACAAGCGGCGCGCCGAAGTCGCCGCGGCCCTCGACGACGAACGGCTCGCCGACGTCCTGGAGGAGCTGCCCGAGGACGAGCAGGTGGAGCTGCTCGGCGGGCTCGCCGAGGAACGCGCCGCCGACGTGCTGGAGGCGATGGGCCCCGACGACGCGGCGGACCTGCTCGGCGAGCTACCCGCCGAGGACGCCGAGCGGCTGCTGCGGCTGATGGAGCCGGACGAGGCCGCCGACGTGCGCCGCCTGCTGCGCTACGCCGACGACACCGCCGGTGGGATCATGACCAGCGAGCCGGTCGTGCTCGCCCCGAACGCGACGGTGGCCGAGGCGCTCGCGCGCATCCGCGAGCCGGAGCTGTCCCCGGCGCTGGCCGCGCAGGTCTACGTGGTCCGCCCACCGTATGAGACGCCCACCGGCCGCTACCTGGGTCTCGCGCACTTCCAGCGGCTGCTGCGGGAGCCGCCGTCCACCCTGGTCGGCGGCGTGATCGACGTGGACATGGCGTCGCTGCGGCCGGAGACCCCGCTCGCCGAGGTCACCCGGCTGCTGGCGTCGTACAACCTGGTCGCGGCGCCGGTGCTTGACCGCGGCGGACGGCTCGTCGGCGTGGTCACCGTCGACGACGTCCTCGACCACCTGCTGCCGGCCGACTGGCGCGAGCGCCAGCTCGAATCCGACGTCGACACCCACACGACGCCGGGCCTGTTCGCCCCGCCCCCGGGCGGTGGGGAACCCGGCGCCCTGGGTGGGGTGGGCGCCAGCCCGCCGGCGGCTCCGTGAGGGGGCGCCGGCGCGGCGCGCGCCTGGACCAGCCGCGGCTGTCGCGGCGCGCGTCGCTACGGCCCGCCTACGAGCCGGACGCGTTCGGCCGGATCGCCGAGCGGGTGGCCCGGTTCATCGGGACGGCGCGCTACCTCGTCGCCCAGAGCATCGTCATCGTGTTGTGGGTCGCCTACAACGTCTTCGTCCCCAGCTCCGCGCGGTTCGACGAGTTCCCGTTCATCTTCCTGACGCTGGTGCTGTCGCTGCAGGCCGCGTACGCGGCGCCGCTCATCCTGCTGGCGCAGAACCGGCAGGACGACCGGGACCGGGCGAACCTCGCCCAGGACCGGGAGCAGTCGGTCCGCACCCGCGATGACACCGAGTACCTGGCCCGGGAGCTGGCCGCCGTGCGCATCACCATCGGCGAGCTGGCCACCCGCGACTTCCTGCGCTCGGAGCTGCGCGCCCTGCTCGCCGAGCTGGACGCGGCCGAACACGACCGCGACCGGGAACGGCGCGACCGGCGCCGACGCCGCGAGGGCGAGCGCCCCGCCCGCCGCGACCGGGCCCCCGCCGCAGAGCAGGACACCGCCCGGCCCGCCGGTGGGTCGCCCGGCGGGCCGCAGGAGCGCGAGCGCTGACCGCGGGAGCTGACCGCGGGAGCTGACCGCGGGAGCTGTCCTAGGACTGGCCCGCCGCGCCCCGGCAGAGCGTCAGCACCGCCATCGCGATCTCGACGCCACGGGGACCCAGCTCGTTCGCCCAGACGGCGATGATCTCGTTTTCCCGGGCGTGTTCGATCCGCGGGCCGCCCTCGGCCGAGCGCAGCGCCTGGATCTGCCGGGACAGGTCGCGGCGGGTGGCCAGCAGCTCGCGGAGCTGGGCGTCGATGTCGTCGATGTGCTGGCGTCCCTCGGCGATGTTGCTGATCGTCAGCGACTCGCCCGCGATCGGCGCGCGCCCCGCGCCGGTGAGGATGGCGCCCGGCGCCGTGGGCGCGGGGATCGCGGCGTCGGAACGGTCGACGAGGTTATCCACGAATGGGCCTTTCGATCGGAGGCCCGGCGCAGCCCAGGCCAAGACGACCCGGGGCGGACCGGGCCTGGGTCTGACGCTCGTACCGCGTGAGGTCAGCGGTGGAGCGGGGACCGTGCCCGGTCCCCATAAAACGGAGGCAGCAGCGCGCCGTGGCGCGAGGTTCGGCTGCTCTCCATACAGCAAGCATGCCAGCCCGGCGCGGATCCGTCCAGGAACCGACGCGGCGCCGCAACCACCCGCCTCGTCCCGGATGGTCCGCCCCTTCGCTGGTGCCGCGGCTCCCCGGTGGCGGGGTGGGATGATCGATCGATGGGACAGATGGAGTTCGGCGGCATGCCCCGCAAGCTGTTCGCCTGTACGCCGTCGCGGCTGGCCGCGTTCGAGGACTGCCCCCGCCGCTACCGGATGATCTATCTGGACCGGCCGCGCCCGCCGAAGGGGCCGCCGTGGGCGCACACCTCCTTCGGTGTCAGCGTGCACAACGCGCTGCGCCGGTGGTGGGAGGAGCCGCATCAGCGGCGCACCCCGCTGCGCGCCGCCGAGCTGCTGCGCCTGGGCTGGGTCGACGAGGGGTTCCGCGATCCCGAGCAGTCGCAGCACTGGCGGGAGCGGGCCGTCGGGATGGTCCGTGGCTACGTCGCGGGCCTGGACCCGGCGGCCGAGCCGCGCGGGGTCGAGCGCTCGGTCGCCACCCGCACCGAGGCGCTGGCCTTCTCCGGCCGGGTCGACCGCCTCGACGACCGGGACGGGGAGCTCGTCGTCGTCGACTACAAGACCGGCCGGCGACCCGTCACCGACGACGACGCCCGGACCTCGCGGGCCCTGGCGCTCTACGCGCTGGCCGCGGGCCGGATGCTGCGCCAGCCCTGCCGGCGGGTCGAGCTGCACCACGTGCCCACCGGGCGGGTCGCCGCCGCCGAGCACACCGAGGACAGCATCGCCCGCCACGTCCGCCGCGCCGAGTCCGTCGCCGCCGACGCCGTCGAGGCGACCGAGGCGCTGCGCGGCGGCGGTGAACCCGATCGCGCCTTCCCGCCCCGCCCCGGCCCGCTGTGCTCGTGGTGCGACTTCCGCCGGCTGTGTGCGGAAGGCCAGGCCGCCGGCCCCGAGCGCCAGCCCTGGGCCGCCCTCGGCGAGGACCCCGAGCCGGCCGGCTGACCTGCCGCGGCACCGGCCATCCGGCGACCTCCTCGCCCGTCGGATGTCACCATGGGGCGGTGTCCGAGCAGACCACAGCCCCCGCCCAGCCGCGGGTCTCCGCGAAGGCGATGACCTTCACCGAGTCCGTCATCCGGGACATGACCCGGCTCGCTCTCGCGCATGACGCGGTGAACCTGGCCCAGGGGTTCCCCGACTTCGCCTGCCCGCCCGAGCTCAAGGAGGCGGCCAAGGCCGCCATCGACGCGGACGTGAACCAGTACGCGATCACCTGGGGGGCGGCGGAGTTCCGGGCCGCGGTCGCCGCGAAGGTGGGGCGGACCTACCCGGGCTGGTCGGTCGACCCGGACACCGAGATCTGCGTGACCTGCGGTTCGACCGAGGCAATGATCGCCACCATGCTGGCGCTGGTCGATCCCGGCGACGAGGTGATCATGTTCGAGCCGTTCTACGAGAACTACGGCCCCGACACGATCCTGTCCGGCGCCCGGCCGCGGCTGGTCCGCCTGCACGCCCCCGACTGGTCGATCGACCCGGCGGAGCTGCGCGCGGCGTTCAGCGACCGCACCCGGGCCATCGTCCTGAACACCCCGCACAACCCGACCGGCAAGGTGCTGCGCCGCGACGAGCTGGAGCTGGTCGCCGAGCTCTGCCAACGCCACGACACGCTGGTGTTCACCGACGAGATCTACGAGCACATCCACTACCTCGGACCCGGCGGCCACATCCCGCCGGCGACGATCCCCGGCCTCGAGGATCGGACCGTCACCATCAACGCCCTGTCGAAGACCTACGCGGTGACGGGCTGGCGGGTCGGTTGGACGATCGCGCCGCCCGCCTACACCTCGGCGATCCGCAAGGTCCACGACTTCCTGACCGTCGGCGCGGCGGCACCGTTGCAGGCCGGCGGCGTGGCGGCGATGGGCCTGCCGCCCGCCTACTACGACGGGCTCGCCGAGCAGTACCGCACCCGCCGCGACCTGCTGTGCGCCTCGCTGGCCGACACCGGGTTCACGTTCCGGCAGCCGGACGGCGCCTACTACGTGATGTGCGACACCCGCGCGATCGACCCTGCCGGGGACGACGTGGCCCTGGCCCGCCGGCTGGTCACCGAGATCGGGGTGGCGGCCGTGCCCGGCTCGTCGTTCTTCGCCGATCCCGCCGACGGACGCCACATCATCCGGTTCGGCTTCCCCAAGAAGCTCTCCACGCTGCAGGCCGCCGCGGACCGCCTGGCCCGTCTGAGCCGCCCGGCCGCCGGCGGCTGAAGCCGGCGCTCGGGCGGGGTTGTCACGGCGCCGGGGTGAGCCGGGCCGGCGGCGTCGGCAGCCGGTAGCCGATGCCGGCGGCGCGGGCGTGCCCGGCGCGCAGCTCGCGGTCCAGCTCGGCGAGCTCGGCACGCACCCCGCCGCGCGTCGACCGGCCGAGCAGCGCCGGGCGGGCGCTCATCGCCGCGGGCTCGGGCGGGGCGTACCGGCCACGCAGATACTCCCCGATCCACCGACCCTGCGCGCCGGCCAGCTCCGGGGGGCCGCCGACGTGGAAGACCCAGGCCGCCGCCAGGTCGAACACGCCGCCGAAACGGGGCGAGTCCGGCCCGCCCGGCCCCAGCCGGGCCGTGCCGTCGCCCAGCACGACCGCGTCGAAGACGCCGAGCAGGTCGTCCCCCGCCCCGGCTCCCGCGGCCGCCACCGCGGCGGCCGGGGCCGCGGACGTCGCCGAGGGCCGGGGATCGGCCCGCACGCCATGGACCTCGAAGGGCGGCGCCGCCGGGCCGGCCGCCGTGAGGCGCAGGGTGCCGGGCGACACCGCGAGGACCTGGTCGGCGCAGCCGTACGCGGCGAGGCGGGCGTGGGCGGCGGGCGGCACGGGGCCGGAGGAGAACGCGGCGACCGCGAGCCCCCCGTCGACGAGGGAGATCGTCGCGGCGGCGGTGGCCACGTCCACGCCGAGGACGGCGACCCGGGGAAGACCTGTCACGCTGGGGCACTCTAGTGGCGCCGCGCGGGCGCCTTCGCACTACGGTGAGGATATGAGCGTCGTCAAGATCAATGCGCTGACCGTGCCCGCCGAGATGCGGGCCGCCCTGGAATCGCGGTTTGCCGGCCGGGCCGGGATGGTCGAGCAGGCCGACGGGTTCGAGTGGTTCGAGCTGCTGCGCCCGATCGAGGGAACGGACACCTACCTCGTCTACACCCGCTGGCGTAGCGAGGAGGACTTCCAGAAGTGGCAGTCCTCGCAGGCGTTCGAGGAGGGCCACCGTCGGGCGGCCGCCGAGGCCGCGGCTGCCGCGGGCGCGCCGGCCGGGCAGGGCGCGCCGGCCGGGCACGGCGGCGGCGCTGGTCCCGGTGGTGCTGGCGGTCCCGGTGGTGCCGGCGGTCACGGCGGGGCCGGAGCTCCCGCGGCGACCGGGGCCACGCTGTGGTCGTTCGAGGTGGTGCAGTCGGCGGCGCCCGGCTCCGACTGAACCCGGCTCTGACTGCCGCGCCGGGGGTGGCTGCCGCGCCGGGGCCGGCCCGTGCTCAGTCGTGGTGGCTGGCGTCGGTGACCTCGCCGACGAACTGCTCGACCACGTCCTCCATCGCGATGACGCCGACGGTCGTCCCCGCGGCGTCGACGACCCGGCCCAGGTGGCTGCCGGCACGCTGCATGCGGCGCAGCACCTGGTCCAGGGGCGTGTCCGTGGCCAGCTCCACCATCTCGTGCAGCCGCGTCGGCGCCAGTGGGGTGTCGAGGTCCCCGGGCGGGATCCCGAGGACGTCCTTGGCGTGCAGGAACCCCGCGATCTCGATGTCGTCGCCGATGGCACCCCGGCCGGAGCCGGACCCGGCGTCGCGGCCCGGGGCGGAGGTGGTCGCGGCGTCGGGCACCCGCACCGGGAACCGGGAGTAGCCGGTGCGGGCGACAACGTCCTCCAGCTCGCGGGCGGTGGTCGTCCAGGCGATCGTCACGGCCTGCGAAAGCGGGATCATCACCGCGCCCGCGTCCCGGTCGGACAGCTCCAGGGCGCTGGTAAGCCGCTCGTGCTCGGCCTGTTCGAGCAGACCCTCCTGCTTCGACTCGGCGATGATGGCCGCCAGCTCCTGCGGGGTGTAGGCGGAGGCGAGCTCGTCGCGGGGTTCGACCCGCAGCAGCCGCAGCACCCGGTTGGCGAAGGTGTTCAGCAGGAGCACGAACGGCGAGGTGGCTCGGGCGAAGGCGATCAGGGGCGGCCCGAGCCAGACCAGGGCCCGTTCGGGTCCGGCGATCGACAGGTTCTTCGGCACGATCTCGCCGAGCACCATGTGCAGCGCGGACACGATGGTCAGCGCGACGGCGAAGGCGATCGCGTGCTGCGCTGCCGCGGGGACGGCGAGCGCGTGGAGCAGATCCGTCAGCAGCCGCGCGACGGCTGGCTCGGCGACGGCGCCGAGGGCCAGCGAGCACAGCGTGATGCCGAGCTGGGTCGCGGCGAGCAGTGGGGAGAGGTGCTCCAGGGCGCCGATGACCGAGCGGGCCCGCTTGTCGCCGGCCTCGACCATGGGTTCCAACCGGTCGCGGCGCGCGGAGACGAAGGCGAACTCGGCGCCGACGAAGAACGCATTGCCGGCGATCAGCGCGAGCCCGGCGAGCATCGCGAGCAGGGTCATGATCCGCGCTCCGCCTGGGACCGCCGGGTCTGTCGGGTCTGCCGTGCCTCGGGCGTCTGCCGTGCCTCGGGCGCGCGCAGGGGCGGGGCGGACAGCCGCACCCGGTCGATGCGGTGCCGATCGACCGCCACGACCGTCAGGATGACGCCGTCGACCTCCACCTGCTCCCCGACCGCGCCGAGATGGCCCAGGCGGGCGAGCACCAGCCCGGCGATCGTCTCGTACGGCCCGTCGGGCAGCCGAACGCCGGTCGCGTCGACCGCCTCGTCGGGTCGCAGTAGCCCGGACAGCAGCCAGGAGCGCGGCCCGTCGGGCACCACGCCGGGGGTGCTCGGCAGGTCGTGCTCGTCCGACACCTCGCCGACCAGCTCCTCGACGAGGTCCTCCAGGGTGACGATCCCGGCGTTCCCGCCGTACTCGTCGATGACGGCGGCGAGCTGCAGCCCGTGCCGGCGCAGCCGGGAGAGCAGCGCGTCGCAGCCCAGCGAGGCGGGCACGAGCAGCGGCGGAACCATGATCTCGCGCACGCTCACCGCGGCGCGGCGCGCGGCCGGGATCCTGAAGACGTCCTTGACGTGCACGACCCCGACCACGCCGTCGACATCCCCGGCCCGGTCCCCGTCGGCGCGCTCTCCCTCGGCCCGTCCCCGCACCGGGAACCGGGAATGACCGGACTGCTGCGCCACCTGAAGCAGATCGGCGACGTGCATGTCGGCGTCGGCCCAGACGGTCCGGACCCGCGGGGTCATCACGTCGGCGGCGTGGCGGTCACCGAAGCGCAGCGACCGCCGCAGCAGCGCGGCCGTCGTGGTCGGCAGGGTGCCCTGGCGGGCGGAGGCCCGCACGATCGAGCCGAGCTCGGCGGGGGACCGCCCGGCGTGCATCTCGTCCTGGGGCTCCACCCCCAGGGCGCGCAGGATCGCATTGGCGACCCCGTTGAGCAGCCTGATGAGCGGACCACATACCCGGGAGAACCCGACCTGCGGCCAGGAAACGGCCCGGCCCACCCGCAGCGGCTCGCTGATCGCCCAGTTCTTCGGCACCAGCTCGCCGAAGACCATCTGGCTCACGGTCGCGACGAACAGGGCGAGGACGAGTGCGAGCACCGAGCTTGGCGTGTCCGGCAGGCCGACGGCGTGCAGCGCCGGATGGATGAGGGCGGCCAGCGCCGGCTCGGCGAGGTAGCCGACGGCCAGCGAGGTCACCGTGATGCCGAGCTGCGCGCCGGAGAGCTGGAACGACAGCGAGCGCACGGCCGCCGACAGGGCCTGGGACCGCCGATCGCCGACACGGGCGGCCTGCTCCGCCTGATGCGGCTCGACCGCGACGAGGGCGAACTCCGCCGCCACGAACAGCGCGTTGGCGGCGATCAGCACCACGACGATCGCGAGATAGACGATCGCCTGGATCACCCGGCGCCGCCGATCCCGGCGGGCATGGTCACCGTCGCATCACGTCCGTCATCGAGGAGGGAAATCGCGGGAAGGGACCGCTGATGCTGCGCTACCCGGCGGCGCCTGTCCGCACACCGTGGCAGGGCCACGGTACGTCCGCGTCCCACCTGGGCGGCGCTCGGCGGGCGGGCGTCCGGTCTGTGGCGGTTGGCGCGCGGGCGGCGAGGCGCGTCGAGGTTTCGGGACGCCAAGTGTTGTGACCACACGATTACGCATCCACACTGATCGGTGTGGCACACGTACTTGCGGTAGCGAATCAGAAGGGTGGCGTCGCCAAGACGACCTCCGTGTCCAGCCTCGGCGCCGCGCTGAGCGAGCTGGGTTACCGGGTCCTGCTGGTGGATCTCGACCCACAGGCGTGCCTGACCTTCTCCCTCGGCCTGGATCCCGACGCCCTCGAGCTGTCCGTGCACGACGTGCTCCTCGGTCGGCTCTCCGCGGGCATCGTGATCACCAGGACCTCCGACGGCATGGACCTGCTGCCCGCGACGATCGAGCTGGCCGGCTGCGAGGCGGTGCTGCTGTCGCNCACCGGCCGCGAGCACGCGTTGCGGCTCGCCCTCGCCGAGGTGATCGACGCCTACGACTTCGTGCTTGTCGACTGCCCACCGTCGCTGGGCGTNCTCACCATCAACGGGCTCACCGCCGCCGACGAGGTGATCGTGCCGCTGCAGTGCGAGACGCTGTCGCACCGCGGTGTCGGCCAGCTCCTCGACACGGTGCACGACGTGCAGCGGCTGACGAATCCGGGCCTCGGAGTCCGCGGCGTCCTGCCGACCCTGTTCGACGGGCGGACGGCGCACTGCCGAGCCGTGCTCGCCGACGTCTCCGCGCGGTACGACATCGCCGTGCTCACGCCGCCGATCGCCCGCTCCGTGCGGTTCGCCGAGGCGCCGGGCACAGGCCGGTCGATCCTGTCGACGGCGCGGCGTTCCAAGGGCGCCGAGGCCTATCGGGCGCATGCCCGGGCCATCGCCGAGGCGGTCGGAACCGGGCCGCTCAAGGCCGGGCCGATCAAGGCCGGGCCGATCGAGGCTGGGCCTCCTGAGCCGGTGCCGCTCGAAGCGGTGCCGCTCGAGCCGGTGCGCCTCGAAGCGGGGGCGCTCGAAGCGGCGCCGCTCGAAGCGGGGGCGCTCGAAGCGGTTCGGGGCGGACAGGTACCGGTCGGGGTCAACGGAGCCCGGGGGTGAGTGCGGGGCCGAGCGGCCCGGCACGGTCGCCGCGCGCCCAGCAGCGCGCCTCCGCCGGGTTCGACCGGCTGCGCCCGCGCGGTTCCCGACCACCGGTGGTGACGCCAACCCCGTCGGGCCCGGCGGTGGGACGGGACGCGCACGGCAAGCGCGCGCTGTACAGCGGGCTGCGGCCGACGACCCCGCCGAACACGAGCCTGCGCGTCGAGTGTTCCCGCTGCGGGCAGACGAGCCTGCTCGGCGCGTGGCAGGCGCTGCGGGCTCTCACCCCCAGCGTCCACCTGCCGCTGGTACACCCGCGGCATCCCTCGTTGCTGCGCTGCCCGACCTGCCGGCGGGTGAGCTGGGTGCGGCTCGGGCTGCATCTGCGGCCGGCGGGCTGAGCGGCTCCCGCGGGGGAGTCCCAACGCCGGGCCAGGGGGCCACGCGGGCCGGCGTTTGGACGGGGACGAGCGGGGAGGAGCGGTGGCGGTCCGTCCGATCAGGCGGATTCGGCCCGCGGAGACTCGTCATCGAGCGCGCCGATCGAGCTGATCGCGTCGCCGTCGGCCTCCGTGAGCTCGGTGGCCGTGCCGGAGCCGCGCCCACGGTTGCCGCGACGGCGACGGCGACGGCGGACCGGCTCGCCACCCGCCTCCGAGGACAGCGCCGAGACGACGTGCGCGGTGTCGTCGGTGTCGTCGGTGTCGTCGGAGATGACGACGTCCAGGTCCAGGTCCGGTGCCGTGCCGGCCGGGTCGTCCTGCTCGCTACCGTCGGCGGCGATGGTCAGGCCGGTCGCGGCGGCTGCGGCGCCACCACCGCGGGTGCGGCGACGGGTGCGGGTGCGGGCCGGCACCGGCGGGTTGTCCGCCTGGGGCGTCTCACGCCCGGAACGCGCCCCGCGGCGCCCACCACGACGGGACTCGCCGAGGTCCTCGAGGTCCTCCGCGTCGAGCCCGGCGCGGGTGCGCGCGGCGTGCGGGAGGGTGCCCTTGGCCTCCGTCGGGATGCCGAGCGCCTCGTACAGGTGCGGCGAGGTGGAGTAGGTCTCGAGCGGGCCCTCGAACGGCAGCGCGAGCGCCTTGTTCACCAGCGTCCACCGGGGCAGGTCGTCCCAGTCGACGAACGTGACGGCGACGCCGCTCTCGCCGGCGCGGCCGGTGCGGCCGATCCGGTGCAGGTAGACGTTCTCGTCCTCGGGGCACTGGTAGTTCACCACGTGGGTGACGCCGCTGATGTCGATGCCACGGGCGGCAACGTCGGTGGCGACGAGGACGTCGACCTTGCCGGCCCGGAACGCGCGCAGCGCCTGCTCGCGCTGGCCCTGCCCGAGGTCGCCGTGCACGGCGGCGGCGGCGAACCCGCGCTTGTCCAGGTCTTCGGCGACCTTGTCCGCGGTGCGGCGGGTGCGCACGAACACCATCGCGAGCCCGCGGCCACCCGCCTGCAGGACGCGGGCGAGCACCTCCATCTTGTCCAGCGCGTGGGCGCGGAAGACGTGCTGGTGCGTGGTCGGCACCGTGCGCGTCTCGTCCGGCTGCTCGGCGCGGACATGCACCGGCCGCTGCATGAAGCGGCGGGCCAGCGAGATGACCGGGCCGGGCATGGTCGCGGAGAACAGCATGGTCTGCCGGCTGGTCGGGAGCTGCGCCATGATGCGCTCGACGTCGGGCAGGAAGCCAAGGTCGAGCATCTCGTCGGCCTCGTCGAGCACCAGCGTGCGCACGGCGGCGAGGTCGAGCACCCGCTGGCGGGCGAGGTCGAGCAGCCGGCCCGGCGTCCCGACGACGATGTCGACACCGGCGCGCAGCGCGGTGAGCTGCGGCTCGTAGGCGCGCCCGCCGTACACGGACAACACCCGAAGGCCGCGGCCCGCGCCGGCGCGGGTGACGTCGGACGTCACCTGGACGCACAGTTCCCGGGTCGGCACGACGATGAGGGCCTGCGGCCGCCCGTCGGCGCCCTCCTTCGCCGCCAGCACCGTCTGGACGACGGGGATGCCGAAGGCGAGGGTCTNGCCGGTGCCGGTGCGGGCCTGACCGATGATGTCGTTGCGGGCCAGGGCGAGCGGAAGCGTCAGCTCCTGGATGGGGAAAGCGTGCACAATGCCTGCTTCGGTCAGCGCCTCGACCGTCTCGGGGCGAACCCCGAGGTCGGCGAAGGTGGGCGCGGCCGGCGTTGCGGGCGTGTCGGTCAGGGGTTGGGAAGTGGGTAGATCATCCGAGGGTGCTGCGGCTGTGACGGACAGCGGGACGCTCCTGGTCTTCTCTGAGCGGTGTCTACGCTGAACCCGCTCGCGGTGAGCCGCGCGGCGCCCGCGACCCGAAGTCCGTGTGCCCCGGCGCCATAGGTGGCTACTCTGGGTGCACAGGTGACGAGGCGACGCCTGCTACGCGACAGCCGAGGTGACATAACGACCTCTGGCTACGGCCTAGCATAGCTGGTGTGTACGCCGAGTGGGGGCTCCTTGGCCGAGGTTTGCCGACAGCGACGGCGGCAGGTGCCAGAATCGCGCCTGTGACACAGACATCCTTCCCGCCGACCGACGCGTCCGGGCCGGACCTGGCGGGCCAGCCGGACCAGGCGACCGTCGACCTGCTGGGCCTGCTCGCCTACGGCGAGCTGACCGCCTTCGAGCGGCTGGCCACCGACGCGCGGATGTCCCCGACTCTCGGTGACAAGATCGCCCTCGCGGCCATGGCTGCCGCCGAGTTCTCCCACTTTCAGGCCATCTGCGGGGAACTGGATCGGCTCGGCGTCGACCGCGAGCACGCGATGGCGCCGTTCATCGGCCCGCTGACCGCGTTCCACAACTCGACCGCCCCGGCCGACTGGTTGGAGAGCCTGGTCAAGGCATACGTGGGCGACAACATCGCGGCCGACTTCTACCGCGAGATCGCCACGCGACTGCCCTCGCCGTCGCGGGAACTGGTGCTGAATGTGCTCGACGACACCGGCCACGCCGCGTTCGCGATCGACCGGGTGCGGGCGGCCATCGAGGCCAACCCGACGGTCGCCGGCCGCCTTGCGCTGTGGGCCCGCCGGTTGGTCGGCGAGGCGCTCACCCAGGCGCAGCGGGTGGGGGTCGACCGGGACGCGCTGACCGGCCTGCTGGTCGGGGTCGGCGACCTGGACGCGCTGGCGGCGATCTTCAACCGCCTCATGGCCGCGCACGGCCGCCGGATGGCGGCGCTGGGCCTGTCCGCCTGACAGTCCGCCTGTCTGCCTGACAGCTTGTCTGCCTGATCGCCCGCCGGGCGTGCCGGGCGGACAGGCCGCACGGCACGCCGAGCTCGCGATCAGGCTTCGATCAACCGCCGAAACCCACGCGCCGCGGCCCGCCGGCGGCGATCTCCACGTAGGCCAGGGACGCGACCGGAACCACCACCTGCCGACCCTTGTCGTCGGTGAGGGTCAGCACGCCGTTGTCGGCCTTGACCGCCTCTCCCACCAACGCGGCGAGGGCCTCCGCCGACTGGTCGCTCTCCAGCACCAGCTCCCGGCTGACCTGCCGCACGCCGATCTTGACCTCCACCGATGACCTCCGCCTTCGTCGGACCTACCGCCGGCGGACACCCGCCGCCGAGGTTGGATCACCGCCCACACTATGGCTTCCGGGACTTCTCCACCGGGACGGGAACGGCGTGTTCGCTCCCGGCACACCCGGCGCTCACCGGTCCGACCGAGGCTCCTCGTGCGCGGGCCTGGAGTCGGGCGGGTCAGTGCGGGGGTACCCGCCGATGCCGCGCCAGGCCAGCTCCACCATCGACTCGATGGCCCGCTCCTTCGCCACGGTGCCGCCGCGGACCAGCCACCACCGGGAGGCCGTCTCGGCGAGCCCCACCAGCCCGACGGCGAGCAGGTCGGCCTCGTCCTGGGTCAGCCCGGTGTCGGCGACGATGGTCGCCGCGATGGAACGCACGCACTGGGCGAACGCGGTCTCGATGCGCTGGCGCACCGCGGGCACGCTGCGCAGGTCGGACTCCAGCACGAGCTGGTGGGCGCCCGACGGGTCGTTGACGAAGTCGAAGTACGCGCGCACCGAGCGCNCAATGCGCGCGTGGTTGTCGGTGGTCGACGCGAGCGCCTCCTGCACGCTCGTGACGAGCTGGGTGGTGTGCTCGTCGAGCAGCGCGAGGTACAGCTCCAGCTTGCCCGGGAAGTGCTGGTAGAGCACCGGCTTGCTGACGCCCGCGCGCTCGGCGATCTCGTCCATCGCGGCGGCGTGGTAGCCCTGGGCGACGAAGACCTCGCGGGCGGCTCCGAGGAGCTGGAAGCGGCGGGCGGTGCGGGGTAGCCGGGGAGTGCGTCCCGGGCGCGTGCCGGGCGAGGCTGGCTCGGCGGTCACCGGCGCACCTCCTGGTCGATGTGGTCAAACCCTACCCGCGGACACCGACGCGGCGGGCGGCACCGGAACGCGATCACCGGGCCCCGAGGCCGGCCCACTGTCGCACAGCGGGCCGGCCGGACGTCCGGTGTGGCGAAGGCTGGACCGCGGGTCAGCGGTACGGGGTCAGCGGTACGGGGTCAGCGGTAGTAGTCGTCCTCGTCGGTCTCGACGACGATGCTCTGCTCGACGACGTCGAACTCGTCGGCCTCACTCGGCGGCGCGGGGGGCACCGGCGGTGCGCCCGTCGGCGGGCGGACCTCCCGGGCCTGCTCGGCCGCGTCGGCGTCCGGCGCCTCCAGGGGAAGGCCGGAGGCCGGCAGATCGGTGGGAACTCCCATGGGTACGTCCTCCTGCGCTCGTCGGGGTGGCGGCCCGCCGCGGCGGGTGCCGGATTCGGTCCGCAACCCGGGCCGGGTCCGGACCGCGATGTGCCCGGGATCGGGCGGTCTCACGCGGAACCATCCGACCCGCCCGGTCGGGCCGATCGTCCGTCGCCGGACGGGTCCGTGCGCAGGGGGCGAACGGGTCCCCGTGCTCGGCGACCCGTCGCGGCACCTCGTCCGCGGTGAAGGCCAGATCCTCGGGGCGCCAGCAGTCGCGCATGTCCGCCCGAACCCACTGTCCCGGGCACGCCCCCCTCACCCCTTCCGGCCGGTGCCGACGGCGGCGACCCGGCGTCGGCCGCGCGGTGTCCCGCTGGCGATCCGTCGTGCCCACGGTCGCGTCTGCTGATAACTTCGGGCGTTTCCCTCATCTGGCTTACTCGTGGGCGTCCAGTGGGTCACCATGGTGGGTAGTCGACGTGAGGGGCGAACATGCGTTCGATCTGGAAGGGTGTGATCTCCTTCGGCCTGGTGTCGATCCCGGTCCGGCTCTACTCCGCGACGCAGGAGCGGGATGTCGCATTTCACCAGGTCAGGCGCTCGGATGGCTCCCGCGTGCGGTATCGCCGGGTGGCGGAGGCCGACGGGGACGAGGTCAACTACGCCGACATCGCCAAGGGCTACGAGCTGCCGGACGGCCAGACCGTCGTGCTCACCGACGAGGACTTCGCGAACCTGCCGTTGTCCACCTCCCGGGCGATCGACGTGCTGGAGTTCGTCCCGCTGGAGCAGGTCGACCCGATCTACTTCGCCAAGAGCTACTACATCGAACCGGACCGCACCGGCGCGAAGCCCTACGTCCTGTTGCGCGACGCGCTCGCCGAATCGGGCCGCGTCGCGCTGGTGAAGATAGCTCTGCGTCAGCGCGAGCAGCTCGCGACGCTCCGGGTGCGCGACGGCGTCTTCGTCCTGGAGACGATGATCTGGCCGGACGAGGTGCGCGAGCCGGACTTCCCGTTCCTGGACGAGGACGTCGAGGTGCGCCCGCAGGAGCTGGCGATGGCCGCCTCGCTGATCGCCACCCTCGCCGCCGACTTCGACCCCACCCGGTTCACCGACCAGTACCGGGAGGCGCTGCAGTCGGTGATCGACGCCAAGATCGCCGGCCGTGCGGTGGTCAGCCCGCCCGCCAGCCCGCAGCAGGAGCCGGTCGGGGACCTGATGGCCACGCTGCGTGCGAGTATCGCCGCGGCCCGCCGGGACCACCCGGACGGTGCCGGCGCCGAGGAGCCCTCCGCCGAGGAGCCCTCCGCCGCCGAGCCTGCCGAGGAGAAGGTCCCGCCGAGGGCGAGGAGCGCGGCGCCGAAGGCTGCGTCGGCGAGGACCACGGCCGTCGAGGCCACGCCTGCCAAGGCCACCGCAGCCAAGGCGGCGCCAGCCAAGGCCACGCCAGCCAAGGCTTCCCCCGCTGAGGCCACGCCTGCCAAGGCACAGCCTGCCAAGGCGGCGCCGTCCAAGGGCACAGCCGTCAGGGGCGCGTCCGTTAAGGGCACGTCGGTCAGGAGCACGTCGGTCAAGGGCGCGTCCGCCCATGGTGATGGTGCGGCTGCCAAGGGGGCCGCGAAGTCGAAGGCGACGCCCCCACGCGGCGCCGCGCCCACCCGGCGCTCGGCCTGATCGGGCCGAGTGGGCCTCTGCCGGGTGGGCCTCTGCGGGGCCAGCAGGGGCGCTTCTGATGGGACGAAGGGGACTTCTGCGGCCCTGCGCTAGCGCCGGAAGGTGTCCTTGGCCTTCTCGCCGGTGTCGCGCAGGTCGGCGACTCCGCGCTCGCCCCTGCCCTCGGCCCGCAGGTCACGGTTGTCGGTGGCCTTCCCGGCCGTCTCCTTGCCCCGTCCTCGCAGCTCGTCCACCTTGTTCCTGACCTTGTCAACGAAGGACACCGCACTCAACTCCCCACGGGGTGTGGTCATCAGGTCATCGTCGGTGTACCCCGGGGGTCCGGGGAACACGCCGGGGGTGCCGGACGCTGCACCGAAGGGAGTCGTTCCGGGCGAGGTCCGCGGGCCGAAGCGGCGGTGGGNGCACGCGGATCCGGCGCGGGATGACTCATTCCCGACGAGGCCGCGCGCCGTTGTGGCATCGTCGAAGAACGACACCGAACGCGAGGAGCAAGCGTGTCCCTTCCGCCCCTGGTCGACCCCGCCGAGGGCCTGACCGTCGACGAGGTTCGCCGGTACTCCAGGCATCTGATCATCCCGGATGTCGCCATGGACGGCCAGAAGCGGCTGAAGAACGCCAGGGTGCTGGCGGTCGGCGCCGGCGGACTCGGCTCGCCGACCCTGATGTACCTGGCGGCCGCGGGCGTCGGAACGCTCGGCATCGTGGAGTTCGACACCGTCGACGAGTCGAATCTGCAGCGCCAGATCATCCATGGCCAGTCCGACATCGGCCGGTCGAAGGCCGAGTCGGCGCGGGACTCGGTCCTGAACATCAACCCGTACGTCAATGTGGTCCTGCACGAGACCCGGCTGGACACCTCCAACGTGATGGAGATCTTCAGCCAGTACGACCTCATCGTCGACGGGACNGACAACTTCGCCACCCGGTACCTGGTCAACGACGCGGCCGTCCTGCTCGGCAAGCCGTACGTCTGGGGCTCCATCTACCGGTTCGACGGCCAGGCCAGCGTCTTCTGGGCGGATCACGGTCCGTGCTACCGCTGCCTCTACCCGGAGCCCCCGCCCCCCGGGATGGTCCCGTCCTGCGCCGAGGGCGGCGTGCTCGGCGTGCTGTGCGCGTCGATCGCGTCCATCCAGACCACCGAGGCGATCAAGCTGCTGACCGGGATCGGCGACCCGCTGGTCGGCCGGCTGATGGTCTACGACGCCCTCGAGATGACCTACCGGTCGATCAAGGTCCGCAAGGATCCGGAATGCCCGCTCTGCGGGAAGAACCCGACGATCACCGAGCTGATCGACTACGAGGCGTTCTGTGGCGTCGTCTCCGAGGAGGCCCAGCTCGCGGCCGCCGGCTCCACGATCACCGCGAGCGAGCTCAAGGGCTGGCTGGACGGCGGCGAGCCGATCGAGCTGGTCGACGTCCGCGAGCCGGCCGAGTGGGAGATCGTCCGGATCCCCGGCGCCCGGCTGATCCCGAAGGGCGACCTGCCGGCCCACCTGGCCGAGCTGCCCCAGGACCGGCGCGTGGTCGTCTACTGCAAGTCCGGGGTGCGCTCCGCCGAGGCGCTCGCGACGCTCAAGGGCGCCGGGTTCTCCTCGGCCGTGCACGTCCAGGGCGGCGTGACGGCCTGGGCCACCCAGGTCGACAAGTCCCTGCCGGTCTACTGAGTCGTGGGCTGGTCCGTCACCGGCGTGGGCCGGCCCGCGGGGATGGCCGGATTCGCAGGGCCGGCCAGGTTGTCGTGGCCCGAGCATCGCCGGTCGTGATGAGCCGGCCCCGCGCCCGGCGCGACGCGCCGCCGGCAAGCCTGTCCGCCGGGCTCGGCACTCGGCTCCGCCTCGGCGGGGCCGAGCCGAGCCCGCACGCGGTCGAGGTGCTCGACGCGGTCGCCCGGATCCCCCCGGGCAAGGTGATGACGTACGGCGACGTCGCCGAGTACGTCGGTGCGGGCACCGGCCGGACCGTCGGCGCGGCGCTCTCCCGCTACGCGGACGACGACCTGCCGTGGCACCGGGTCATCCGGGCGAGCGGCGAACCGAATCCGGCCGCGCCGGCCGAGGCGCTGCGCCGGCTCGCCGCCGACCGCACCCCGCTGTCGGCCGACGGCGAGCGGGTCGACCTCGCCGCCGCCCGCTGGGACGGCCGCCCGGCCGCTGATCAGCGGGCGGACAGGCCGCCGTCGGCGAGATAGACGCTGCCGGTCACCAGCGACGCCCGGTCGGACAGTAGGAACACGGCCACCTCGGCGACCTCCTCGGCGGTGCCGAGCCGGTTGATCGGCGCCAGCAGCGCCGCGCCGCGCTGGCGGCGCCCGTCGACGTGCAGCAGCGGCGTGTCGATGAAGCCGGGCGCGACCGCGTTGACCCGGATCCGCCGCGTCGCGTACTCCAGGGCCGCGGTCTTGGTCAGCCCGATCACGCCGTGCTTCGCGGCGACGTACGGCGCGGACCCGGCGAAGCCGACCGTGCCGAACACCGAGGCCATGTTGACGATCGAGCCGCCGTCGCCGCCGTGCAGCATCGCCGTGATCTCGGCGCGCATGCTGTAGAAGACCCCGGACAGGTTGACGTCGAGCACCCGCTGCCAGTCCTCGGCGGGAGTGGTCCCGACCGGCTCGCGCCCGGCGGTGACGCCGGCGTTGTTCACCGCCAGATCGAGTCGCCCGAAGGTGCCGACGGCGGCCTGCACCGCCCGTTCGAGCGCGTCCGGATCGGTGACGTCGGCTTCCAGCGCGATCGCCGCCCCGCCGTCCCGTTCGATCTGCGCCGCCACCTCCTTGACGCCGTCCGGGTGGCGATCCGTGACGACAACCTGGGCGCCCGCGCTCGCCAGCCGGCGGGCGCAGGCGGCGCCGATGCCGGATCCCGCCCCGGTCACAAGAGCGACCTTCCCGCTTAATTCGGTCATGACCGATGACAGTGCCACGCGCCGGCCCGCCCGTGCACGCGACCTCACCCCGGCCCACCCCCGCGCGGCGTGGCATGGTCGGGAGCCGCTGCGAGGCTGTCGGACCCGCATGGTGTGCTGTCGGGGTGGTTGCCGCACCTGCCCCCGCCGCGCCCGCCGGCCACCGGCTCGTCCCGACGCCGGTCGCGCCGCCGCGCCCGTTCGTCGCCGACGCGGCGCAGCGCCGGGTCATCGAGCACCCGGGCGGCCCGCTGCTGGTGCTCGCCGGCCCCGGAACGGGCAAGACGGCCACGCTGGTAGAGGCGGTCGCCGCCCGGATCGAGGCCGGGGTGGACCCGCGGTCGATCCTGGTCCTCACCTTCAGCCGCCGGGCCGCGGGCGAGCTGCGCGAGCGGATCACCGCCCGGTTGGGCCCCGGTGGCTCCGGTGGCGCCGAGGCCGGTGGCGGGGGCGGCCCGGGGGTGTGGACCTTCCACGCCTGGTGCCTGGCGCTGCTGCGAGCGCACGATCGGCCGGCGCCGCAGGGGGGGTTCCGGCTGCTGTCGGGCCCGGAGCGGGACAGCCGGCTTCGGGAGCTCATCGAGGGCTCGCGTGAGGACGGCCATCCCGTCTGGCCGCCGCAGCTCGCCCGCGCCCTGGGCACCCGCGGCTTCACCGAGGAGGTGCGGGCACTGCTGGCGCGGGCCCGCGAGGTCGGTCTGGAGCCCGTGGGCCTGGCCCAGCTCGCCCGGCGCACCGACCGGCCGGACTGGGCCGCCCTCGCCGAGTTCTACCAGATGTACCTCGACGTGTTCGGCTTCGAAGGCGCGCTCGACTACGCCGACCTGGTGCACCGGGCCGTCGTCGTCGCCGAGGGCGCCGAGGCGGGTGAGGCGCTGCGCGCCCGCTACCAGCACGTCTTCGTCGACGAGTACCAGGACACCGACCCGGCGCAGGAGCGGCTGCTGCGCGCGGTCGCCGGTGGCGGGCGTGACCTGGTCGTGTTCGGCGATCCCGACCAGTCCATCTATGCCTTCCGGGGGGCGGAGGTCGCCGGCCTGCTCGACTTCCCCCAGCGATTCGGCGCGCCGGGACGCGGCGCCGGCGCGCCGATCGTCGCGCTGCGCACCGGTCGGCGGATGGCGCCCGCCCCGCTGCAGGCGAGCCGGCACGTGGCCCGGCGGATCCCGGCCGCCGGGCTCCCGGTGGCCGAGATCCGGGCGCACCGCGACCTGATCGGGCGCACCGATCTCGGCGCGGGCCGGGTCCAGGCCCGGACCTACCAGAGTGCCGGCGCGGAGGCGGAGGCCGTCGCCGACCTGCTGCGCCGCGAGCACCTGGAGAACGCCACCCCCTGGCCCGCGATGGCGGTCCTCGTCCGCACCGCGGACCGGATCGCCCGGCTGCGCCGGGTGCTGACCGCCGCGGGCGTGCCGGTCAGCGTCGACGGCGACGACCTGCCCGTCGCGCAGGAACCGGCCGCGGCGCTGCTGCTGCTGGCGTTGCGCTGTGCGGACGATCCCACCGGGGCGCTCACCGTCGATGCCGCCCGTACCCTGCTCACCTCCCCGCTCGGCGGGGCGGACCCGGCGGGCCTGCGCGAGCTGGGCCGCGCGCTGCGTGCCTTCGATCGCGATGCCGGCGCCGGGCAGCCCGCCGCGTCGGCCGAGCTGGTCCGCGAGGCCGTCGCCGAGCCGGACCGCTGGCTGGTGCGCGTCGCCGACCCGGTCGCCCGGCCCGCCCGCCGGGTCGGCGACCTGCTCGTGGTGGCCCGCCGGGCGCTGCGGGAGCCGGCCGGCTCGCCCGAGCAGGCGCTGTGGGCGCTGTGGTCCGCCAGCGGCTGGCAGCAGGAGCTGGTGGCGGCGTCGGCGGCCGGCGGGGCGGCGGGGCGCGCGGCCGACCGCGACCTCGACGCGGTGGTGGCCCTGTTCGACGCCGTCGCCCGCCTCGCCCAGCGGCGCGGCACCGGCGCCGCCTCGCTGGTCGACGAGCTGGGCCGCCAGCAGATCGCCGCCGACGCCATCGCGCCGGTGGGGGAGGACGCCCGCCGCCGCGGCGTGCGGCTGCTGACCGCGCACCGCGCCAAGGGCCTGGAGTGGGACGTCGTCGCCGTCTGCGGGGTCCAGGACGGGATCTGGCCGGACCTGCGGGAGCGGCATTCGCTGCTCGGTGCGGAACAGCTCGACGCGCCCGCCCGCGGTGGCCTGCGCCCGCCGCTGACTCGCCAGGATCTGCTCGCCGACGAGCGCCGACTGTTCTACGTCGCGCTCACCCGGGCCCGGCGGCGCCTGCTGGTCACCGCCGTCAACAGCCCGGACGACGACGGCAGCCTGCCCAGCCGGCTGCTCGACGAGCTCGGGGTCGCCGTCGAGAACGTCCCCGGCCGCCCGGCCCGGCCGTTGACCCTCGTCGGCCTCGTCGCGACGCTGCGCCGGCTGGCGACCGAGCCGACGTCCAGCCCGGCCCTGCGCGCCGCCGCCCGCCGCCGCCTCGCCGCCCTCGCCGCCGCCCGCGACGATGCCCACCGCCCGCTCGTCCCCGCCGCGCACCCGACCACCTGGTGGGGTCTGCTCGACGTGACCGACTCCGACGTGCCGGTCGTCGCGCCGGGCGCGCCCCTGCGGCTGTCCGGTTCGTCACTGTCGAGCATCGGCACCTGCTCGTTGCGGTGGTTCCTGGAGCACGAGGCGCACGCGGTCACCGTCGCCTCCACCGCGCAGGGCTTCGGCAAGGTGGTGCACGCCCTCGCCGACGAGGTCACCACCGGGCGCACCCCGGCGGACCTCGCCGCCCTCGACGCCCGGCTCGACACCGTCTGGCGGCATCTCGACTACGAGGCCCGCTGGCGCAGCGACCAGGAGCGGGCCGCCGCCCGGGAGGCGCTGGCCCGTTTCCTGGCCTGGCACGCCGGCGAGCGCGGGCGCCGGGTCATCGACGCGGAGGTCCNGTTCACCTGCCGGCTCCAGGTCGCGGGGCGCGAGGTGATGCTGCGCGGATTCATCGACCGGCTGGAGCTCGACGACGCCGGCCGGGTGCACGTCATCGACTTCAAGACCGGCCGCAGCGCGCCCGGCCGCGCCGAGCTCGCCACCCACCCCCAGCTCGGCAGCTACCAGCTCGCCGTGCGGACTGGCGCCCTCGATGCGGCGATCGCCGCGGCCAGTCCCGCTGCCGGTCGCCCCGGCGCTGTCGATCCGGCCGCTGTCGATCCGGCCGTGGCGGATCCCGCGGTGCCCGGCGGCGCCGAGCTCGTCCAGCTTCGCCGCGACGCCGGGGGCGCCGGCGTCGGGCCCCGCCTGCCCGGCGAGGCGCCCGGCCCGCCCGAGGTCCAGGCGCAGGAGGCGCTGCCCGCCGAGGGACCCACCTGGATGGACGATGTCCTCGGTGAGGCGGTGCGCACCATCGACGCGGAGGCGTTCCGGCCGACCCCGGGCGAGCACTGCACGATGTGCACGTTCCAGACGAGCTGCCCCGCTCGACCCGAGGGACGGCAGGTGATCGAGTGAACGCGGCCGGATCCGGTCATCCTCGTCCACCGGGTGGCCGGGGCCACCTGGGAGCCGGCGGGACGGCGTCCCGGCAGCCGTTCCTGCCCGGGTTCGGCGGCGATCCCGGCGGCGACGCCGACGGCACTCCCGCCGGTCCCCGGCTCGACCCGGCGGACCTGCGCGATCTGCTCGAGGTCCCGTACACCGACGAGCAGATCGCCGCCGCGACCGCCCCCCTGGAGCCGGGAGTGATCGTCGCCGGCGCCGGCTCCGGGAAGACCTCGGTGATGGCGGCCCGGGTGGTCTGGCTCGTCGCGACCCGCCAGGTGCGCGCGGAGCAGGTGCTCGGGTTGACCTTCACCACCAAGGCGGCCGGGGAACTGGCCGGCCGGGTGCGCCTGGCGCTGCGCAAGGCGGGCGCCGCCGACCCCGGCGGCTGGTCGGGCGCGCCCGGATCGGCTGGCGACGCCGAGGTGGACGGCGAGCCCACCGTCGCCACCTACCACGCCTTCGCCGGGCGACTCGTCGTCGACAACGCGCTGCGCCTCGGCCTCGAACCGGACATCCAGCTGCTGTCCGGGGCGGCGCGCTACCAGCTCGCCGCGCGGGTGGCCCGCGCCTACGGCGGCCCGGTGCAGGCGCTGACCCGGTCGCTGGGCGCCGTCGTCGGCGAGCTGGTCGCGCTCGACGCGGAGATGAGCGAGCACCTCATCGACCCGGCGAAGCTCGTCGCGTTCGACACCGCCTTCCTCGAGGAGGTGCTGGCCGCCTTGGACGCCGCCGGCGGTCGGCGGGGCACCAAGGGCGTACAGGAGCGGCTGCGCCGGTTCGCGGCCGCCGCCCGGGGGCGCTCGGAGCTCGCCGCGCTCGTGGCCGACTACCGGGCCGCCCGCCGCGAGCGGGACGTGCTGGACTTCGGCGACCAGGTCACCTACGCGGCCCGCCTCGCCGAGACGATGCCGGAGGTCGGCCGCGCCGAGCGGGCCCGGGCCGCCGTCGTCCTGCTCGACGAGTACCAGGACACCTCGGTGGCCCAGCGCCGCATGCTCACCGGCCTGTTCGGCGGCGGCCACCCGGTCACCGCCGTCGGCGACCCGTGCCAGGCGATCTACGGCTGGCGTGGGGCGTCGGTGGCGAACCTCGACCACTTCCCGACCCACTTCCCGCGTGCCGACGGCCGGCCGGCCGGCGTCTACGAGCTGTCGGTGAACCAGCGCAGCGGTGGCCGGCTGCTCGACCTCGCCAACACGGTGGCGGCCCAGTTGCGCGTGCGCCACCGGGTCGTCGAGCTGCGCCCGCGGGCAGACGTCGCCGACCGTGGCGAGACGGTCGTGGCCCTGCACGCGAGCTGGGCCGACGAGGTGGCCTGGATCGCCGGCCGGCTGCGCGCGGTGGTCGACGCGGGCACCGGCCCCGGCGACATCGCCGTCCTCGTCCGAGCCCGCGGGGACATCCCGCCGCTGCTGACCGCGTTGCAGGCCGTCGGGCTGCCGGTCGAGGTCGTCGGGCTGACCGGCCTGCTCACCGTGCCGGAGGTCGCCGAGATCGTGGCGGTGCTGGAGGTCCTCGACGCGCCCACGGCGAACGCCGCGCTCGTCCGCCTGCTCACCGGCCCGCGGGTGCGCCTCGGCGCCCGCGACCTCGCCGCGCTCGGCCGCCACGCCCGCGAGGTCGTCCGCCCCCCCGCGCCGGACGCCCATGCCCAGCCCGCCGCCGACCTGAGCCGCGCCCAAGGAGTGCCCGCTGCCCGCCCCGGCGACGCCGCAGCCGCCGGCTCGCCGCCCGCCGACGTCGAGCCCGACCCGCCGGGGCGGGCCGATCCGCTGGCCGCCGCGGTGGCCGACGTCGACCCGGCGGACGTGGTCGCCCTCTCCGACGTCCTCGACGATCCCGGCCCGGAGATGTCCGCCGAGGGCCGTCTGCGGGTGCGCCGGCTGGCCGCCGAGATCGCCGAGCTGCGCGCCCACGTCGGCGAGGGCCTGCTCGACCTGCTGCACCGCGTCGTCGCCACGATCGGGCTGGACGTGGAGCTCACCGCCACCGAGGCGGCCGTGTGCGCCCGCCGCCAGGAGAACGTCGCGGCCTTCCTCGACGTCGCCGCCGACTTCACCGACCCGGATGGGACGACCTCCCTGCACGCCTTCCTCGGCTTCCTGCGGGCTGCCCGGGAGCACGAGCGGGGCCTCGACGTCACCGGCCCGTCCGGGGCGGACGCGATCGCCCTGATGACGATGCACCGCTCCAAGGGCCTGGAATGGGAGGTCGTCGCCGTGCCGAACCTCAGCGAGCGGGTCTTCCCCGACGTCACCGTCCGGGATCAGTGGACGACCTCGCCCGGCGTGCTGCCCGTGCCGCTGCGCGGCGACGCCGCGGACCTGCCCGCCTTCGAGGTCTCCGACCAGAAGGCGGACCTCGACGCCTTCACGGCCGAGGTCCGCGCCTACGCCGAGCGGGAAGAGCGCCGGCTCGCCTACGTCGCGGTGACCCGGGCGAAGTCGCTGCTGTTCGCCAGCGGGCACTGGTGGGGGCCGGCGCAGAAGCGCCCGCGCGGAGCGTCGGTCTTCCTGACGGAGCTCGCCGAGCACGCCCGCGGCGGCGGCGGGCGGGTCGACGCCTGGGCCCCGCGGCCCGAGGAGAAGTCGAACCCGGCGCTGGCCATCCCACGCCAGTTCGCCTGGCCGATCCCCTACGAACCCGAGCCGTTCGCCCGCCGCGTCGAGGCGGCCCGCGACGTCCTCGCCCGGCTCGCCGCGGCGCTCACCCCGCCCCCGCTCGGGGCGGGCGTCCCGGCGGACCCGGCGGACCCGGCGGACTCGGCCGGCGCCGAGCCGCCCGGGCTCACCGCGGCCGAGCGGGCGCTGCTGGCCGAGCTCGACCGCGAGTCGGAGCTGCTGCTCGCCGAGGAGCGGGCCGCCCGCGTCCCGCAGCTCGACGTACCGATGCCGGCGAACCTCACCGCGTCCGAGATCGTCCGGCTTCAGGCCGATCCGGCGGCGTTCGCCCGGGAGCTCGTCCGCCCGCTGCCGCGTCAGCCGGTCGCGGCGGCCCGCCGCGGCAGTCGCTTCCACGCCTGGGTGGAGGAACTGTTCGACCACCGGGCGCTGATCGACGCCGAGGACCTGCCCGGTGCTCAGGACGCCGAGCTCACCGACGACGACCTGCGCTCGCTGCAGGAGGCGTTCCTGCGGACCCCGTACGGCTCGCGCCGGCCCGCCGCGATCGAGGAGGCCTTCGAGCTCCCTCTCGCCGGGCGGATCGTGCGCGGCCGCATCGACGCCGTCTACGACCTCGGCGGCGGCCGATGGGAGGTTGTCGACTGGAAGACCGGCCAGTCGCCCGCCGACGACCTCCAGCTCGCCGTCTACCGGCTGGCCTGGGCCCGGTTGCGCGGCGTCGACCCGAGCGCCGTCGACGCCGCCTTCCTCTATGTCCGCACCGGGGCCGTCGTCCGTCCGCCCCTGGTCACCGAGGACGAACTCGCTGCGCTGCTCGTCGCCCCCGATCACGGATAGGCGCGCGCCCTGCCCGCGGACGCGGCCTCGGCGCCCTCGCCGGTCGGGATGACGTCGGCCACCACGCAACTGACGTTGTCCGCGCCGCCGGAGCCGTTCGCCAGGGCGACGAGCTCGCGGACCGCCTGCTCCGGCTCGGTCGCCGTCACCAGCACCCGGCGCACCTCCGCCGCCGGCACCGCACCGGACAGTCCGTCGGAGCACAGCAGGTAACGGTCGCCACGGCGCACCTCGCGCAGCCCGATGTCGGGGAAGGTCGCCGCGCTGCCGTCCAGCGCGCGCAGCAGGAGCAGCCGCTGCGGGTGGGTCGCCGCCTCCTCCGGGCGAAGGCGCCCGTCCTCGACCATCGACCGGACGAACGTGTGGTCGTGGGTGATCTGCCGCAGCTCACCGCCGCGCAGCAGGTAGGCCCGCGAGTCGCCGATGTGGACGAGCGCCAGGGCCGAGCCGGTCCACAGCAGGGCGGTCAGCGTCGTCCCGACCGCGTGCGCTGCCGCGTCGGCGTCGGCATCGGGGCTGGGGCTGGGGCCGGGGACGGCGTCGGGGCCGGGGCCGGGGCCGACAAGCTCCCGGACGGCCCGGTTCGCCCGCGCGACCGCGTCGGCGAGGAAGCCGAGCAGCTCCCCGGGCGGCACGGGGGTGGCCTCCAGTCGGGCCACGGCGTCGACGGCTGCCGCACCGGCCGCGGCGCCGCCGGCACCGAAGCCGTCCGCGACGGCGAGCACGGTGGAGCCGGCGTGCACCGCATCCTGGTTGCTCGGCCGGACGAGGCCCCGGTCCGTCAACGCGGCGTGTCGCAGTGTCAGCAGGGCGCCGGGAAGAGCGGCGGATGCGGGTGTGGCGGGTGCGGGGGTCGCGGTTGTGGCTGCGGTCGGGGTGAACGGGTGCGGGTCGGACATGTCGACAGCCCTTCGAGACAGGTGTTCGACGAGGACGGCGGCCAGGTCGCGGCGGGCGGCGGTGTCGGCCTCGGTCTCGGCCCAGAACACGCCCACCTCGCGGGCCGCGGCGGGCCCGTCGAGTTCGTGGACCCGCCGGATGCGCGCGAGCGGCATCCCGAGCCGGCGCAACCAGGCCACCAGCCGGGCCTGTTCGAGCTGCTCCGGCGCGTAGCGGCGGTAGCCCGTCACTGCGTCGACCTGCCGCGGACGGAGCAACCCGAGCTCGTCGTAGAGCCGAAGCGCCTTCGGGGACAATCGGCTCAGCCGGGCGAACTCCCCGATCGTCAGCAGAGCCATCGCTACCGCCTCCTCGGCCCAGGGCCTTCCTCGGCCCAGGGCCTTCCTCGTACCGGGCACGGCGCCCGGCTGCGGCCATGCTTCGGCCTGCCCATGGGGCAAGGTCAACCGTCGGCGCGATCGCAGCGGGCCGAGTCAGACCGGCTGGTCGCTCAGATCGACGAGCAGGGCCCGGTGATCGGAGATCTCCGCGCGCCGGCACAGGACGGCGGTGACGTCGCCCACCGGCCCGCGGGCCAGCACGTGATCGAGCTGGACGCGGGGGGCGTGCGCGGGATAGGTCGGGGTGACCGCCAGCCGTCGCCAGCGGGTCAGCGCCGCCGGCAGGCGTCCCGGCAGATTGAGATCCCCGAGCACGATCAGGGGACCGTCGAGGTCGGCGAGGCGCCGGGACAGCCGCAGCAACTGCAGCGCGTTCCACCCCGGCACGAACGACAGATGCGTGGTGACGACGGTGAGCGGTCCGCCGGGCGCGTCGATCCGGGCGGCGAGGGCGACCCGCGGCTCGTCGTCCAGCAGGATGAGGCGTCCCGGTCCTTTCGGGCCACCCGGAATCGCGATGGGGGAGCGGACAGGGGCCCGGCCGAGGCCGATCACCCGCCACTCGTGGACCGGCAGCAGGCTGATCAGTGCGATGCCGTACGCCGGCTCGCCGGAGCCGCGGGCTCCCTGCGCGGGCCGCCAGCCGGCCCCCGGCGTACCGAATACGGTCGGGGCGAACCGCCAGTTCCCATCGGCGGCACCGACCGCCGCCGCCGCCTCGGCGGCCAGGTCGATCCCGCCGGATCGAGGCTGGTCGAGATCGACCTCCTGCAGACCGAGCACGTCCGCGCCCAGCCCGGCGACGGCGGCGGCGAAACGGTGCGGTTCGACCCGCCCGTCGGGGAGGGACAGGCCGTGCATCACGTTGAAGGAGCCCAGCCGCACGCCTGGACCGTACCGGATCGGACGGTCCCGGACTCCCCTGGCGGCGCGGTGGCGCCGGGCGCGGGAGCGCGGTGGCGCCGGGCCTCGCCGCCGGCAGTGCGCGCCCGGTGTCAGCGCCTGGCCGTGGCGCCCGCCGAGGGGTCCGACCGGCTCGGCTCGGCCAGCCCGTCCCCATCGTCCGGACCACCCGTCCGGCCTGCGCCGCCCGCCCCGGCCCCACCGTTCGAACCGGCTCCACCGCTCGGACCGGGCGTCGATTCGACGCGGGTGGCGGTGGCGCCGGCGCGCAGCACCAGCTCCAGGTCAAAGCGGACGTCGGGATCCTCCAGGCACGGCCCGAACAGTTCGCGGAGCTGGTTGACCCGGTACCGGACGGTCTGCGGGTGGATGTGCAGCCGTTCGGCGATCAGCCCGCGCTGCCCCCGCAGCGACAGCCAGTGCAGCAGGGTCTCGGCCAGCCGTTCCCGGGTCCGGCTCGGCAGGCCGTCGAGGGGAGCGAGCAGCCGGGTCGCCAGATCCGTCACGAGACCCGGGTCGCGGGCGAGCACCAGCGCGCTGAGGTGCTCGTCGGTGAACAGCGGGTCGGCGGCGCCCGCGGCGGCGAGCCGGCCGGCGCTGCGGGCGTCGCGGGCGAAGCGGGCCCGGGCGGCGCTCGCCTTGGCCTGGCCCCAGGGCACCGCCGGTCCCACCACCGCGGCCAGGCCCGCCAGCCGCTTCGCCAGGGCCGCCCGCGCCGGACCGCGTTCCGCCGAGCCCACGAACAGCCAGGTGTCCTGGCCCTGCACGGCCCGTGGGCAGTCCGCGGGCAGCATGAACGGCTCGGCGCGGCCGAGCGCGGGCGCCGCCGGCGCGGACTCGGCCCGGGCGGGCACCGCCGGGATGAACCCGCCCGGGACGAAACCACCCGGGACGGATCCGGCTGGGACGGATCCGCCAGGGACAAGTCCGGCTGTGACGAACCCGCCCGAACCGAACCCACCCGCAACGGATCCGGCTGGGACGAATTCGGCCGGGACGGGCCCAGTCACCAGGAGCCCCGCCGGGACGGACGCGGTCGGCTCGCGCCCGGCCGCCGGCTGCGGATCGGGCCGGGCCGGGATCAGGACCGCGGCCAGCCGGCGGGGCAGCCGCACGCTGGCCGCGTCGGCGACCTGGGCGACGGCGTCCGCGGGAGCGCCGGTGAGCAGCATCTCGCCGATGCGGTCGAGTAGCCGCTCCCGCTCGCCGCCCGCCGCGAACTGCTCGGCGGCGTAGCCCTCGGCGGAGGCCGCGGAGATCCCGTCGATGTAGGCGAACATCATCTCGGCCAGGGACACCAGGCCCGCCGCGTCGACGCCGCCGTGGCGCACCGCGGCCTCCCCGAAGCGCCGCCAGGACACCCGGGCGCCGACTCGGTAGGCGCTGAGGAGGTTGTCCAGCGACCGCCCGGAGTGGACCTCGCCCCGGCCGAGCCGGACGTACACCTCGCGGCTGGCGGCGAGGTCCGGGGCGCAGTGCGGGCCGGCCTCGACCACGGTGAGGAAGCGGTGCAGGGCCTCGGCGACCCCGCGGCGCACGCCGCGACCGAACCGGCCCTCCAACGGGCGGGCGTAGGCGGGCACCTCGCGGGCGATCGCCGCCATGATCTCCTCGCCCAGCGAGTCAACTTCCGCGGCGAGGCTCTCGGGTAGACCGGCCGGAAACTGTCCCATGGGGATAGTTTGCCGATTGGTGGTCGCCATTTCCCGCACCTCGTCACCCGAGCCGGGTCGCTCGTGGTCGTCGATCGTCCCCAGCCGGCAGAATCGGCCCGTGGACGCTCTGACCGGCATCATCAGCGCTCTGATTACTGGCGTGATCATAGGGTTGCTGGGGCGGGCCGTCGTTCCCCGGTCCCGGCGTGCCCCCATCGGCTGTGTGATGACCATCCTGCTGGGTCTGCTCGGCGCGGCCCTCGGGCTGGTGGTGGCCGCGGCGATCGACGCCGGTGCCCCGGTGACCCTGCTCCTGCAGGTCGCGATCGCCGCCACGCTGGTCTTTCTGGTCTCCGCGGCCGGCGCGCCCGGCCGGGCGGCGGGTTCGGCCGCCCGGCGCCGCGGCGACCCGGGCCGCGACCGCGGAGCCTCGCGGTCGGGCGGTCGGCGCCGCGCGCGCGATCGCCGGGGCGCGGCGCGAGGGTGGTGAGCGCCGGGCGGCGAACGGCCCGGTCGGCGCCCGGCGTGGCCGCACAGCCGCTCGTGGGCCGCCGGCCGGGTGCCCGGATGCGGGCCTCCGTAGGTGGGACCGCCCGGCACCGGCGGCGTACCCCGGCCCGCGTGGGCTTCGACGATCGCCTCACCCCGCCGTCGTGCGCCTCGGAATGCGCCGGCGGAGGGCGCAAAGCCGGCCGGTGGCCTTCTTCGCCACCGGGCCGGGCCGGCGGGCAGTAGCGTTGGCAACTGTGTCCTCGCCTAGAGAACCCGGTCCGGTCGGCGCCGCCGCGGTGAGGTCGGCCCTGCCGGCATCCTCCTATCCGATCGAGCGGACTCGGCTCGACAACGGCCTGCGGGTCCTGCTCGCTCCCGACCGCACGGCGCCGGTGGTGGCCGTCTCCGTGCACTACGACGTGGGCTTCCGGTCCGAGCCCGAAGGCCGCACCGGTTTCGCTCACCTGTTCGAGCACCTGATGTTCCAGGGCAGCGCGAACGTGGGGAAGGCGGAACATCCCAAGCACGTCCAGGCCGCCGGTGGAATCTTCAACGGCTCCACGCACCCCGACTACACGGACTATTTCGAGCTGCTGCCGGCCGGGGCGCTCGAACTGGCCCTGTTCCTCGAGGCGGACCGGATGCGGGCGCCCAAGATCACCCGGCAGAACCTCGACAACCAGATCGCCGTGGTGCAGGAGGAGATCCGGGTCAACGTCCTCAACCGGCCGTACGGCGGATTTCCCTGGATCAAACTGCCGCCGGTGGCGTTCGACACCTTTCCCAACGCGCACAACGGCTACGGGGATTTCTCCGAGTTGGCGGCGGCCAGCCTCGACGACGCGGAGGACTTCTTCGACAAGTACTACGCCCCCGGTAACGCCGTGCTCACCATCGTCGGCGACTTCGACTCCGGCGAGGCGCTGACCTTCGTCAACCGGTACTTCGGCGACATCCCCGCCCGCGCGGTGCCGCCGCGGGCGAGCTTCGCGGAGCCGGTGCCCGCGGCGGAGCGCCGGGCGGTCCTCACCGACCCGCTCGCTCCCCGCGCGGCGCTCGCGGTCGGCTACCGCGTCCCCGACCCGATCGCCGACCTGCCCGCCTACCTCGCCTACTACCTGCTGACCGAGGTGCTCAGCGACGGCGATGCCAGCCGTCTGGAGCGCCGTCTGGTCCAGAAGGACCGCTCGGTGATCGGGGTCAGCACCTACCTGGGCGCGTTCGGCAATCCGTTCGACCAGCGCGACCCGCTGTTGCTCACTCTGGAGGCCCGCCAGTCCGAGGAGTCCAGCGCCGACGTGGTCCTCGCGGCCGTCGACGAGGAGCTCGCCCGGCTCGCGGGGGACGGACTGGAGGACGGCGAGCTGGAGCGGGTGCAGGCCCGGGTGGCCTCCTCGCTGCTGCGCGAGGCCGACGACGCCCTCGGCCGTGGGCTGGCCATGGCCGTGCACGAGCTGCACCGCGGCCGGCCCGAGCTGGTGAACGAACTGCCGGCGGAGCTGTCGGCCGTCACCGGCGCGGCGGTCGCCGCCGCCGCCGGTTCCCTGCTCGACCAGGGCCGTTCGGTCCTGGAGCTGCATGCCGGCGCCGCCTCATGATCGGGAGTGCTGTGACCTCGACATCGACGAACTCCGCGCGTTCGGCGCCGCCGGCGGCCACCGCCACCCCGGCCGCCCCGGCGGGCGTGATCCCCGCCGTCCGGCCGACCGAGCCGGCGGCGCTGCCCGCCGTCACCGACCGCACCCTCGCCAACGGCCTGCGGGTGCTGGTGGTGCAGCGGGGCAGCGTGCCGATCGTCGAGGTGCGGCTGCGCATCCCGTTCGCCGGGCGCGGGCCCGTGTACCAGGCCCGCGCCGAGGTGCTGGCGGAGACCCTGTTCACCGGGTCGCGGCGGCTCAACCGGGTGGGGCTCGCCACGGAGGTCCAGCGCCTCGGCGGCTCGCTGTCGACGGGGGTCGACAGCGACCGGCTCGCCGTCGTCGGCTCCGCGCTCGCGGCGAACCTCGAGCCGCTGCTGGAGATCATGGCCGACGTGCTGCTCGGCGCCACCTTTCCCGACGACGAGGTCGCCGGCGAGCGCGACCGGATCGTCGAGGACACCGCGGTCGCCCGTAGCCAGCCCGCCGTGATCGCCCGCGAGGCCCTGCTCGAGCGGCTGTTCGGCGACCACCCCTACGCCACCGCCATCCCCGACCCGGACGTGGTCGGGCAGGTCGGCGCGGCGGACGTGCGCGGCCTGCACGCCGAACGGGTCTCGCCGGCGGGGGCCATCCTCACCCTCGTCGGCGACGTGTCGCCCGAGCGGGCGCTGGCGGCGGTCACCGCGGCGCTCGGGGACTGGTCGGGGCGGCCCGCGTCGAGCGCACCGCCGCTACCCGAGCTGCACCGCGGCCCGATCGTCATCGTGGACCGCCCCGGCGCGGTGCAGACGAACATCCGCCTCGGCGGGGCAGCCCTGGACCGGTCCGCCCCCGGTTACCCGGCGCAGCGGCTGGCCAGCACGATCTTCGGTGGGTACTTCAGCTCCCGGCTGGTCAACAACATCCGCGAGGACAAGGGCTACACGTACTCGCCGCGCAGCTCGATCGACCACTACCAGGTCGGATCGCGCTTCACCGTCGCCGCGGACGTCGCCACCGAGGTGACCGGCCCGGCCCTGCTGGAGATCCTCTACGAGCTCGGGCGGCTGGCGGTGCTCCCGCCGACGCAGGACGAGCTCGACGCGGCCCGCCAGTACGCCGTCGGCACGCTCGCCATCGGCAGCGCCACCGCCGCGGGGCTCGCCTCGACGCTGTCCGCGCTGGCCGGCGTCGGCATCGGCGTGGAGTACCTGCGCGACCACCCGCGGGCGCTGGCCGAGGTGACGGCCGCCGACGTTCAGGCCGTCGCGGCCGACCTGCTGGCGCCCACCGGACTGATCACGGTGCTCGTCGGCGACAAGGCCAAGATCGTCCGGGCGGTGGGGGCCCTCGGGCTGATCGAGTCCTGACGCGGTTCGCCGAGCCCCGGTCGGGCGAGGCGCGCCAGCCTGCCGGGCGGCGCTGAGCGCTCGCCCGACCGGCGTCGCGTCAGCGCCGGCCGGAGGTGGACCGCGGCGGCGTCGGGCGAGGCGCGCCCCCGCCCGACCCCGGTCCCGGCGTCGCGCCCGCGGGGCCCCCGCCACCATGCCCCGGACCGCCGCCGCCAGGACCGCCGCCGGCCGGGCCCCGGCCACCGAGCTCGCCCGGAAGCACCGCTCGCGGGTCGCCGACCGAATCGACGACCTGTCGGGCCAGGTCATGGACGCGACGGCCCATGCCTCGGGCCGTGCGCCGCAACCTCTCGAACGCCTCCCGCGGCCGGATCTGATTGCGTTCCGCCAGCACGCCGATGGCCTGTTCGACGATCACCCGGGACGCCAGGGCGTGCTCGAGCTGGACGACGGACAGCCGGAGCTGCTCGATCTCCCCAAGGTCACGCTCCGCTCGGCGTGGGCGGCCGGGTGGGGCGAGGTCCTCGGCCAGCAGGTCGGCGAGAACCATCGCGGAGATGAGATCACCGACCGGGCGGACCTCCGCCCCCGGACCCTCCACGACCCAACCGGCGGGCGTCCGCCGCAGCCGCATGTCCGCGGTCGAACGCCGGGAGACGGCCGGAGCGGGTTTGGCGGCACCGGTCCCCGCGGCACCGGTCCCCGCGGCGCCGGTCCCCGCCGGGCCGGTGCCGCCGCCGGGCGCGGGCGGCGGAGCCGGTCGCGGCGGACCGGCCCGGCCGGGCGGTCCGGGGCGGACCCCCCGCGCGAGGGCCTGGGGCGTCGGCACCCGGCCAGGTGGCCGCGGGGGGGTCGGTGGGACCGCGGCGGGCTCCGGCCCGTCCACGGGCCCCGGCGGCGCACTCCCGGGCGGTCGGGAGGTGCCGGCCGGTGGCGGCGGGGACGTCGCGGCAGGACCGTGAGCCCCTTGCTCGCCCGCCGGCCCCTCGGCGCCTCTCGGCCCCTCGGCGTGCGTCGGCCCCTCGGCGTGCGTCGGCCCCTCGGCGTGCGTCGGCCCCTCGCCGCCTGGTGACCCTTCGCCGCTGGGTGCTGCGGCTGTGCTGGGTGCCGCGGCACCGGGCCGGGCCGCAGGTGCCGCCTGGGCCGGACGTTCCTCGTCCGGTGTGCCGACCAAGGCGTGGTCGCCGGAGCCGCCGGCCTCCCGGGAGTGATCGCCGGGCCGCGGTCCGTTGGGCGAGACGGCCGGCGGGGGTGGCGAGGGGATGTCGCCCGTGGCCGCGAGGGCGTCCGCGATTGCCCGGACCAGGGCCAGTGTGTCGGCTGACACGCTCACCTCACCGTGGTCCAGACCGACGAGAAAACCGAGTAGTCGGCCGTCCGTGGGGATCACCGGCATCGCGAGATAGCTGTGCACCCCCAGTTGGCGATGCTCGGCCGTGTCGGCCGCGGGATGCCCCGGGCCGACTCCGGTCGCCGCCGCGGGCGCACCGTCGAGCATGCGGGCGATGACGCTGTCCGCCCGGGGATAGTGGGTTCCCTCGCCGAGATCGGCGAAGGTTCCGGTCACACGGAGATAGCTCGCAGTCGTCGCAGATACCACGACGAAACAGGCTGTCTCCATCCGGTCCAGGGCGCGAACGGCCCGCAGCGCGGCATCGACGGTGCTCCACGCCTGTTCTGAAGGTGCTGACGACACAGGCCGAACTCTCCCACAAACTTCACGGGCAGTGACGGACACCGTCCCACGAGCCGGCCGCGTGTGCGGTGGGAAGGTAAGAAATCCCGGGATGTCGTTGCTCTACGTATCCGTTATGCGGCAGAAGTGACCTTCTCAGTGACCTGGCGGACGCTAGGGTTCGTCATCACAGTGCCATCGGGAAAGAGCACGGTCGGTACGGTCGCGTTCCCGTTGTTCGCATCGCGGACAAGTTGCTCTGCTGTCGGGTCGTTCTCGATATCAACGGTCCTGTACTCCAGCCCGGCGCGGTCGAGTTGGCTCTTCAGCCGAACGCAGTAGCCGCACCAGGAAGTCGTGTAGATCGTGAGCACGAAAGGGCCTCCAAGCCACTGGGACGCAACGGTCGGTGTAACAGCGTCGTGCCTGCGACGCTTCCCGGCGCGGGTGGGGACTACCGTGTCGGGGGATGTCCGGATCGCCTGGCCCCGCCGCGCGGGCCGCCGCCTCCCCCGGGGCCGGGGACCTGCTGNCCCAGCTCGATCCCGAGCAACGGGCCGCGGCCGACGCCCCCCTGGGACCGGTCTGCATCCTCGCCGGTGCTGGTACGGGCAAGACGCGCACCATCACGCACAGAATCGCCCACATGGTCGTGGACCGGGGGGTTGGCCCCGGCCAGATCCTCGCCGTGAGCTTCACGACCAGGGCGGCGGGGGAGCTGCGCGGCCGGTTGCGGGCCATGGGCGTGCCCGGTGTGCAGGCACGCACGTTCCATTCGGCGGCCCTGCGGCAGTTGCAGCACTTCTGGCCGGCCGTGGCCGGCGGACCGCTGCCCCGACTCGAGTCCAGCAAGATTCCCAACATGGTGCGCGCCGCGGGGCGCCTGCGGCTGAGCCCGGACCGCGCCGAGCTGCGGGACCTGACCGCCGAGGTCGAGTGGGCCAAGGCCAGCCTCGTCGCGCCCGCGGACTACGCCCGGCTGGCGGCGGCCGGTGGCCGGGAGACCGCCACCCCGGCGCAGACCGTCGCCCGGCTTTACGCCGCGTACGAGGAGGTCAAGCGGGAGGCCGGCGTCGTCGACATGGAGGATCTGCTGCTGCTCACCGCGGCCATGATCGAGGAGCACGACTGGGTCGCCACCGAGGTCCGCTCCCGGTACCGCCACCTCGTCGTCGACGAGTACCAGGATGTCAACGCGTTGCAGCAGCGCGTGCTCGAGGCCTGGCTCGGCGAGCGCGACAGCCTCTGCGTCGTCGGTGATCCGCACCAGACCATCTACTCGTTCGCCGGTGCTTCGCCTCGCTACCTGCTCGACTTCCCCCGCCGCCACCCGGACGCGGCGGTCGTCCGGCTCGTGCGGGACTACCGGTCGACCCCGCAGGTCGTGGGGCTGGCGAACCGGCTCGTGCAGGCCGCGCCCGGCACGAGGCTCGTCGCCGCGGCGCCCGACGGCCCGCCGCCGGTCTGGCTGGAGTGCGACAGCGAGGCGGACGAGGCCGCCGCCGTCGCCAGCCGCATCCGCACGCTGATCGCCCGCGGGACGCCGGCCAGCCGCATCGCCGTGCTGTACCGGATCAACGCCCAGTCCGAGGCCTACGAGGCCGCGATCGGCGCGGCCGGCGTCGCCTACCTCGTCCGCGGCGGCGAGAAGTTCTTCGCCCGGACCGAGGTGGTCGCGGCGCTGCGGCTGTTGCGGGCCGCCCTGCGCTCGGCCGACACCGACCGGCCCGCCGGGCTCGCCGACACCGTCGCGGACATCCTCGGCGCGTTGCACTGGCGGGCGGATCGGCCGTCGGCCGGGTCCGGCGCGGAGCGGGAGCAGTGGGAGAACCTCGCCGCCCTGCACCGCCTCGCCGTCGACCTCGCCGCCCGTTCCCCGCAGGCGGGCCTCGCCGAGTTCGTCGCCGAGCTCGGCGATCGCGTCACCCACGAGCACCAGCCCACCGTGGAGGGGGTGACGCTGTCCACGCTGCACGCCGCGAAGGGCCTGGAATGGGACGCGGTGTTCCTCGTGGGGCTGACCGACGGCACGCTGCCGCTCGTCCACGCGAAGACCGCCGAGCAGATCGCCGAGGAACGCCGCCTGCTCTACGTGGGCGTGACGCGGGCCCGTACTCACCTCGTGTTGTCCTGGGCCTTGGCCCGTGCCGACGGCCGGCGCTCGCGGCGCCCGTCCCGCTTCCTCGACGATCTGCGGCCGGCGCGCCGTGGCCTCGTCCCGGCCGCCGGCGGGCGGGGTGGCCCCGGGGCCGGCGGACTGAAGGGGCCTGGCAGTCCAGCGGGGACTGGCACCACAGGGGGGGCCGGCGGCGCGGCGGGGCGCCAGGGGGCGACGGAGGAGACCGGCGCCGGCGGCGGGCCGGGCCGGGGACGCTCGGCGGTGCGCTGCCGGGTCTGCGGGCGGGCCCTGACCGGCGCCCAGGCCAGGATCGGGCGCTGCGAGGGCTGCCCCGGCGACGTCGACGCGGCGCTGTACGAGCGGCTGCGGGCGTGGCGCGCGGCCACCGCGCGGGAGCTGCACATGCCCGTCTTTGTGATCTTCACCGACGCGACTCTGCAGGCGCTCGCCGAATGCCGGCCGCGCTCGGTCCCGGAGCTCGTCCGGATCCCCGGGATCGGCCAGGCCAAGCTCGACCGCTACGGGCAGGCGGTGCTCGACCTCGTCGCCGGGCGCACCCCGCCGACGCCCACACACGAGCCCTCGTAACTGCGGGTGTCCGACACGCGACACAGAAAATACGTTGAGGTTCGCGTGGCGACCTTCTACCGTTACCCACGACGCCCGACGCAGGCCCTGGAACGGCTGCGCTCCATGGCTTCCCGAGAAGGAGGTGATCTCGCTGTGCTCAGCATCGTGATGGACCAGGCCGGCACCGAGATCGCCCGTCCCCGGGGATATCGGCCCGGCCCGTCGGCCAGCGGTGCCGTCGAGCCCGTGCCGGCCGTCGTCGAGGCGTCCGTCGTCGAGGCGTCCGTCGTTCTCGGCCAAGCCGCCCCCGGTAAAGCCGCCCTCGGCAGCCCAGCTCTCGGCCTAGGTGTTCTCGGCGCGGTCGGCCGTCTCGGCCGGTCCGGCGTGGTCAGCACGGTCGGCGCCCTCTTCGTGGCGGACGTCCGTGTGCTGGCGGCCTGCCATGGCACCGAGGCCCAGGGGACGGGTGCGCCCGCCGCCGGCGTCTCGGGCACGGTCCTCGGCCTGGGCGGGTTCACCGCGATCGCCGATCGTCCGGCCGGCGAGCCGACGCGTCGGCTCGCCATGTCCGGGAACCCGGCGTCGTCCTGGAACACGGCCTCCGCCGCGGCCCAGGCGTCCGAGCACGCAGACCGTCACCTCATCTCGGGATCCGCTCGCGATCCGCTCCCGGACTAGTTCCGCGGAGCCGACGCCGAGGCCGCGATCCCCATGGGGATCGCGGCCTTTGTCGTTTTGCTCCTTCTATCCGCTCGAAGACCTACCCGTGTCGGAGGTGACACCGGTGTTCGATCACTCGATCGTCTCCCGGATCGAGCGGGATCGGCTGGTCCTGCCCTGCTGGGACGTCGATCCTGAGATGTTCTTCGCTGAGTCCCCGGCGGACGTGGAGACCGCCAAGGCGGTCTGCCGTACCTGCCCGGTCCGGGTGGCGTGCCTGGCCGCGGCCCTCGACCGGGCCGAGCCGTGGGGGGTGTGGGGTGGCGAGCTGGTCGTGACCGGCACCGTCGTCCCCCGCAAGCGGCCCCGCGGCCGGCCGCGCAAGGTCCGCCCGGAGGAGGTCGCGGCCTGACGGGCGCGGCGGGCGGGACACCGGTTTGTCGGCGTCCCGCCCGCCGCCGTTGGCCGTTGATTTCTTTCAGTGCTCCCGTCGGCACCGGTACTGTTCCGGCGTGCCCAGCAGCGAGCGTGTATATCCGATGTCGACCGGAACGGGAACGGCGCCGGGGGTGGCGCCGGAACCGGTCGGGTCCGACGACCTGTCTCTCGCCGTCGCCGCCCTCACCAGCCCCGACCTGGCCGAGATCGTGGACCTCGCCGCCTGGGTGGATGCCGGCTGGCTCTACGTGGCCAACGCCGACGGCTCGGCCCGGCTGCCGGTGACCGATCCGGACGGCCCCTGGGAGGTCCGCTTCGGGCGGCATCCGCTGGCCTGCCAGGACCCGATGCACGGGGTGCCCCTGGCCGCGGCGCTGGCGGATCCGTCGCCGCCGAACGAACGCGACGCCTACCCCTTCGCCGGTCGCCGGCTGCTGTCCGCGTTCGGGGACGCGACCCGGTCGCCCGACCTGATCGTCGTGCACACCCCGCGGCACTACTGGCCCGAGCGCGGCGGGCACCTCGGCGAGCACGGCTCGCTCAACGCCGGCCAGTCCCGAGCCCCGCTGGTGCTGTCCGGCCCCGGCGTGCGCGTCCGGGGGCTGCGGCCCGGCGCGGCGCGGATCATCGACGTCGCACCCACCCTCGCCGCGCTGGCCGGCGTCACCCTGCCCGACGCCGAGGGCACGCCGCTGACCCAGCTCGCCGGTCCGGGCGCGCGCCACGTCGTCGGCCTGCTGTGGGATGGCGCGAACAGCAACGACCTGCTGCACCTAGCCCAGACCGGCGAACTGCCGAACGTCGCCCGCCTGCTGGCCGAGGGGACCGCGCTGACCGGTGGGGCGATCGCCGAGTTCCCCAGCGTGACGCTGACCAATCACACGTCGGCGCTGACCGGTGTCGGGCCGGGCCGGCACGGCATCCTCCACAACGTCTACTTCGACCGGGCCACCGGCCGCCAGGTGATCGTCAACGACGTGAAGACCTGGCACGCCGCCTGCGAGCAGCTCCGCGACGGCGTCGAGACGCTCTTCGAGGCCATCGCCCGCCAGCGCCCCGGCGCGGTCAGCGCCTGCGTGAACGAGCCCGTCGACCGGGGCGCGCACTACTCGACGTTCGGCCTGGTCCGGGCGGCCGGCAACGCCGGTGGAGCCGGCGACATGGGCGACTACCTGCCGCCGGCCGAGGGCGACCCGCACGCCAGCGCGCGCTGGGTCCAGGAGAGCTCCGACTACGCCTGGTCCACCCGGGTGGACGCGCTGGGCTTCGCCCAGGTCATCCAGCTCTGGGCGCCGGGCACTACCCCACCCGACGTCATGTGGTGGAACACCACGGTCACCGACACCGGCCATCACGGCGGCGGTCCCTACTCGGAACAGTCCCGCGCCGCGCTGCGGGACGCGGATGCCCGCCTCGGTGGCTTCCTCGATCTGCTCGCCGAGCGTGGCCTGCTGGCCGAGACCGCGATCCTGCTGACCGCCGACCACGGCTCGGAGGCGGCGGACCCGGCCTGCCGCGGCGACTGGGGCGACGCCCTGCGCGCCGCCGGGGTCCGGTTCCGCGACGAGGGCTACGGCTTCCTCTACCTCGGCGAGTCCGCTCTCGACGGTCTCACCCCGGACGCGATGTAGGTCGGTCGGGTGACCAGGCTCCGCAGAACCGCAGCTAGCGACGCTGGCGTGAGGGTCAGTCTTCGGCAGTGATCGAGTCCGAGGGCGTCTCGTCCCGGGGGATCTGGCGAGGGGGAGCTGCCCGTGCCCGGCCCGCGGCGCGACGGGGGCCGGGCGCTGCGGATGCGCCTGGGGGGTCGGTCGCGGGGGAGACGGCGGTCCTGGCGGCGCGCCGTGATGACCGGGCCGGCCGGCTCGTCTCGTCGGGTTCGGCCTGCGTGGGTACCGCGTCGGCTACGGGAATGGGCTGAGGCACCGGATCGCCGGCAGGCTTCGTGGCGCGCGTGGCCGCCGGGGCGCGTCGCGGCGCGCCGCCCTTCGTCGCCGCCTTCGTCGCCGCCTTGGTCGGTCGGTCGATCCGTTGATCGGCCCGCACCTTCGTGGCTGGCTCCGGCTTCGTGGCTGGTTCAGCCTTTGTGGCTGGTTCAGCCTTTGTGGCCGGTTCGGGCTGTGTGACCGGTTCGGGCTGTGTGACCGGTTCGGGCTTCGTGGTCCGCGCCGGCTTTGCGGCTCGCCCTGGCTTCGGGGTCTTCGCGGTCCTGGAGGTTCGGCGGGTGCGGCCGGCGGTCGGGGCCCCGGGCAGCACGACCGGGCCCGGCAGCGGCCGGATGACCCCGGCCTCGTCCCGGACCGCCAGGACGGGCAGTGTCCGGTCCGGGTGGTTGGCCTCCTCGGCGGCCAGGGCGGCCGCGGAATCGGGCTCGGCGAACCCCGGCTGCCAGCGTTCCATCTCGGCGCGGAAGTGGCCGGTGCTGCCGAGCTGGCAGAGGATCCCGATCGCGCCGAGGGTGACCCGGTGGATGAGCAGGTACGACGGCGGGAGGTTGAGCTGGCGGCCGAGCTGCGCCGCGGCGGAGCGCCAGTCGCTCAGGCGTGCCGCCTCCTTGCGCAGCCAGGCTCGGGAGAAGGTGAACTCCTGCTCGGCGATCGGCGCCAGCATCGGCGCGAGGTAGTCGAGCAGGTCGTCGGCGTCGATCTCGGCGGACGGGGGAATGAACCCCTCGTCGCGCAGGCCGGCGGCCACCGCCTCCGCGTCGCCGGCCAGGGTCTGGCGGGCCAGCCGGCCGATCGGGGCGGGAAGCCCTCCAGGCAGGCGGTTCACGGCGCCGAAGTCCAACACGCCGAGCCGGCCGTCGGGCAGCAGGCGGAAGTTCCCCGGATGAGGGTCGGCGTGCAGCAGGCCGGCGCGCCCGGGACACGAGTAGAGGAACCGCACGAGCAGCAGGCCGGCGGCGTCGCGCTGCTCGGTGGAGCCGTCGGCGATGATGGCGGACAGGGGGACCCCGTCGATCCACTCGCTGACCAGCACCCGGTCCGAGCCGGCCAGCGGGCGCGGGACGACGATGTCCGGGTCGTCGGCGTACGCCTGTGCGAAGGCCGACTGCCAGGCCGCCTCCAGCCGGTAGTCGAGCTCCTCGGTGATCCTGGCCTTGAGCTCCTCGACCAGCGGCTTGATGTCCAGCCCCGGAGTCACCGCGCTGAACAGCCGGGCCGCCCGCCCGAGCTGGGTGAGGTCGGCGACCAGGGCCGGCCCGGCCCCCGGGTACTGCACCTTGACCGCGACTGGCCGGCCATCCGACCACACCGCCCGGTGAACCTGGCCGATGCTCGCCGCCGCGGCCGGCGCGTCGTCGAACTCGACGAACAACGACCGCCAGTCCGCCCCGAGCTCCTCGGCGAGGACGCGGTGGACCACGGATGCCGGCAGCGGGGGCGCCGCCTCCTGGAGCTTGGTCAGCGCGGCCCGGTACGGCGCGGCGACCTCGTCGGGCAGGGCCGCCTCGAACACGGACAGCGCCTGGCCGAGTTTCATCGCGCCGCCCTTGAGCTCCCCGAGGACGCGGAAGATCTGCGCGGCGGTGCGCTGCTGGAGTTCGGAGGCGACGGCTTCCGCGGGACGGCCGCCGATCCGCTTGCCGACGCCGAGCGTGGCTCGGCCGGCGATTCCGATCGGAAGCGTTGCCAGTTTGGCGGTGCGGACGACGGCCCGCCGTGGGATGTCGGACACCGCTCCATCGTGCCCTGTTCCGAGGCGTGAGGGGCGCCGACCGTGGGTAGTGGTCGTGGCGATGTTGCCGCCGCCGAGCCCGGGCACCGCTGCCGGCGCGCGGGCATCCGGCACCCGGATCTCAGGCATCGGTGCCAGCCTGCACCGCTGCGGATCGGGCGGTGCGGCAGGGACAGTTGGGGTGCACCGGCCAGCTTCGCCGGCGGAGGCGCCAGTCCGGCAGGGCGAGCTCCAACGCCCCGTCCGCCGTTACCGGAAGGATCTTCGGAGTGGCGTTTGGCGTGTCGAACATCTCATCTTTGGTGCTTGCGGGTGCGTGGGGCAAGTCCGTGTTGTCGGACTGGTGAAAGCCTGGGCCAGGGTCGGGCGACGGCGGGACGGCGAGGTCCAGGAAGGCCAGCGCCTGCATGGCGGCGATCGCGGCAACGAGGCTGGCGAGGGTGATCTCGCACGGGTCGTGGCCGGCCGGGCGCGGGCGGACCAACTGCATCGCCAGCATCGGCCAGACCGGATCGCGGGCGTGCCGGTGCAGGTGCTGACAGTGCAGGCAGGCCGTTGCGGCCGGCACGACGAGCGGGCCGACGATCCCCGTCGTCTCGCGCACCCCGGCCAGCAGATGAGCGGTCCCGCGGCGTTCGAGGTCCAGGCAGGCACCGGGCGCTACGGTCGGCGGGCCGACCGGGGCCAGCACGATCAGATCCGCGTCGAAGGCATCCACCCCCGGTCCGTTGCCGCGCCCGGGGGGCGGCAGGGATGCGGAGCCGGCCGCGCCGAGACCGGGGCGCCGATCGGCCTGTCGGCGCACCCGGGTCATCGCCGTCCCCGCGGCGAGAGCCCGGGGCCGGCCGACGTCGTCCAGCCGCAGCCCGCCCGGGGACACGTCGGCGGCCGTCGTCACCTCCGCGTCGTCGACCACGACCCGGCCGACCCCGGCCGCGGCGAGCAGGGTCGAGATCTGCGCGCCGACCCGCCCGGCACCCCGCACGAGCACCCGGGCGGCGCGGCGCGCGGCGAGCACCCGGCGGGGGCGGGCCGGATCGGCGGAGCGGATCGACAACGCCGCGAGGTCGGGCGACAGGCGGTCGCGGTCGGCCGGACTCAGTGGCGTCGTGCCCGGGGCCGTTGCCGCGTCGTCGAGCAGGCCGGCCCGGCCGAGCAGGTCGAGCAGATCGCGCGCGGCCTCGCCGCCGTCGAGGCGGAGCTGTTCCAACGTGCGCCGGCCGTCGAGGGCGTCCAGCAGGGCCGCGTGCGGCGGACCGAGGTCGGTGACGAGGACGGCGCGGGCCGGGTCGATGCCGAGTTGCAGGGTGGAGCTGTTGTGCCAGAGCCGACGAAGGCCAGGCTTGAGGATCGGGCGCATGGATCCCCCGCAGGTCCGCCGGCGGCCGAAGCCACCGGACGCGGATCAGGATGACCGGCCAGCGGGCCGGTTGATCCCCACCGTGTCATGCGGGTCCGACAGAACGCGAGACCGCGCCGGCGGCTGTGGAGAGGCTGTGGACCGCCCTGTGGATCGTGCGTGGTCCGAGCGTGCCTCGTCCACACCGGCTCGGCGCCGGCTGGCCCGGCGGGGCAGGGCGCGGTCGCGTCGCCGCCGGATTCAGCGGGTCACGGTCAGCTCGCGGTGCCGGGGTCCGAGCCACCGGGGGTGTCCGGCTTGTCGGTGGGGCCGCCGGGGGACTTCCCGCCGCCCTCGGCGGGCGGCGTGTCGCGCAGCTTCTCGATCTCGCCGATCGGATCGTCCAGGACGCTGGCCGACGCGCCGGTGACGAAGCCGTCCGGCGCGGCCAGGTCGGCCGCCGTGGGCAGCAGGTCGGGATGCGCCCACACCGCGTCGCGCCCCTCCCGCCCGCGGGCCTCGGCCAGCGCCGCCCACAGCGCGGCGGCCTCGCGTAGCTTGCGCGGGCGCAGGGAGAGCCCGACCAGCGTGGAGAAGGTCTGCTCACCGGGCCCGCCCTCGGCACGCCGGCGCCGGACCATCTCGCGCAGCCGGCCGGCGGCCGGCAGATGGCCGGTGGCCGCGGCGTCGGTCACGTGGTCCACCCAGCCCTCGATGAGGGCGAGGATCAGCTCGAGGCGGGCCAGCGCCGCCTTCTGCTCGGGCGTGGTCGCGTCGTTGAACACGTCCTCGCCGAGCGCCTCGGACAACCGCTCCGGGTTCATCAGGGCGGTCGGGTCGACCATCCGCATCACCCGGCCGACGGCCTCGGTGTCCACCGCGATGCCGCGGGCGTACTCCTCGACCGCGCCGAGCACGTGGGCGCGCAACCAGGGCACATGCGCGAACAGCCTGGTGGAGGCGGCCTCCCGCAGCGCGAGGTAGATGCGCACCTCGTCCTCGGGGATCTCCAGCCCGGACCCGAACGCGGTGACCCCCGCCGGGACCAGCGCGGCCGTCCCGGCCGGCCCGAGAGGCAGGCCAACCTCGGTCGACGAGACGACCTCCGCGGCCAGGGTGCCGATCGCCTGCCCCACCTGCGCGCCGAAGAGCATGCCGCCGACCTGGTTCATCATCTGCATGATCGGTCCACCGGCCCCCATCAGGGCGCTGAGATCGACCCCGGGCGGCAGGGCGTCACGCAGCTCGCTGGGCAGCTCGACGCCACCCCCGCCGAGCTGGCTCAGCCCGCTGGAGATCCCCGTGCGCATCGCCTCGACGACCTTGGCGGCAATCGGGTCGCACAGCGTCTTCCAGACCGGCAGCGTCTTCTCGATCCACTCGACTCGCGACCAGGCGCTGGCGGTCGTCGCGCCGGCGGGCAGGGTCGTCACCGGGTCGAGCCAGACGTCGGCGATCCGCAGCGCCTCGGCGACCATGTGCTGCTGCCCCATGGGGACGCTCGACTCGCCGTCGCCCAGGGAGCGCACCGCCACCTGCCGGGCCAGCTCCCAGTTGACCGGACCGCCCTGCCAGGACAGCAGCCGCTCGAGCTCGGCGAAGAACGGCGCGCCGCCGCCGAAGGGGCCCCCGCCCCCGAAGGGGGACCGGGGCTCCTCGCCGCCGCCGCCGGAGGACGCGAAGCCGAACGGGAAGTCGCCACTCATCGGACGTGGCCTGATCGGGGAGCGGGGCGTCGCACGCGCGGTTGGGACATGAACCCACGGTAATGCGTTTTCTGGCCGCCGGGCGAAACGGAGGCCGCCCCGGCCGGTTACGGTCGTGGACGTGGACTCGACGCGTTCTCCCGCACCCGTCCCACCGACCGGTGCCTCGGCGCGCGAGACCGCCGGGGCGGGCGGGCCGTCCCCGGCGTCGGGGGAGCCGGCCGTGGACGCCGGCTCCGATCTCGGCTCTGATCTCGGCTCCGATCTCGGTTCCGACGCGGGGCACGGTACCGGGGCTCCGGCCCGCGTCGTTCTCGCGGACATTCGTGACACCCCGTTGTCGGTGGACGAGTGCATGGCCGCCGTCCTGCTCCCGGACGTGGGCGGGATTGCGCTGTTCGTGGGCACCGTTCGCGACCATGACTCCGGTCGGGGGGTGACGGACCTCGCTTACGAGGCGCATCCGCGGGCGGCCGCCGAGATCGAGCGCGTCGCCGCCGAGGTGGCGGCCGGCGCGCCGGTGCGGGCGATCGCGGTGGCCCACCGCACGGGGCACCTACGGGTGGGTGAGACCGCGGTCGTGGTGGCCGTGGGGGCGGCCCACCGGGCGGAGGCATTTGCCGCCTGTCGTCGTCTGATCGATGACATCAAGGCGCAGGTTCCGATTTGGAAACATCAGGTTTTTGAGGATGGCGCGGCTGAATGGGTAGGCGCCTGCTGAGCGGGGCACCTACGATAGAAATAAGTCATCTTCTTACTCGTCTCGACGTCGAGGCTCCCATGTGGTTCCTGTTGATCCCCCCTGTCGCCCTGCTCCTGACGGCCGTGTGGGTCGCCCTGCGCGGCCGGCCGGACCGTACCTCCGAAGCCATGATCACCATCGCGGGCTACCGGCGCAGCATGGCCGCGCTGGCCCGCCCGATACCCGCCCAGTCCGCCACGCGGACCGGTGCCGACCTCGACGAATCCGGCTACCCCGAACCGCCTCCGGACGATGACCCGTTCACCTCGAACACCCCGCTCTCCCCGAGCGAACTGGACGACCTAGCCGGCTTGGACGACCTGGACGACCTGGGTGTCGCCACCGGTGCCCAGGTGTCGCCCTTCGCCGACACCGTGCCCATCGACGTGTCGTCGCTGCGGCACCAGCCCAGGGGTCGTCCGCCCGAGACCTCCTGACCGCGCGTCGGACCTCCGGCGTCCGGGGCGAGGGTCGCCTGCCCTGGACGCCGGCCCGACCGGGTGCGGGCCGGTACATAGACTGCGTTCATGGCCCGGCGCACCCAGTCTCTCGTGGTGGCGTCGGTACTGGCGTTGGTGCTCCTGGTCGTGGGCCTGTGGATGCCGGTACCGTTCGTCACCCTGGCCCCCGGGCCGGTCACCGACACGCTCGGCGCCGTCGACGGCACCCGGCTGATCACGATCGAGGGGCACCGCACCTATCCGACCTCCGGTCGGCTCGAGCTGACCACGGTCGAGGAGACCCCGAAGCTCAATCTGGTCAGCGCCCTGCAGGACTGGATCGACGACGACCGGGCGGTCGTCCCCACCGAGCTCATCCGGCCTCGCGGCTCCAGCCAGGAGCAGGTCCAGCAGGAGAACGCCCAGGCCATGCTGGACTCGCAGGACCAGGCCACGGCGGCCGCGCTCGCCCAGCTCGGCGTCGCGGCGACGGGCCGATCGGTCGCCGTCTACACCATCCCGGACGGGTCGCCCGCCGCCGGTAAACTCGTGGCCGGCGACGTCATCACCCAGGTCGACGGGGTCGCCGTGACGACCCAGGACCAGCTACGCGCCCAGGTCGGAAAGGTCCGCCCCGGGACGGCCGTCACCATCGCCTACAAGCGGGGTGGCAAGCCGGCCACCGTCACCATCACCACCCGCCCGGCGACCGACGACCCGTCCCGGGCCATGATCGGCATCACCACGACCGAGAAGCGGACCTATCCGTTCACCGTCCGGATCCGGCTGTCGGACGTCGGCGGCCCGAGCGCCGGGCTGATGTTCGCGATGGGCATCGTGGATCTCCTCACTCCCGGGGCACTCACCGGGGGGAAGACCATCGCCGGTACCGGGACGATCACGGCGGCAGGCGAGGTCGGGCCGATCGGCGGCATTCAGCAGAAGATCCTCGGCGCGAAGGCGTCCGGGGCGTCGATCTTCCTCGTGCCGGCGGCGAACTGCGCCGACGCCCTGTCGGTGGACTCCGGCCGCGCGCCCCGCCTGGTGAAGGTCGACACCCTGGCTGGCGCCCTGAAGGCGGTGGACGCGCTGCGGACGAATCCGGCGGCGAGCGTGCCGTCCTGCTGAGCGGTCCGGCCGTCTGGACCGGCCGGGTGGTCTGGACCGGCCGGGTGGAGCGTGCGGACGGCCCCCGGGCCACGCGGGTCGCCGGCCGCCCCACCCGGCGGTCGAAGTCACTGGAACGTCGCGAGCAGCCCGTCGACGAGGTTGTCGGCCAGGTCGGGATCGACGACGAGCTCGTCGTCCCCGCGCACCCGCAGGCAGGACGCGTGCAGCCCGCTGCGGGTGACCCCGACGGCGAGCCGGACGTCCTGGCGCTCCGGGTGGTTCGCGGCCCAGTACTCGATCTCGTGGTCGGAGTACGGCGCCTCCTCCTCCGCGCTCGGCGGGAGAACGACGAGCTCGGTCACCAGCACGCAGCCCAGCACCTCAGGGGGCCACCCAATCCCGGCGAGCACCTCGTCGAGCCGGNCCACCGGCAGCGGCTCCTGCTCGACCGGGGTCAGTGAACCAGGCGGCGAATCCCCGATGTGGGGGGCCAGCGCGGGTTCCCGCGCCAGCAGATCGGCGGTGTCGGCGAGTGCGTAGACCTGGCTGGGCTGATCCCAGCCGGAGTCCGCGACGTGCCGCTCGACCTCGAGTACGACGGAGGTCAACTCCGTGATGTTCGGGCTGCTCACCAACCCATCCTCTCCGATCTCCCCTGAGTGCCTGGCGTAGGTTGCCGTACTGGGGCAGTACACGCCCCTCGCGTCGGCACCGCCCGGCTGGTGGGTCCGGAAACCCCGGATCCGCCCTTGTCGATGAACACCCGACCGTCCTGACCGCACGGAGGAACTGTGGCAACGACCAGTCGCCGCCCGGTGCTGACCCGCGCCAAGGTGATCGTCCCGGTGCTGCTGGCCGTCGCCCTCGTGATCGCGTTCTTCGCCACCTTCACGCGGCTCTACACGGACCTGCTGTTCTACCGCTCGGTCGATTTCAGCAAGGTCTTCACGACCGTCATCTACACCCGGATCCTGTTGTTCCTCATCTTCGGCGCGGTGATGGCCGTCGTCATCGGGACCAACATCGTACTTGGTTATCGGTTTCGCCCGCAGTTGCGTCCGCTCTCCACCGAACAGCAGAACCTCGAACGCTACCGGTCGGCCATCGAGCCGTACATGAAGCTGATCCTCTTCGGTATCGCGGCGGTGTTCGGCCTGGCGGCGGGGCTGTCGGCCTCCGGCCGGTGGCGGACCTGGCTGCTGTGGGTGAACGGCGAGTCGTTCGGGACCCGGGACCCCCAGTTCCACCGGGACATCAGCTACTACGCCTTCACGTACCCGTTCCAGCGCTTCCTGCTCGGCTTCCTGCTGACCGCCGTGCTGCTGTCCCTGCTGGTCACCGTGCTGACCCACTACCTGTTCGGCGGCATCCGGCTGCAGACGCCGGGGGAGCGGGTGACGCCCGCCGCCAAGGCGCACATCTCCGTGCTGCTCGGACTGCTCGCGCTGCTCAAGGCCTGGGCCTACTACCTCGACCGGTTCGGCTCGGTGTTCTCCTCGCGCGGCGTCGCCACCGGCGCGTCCTACACCGACGTCCACGCCGTGCTGCCCGCGAAGCTGATCCTGCTGTTCATCTCGCTGGCCTGCGCGGTGCTGTTCATCTACAACATCTTCCAGCGCGGCTGGACGCTGCCGCTGCTCGGCGCCGGGATCCTCGTGCTGTCATCGGTGGTCATCGGCGGCATCTACCCGGCGTTCATCCAGCAGTTCCAGGTGCGGCCGAACGAGGCGACCCGCGAGCAGCCGTACATCGAGCGCAACATCGCGGCGACCCGCGCGGCCTACGGCATCCAGAACGTCAAGCCACAGCCGTACGCCGCGCGCACCGATGTCACCGCCTCGCAGGTCGCCGCGGACACCGGCACGGTGCCCAACACCCGCCTGCTCGACCCGAGCAAGCTGTCGCGGACGTTCCAGCAGCTCCAGCAGATCCGCGGCTACTACGGGTTCGAGAAGACCCTCGACGTCGACCGGTACACCGTGACCGGCGCCGACAAGAAGAAGACCACCCGCGACTACGTCGTCTCCGTGCGGGAGCTCAACCAGGCCGGGCTCGGCGTCGACCAGCGCAACTGGATCAACGAGCACCTCACCTACACCCACGGCAAGGGCTTCGTCGCCGCCCCGTCGAACACCGTGGACGAGGGTCAGCCCGCCTTCGACCAGGGCGAGCGGAACCTCCCCCAGGAGGGCGACTTCGGCGTCAAGGAGAACCGGGTCTACTTCGGCGAGATGTCGCCGAACTACTCCGTCGTCGGCACCCGCCAGGTGGAGATCGACGGACCCGGCCCCGGGGCGGACACCCAGGCCACGACCACCTACACCGGCGACGGCGGGGTCTCGATCGGCTCGACCTTCCGGCAGGCCCTGTTCGCGCTGCGCTTCGGCGAGAAGAACCTGCTGCTCTCCGGCGACATCACCAAGAACTCCCGCATCCTGTACGAGCGCAACCCGCGGGACCGGGTCAGCAAGGCCGCGCCCTGGCTCACCCTCGACGGCGACCCGTACCCCGCCGTCGTCGACGGCCGCGTCACCTGGATTCTGGACGGCTACACCACGTCCGACGGCTACCCCTACTCCGCCCGGCGGACCCTGGGCAACGTCACCGCCGACTCGGTGACCGCGCAGAGCGGCAACCGGGCCCGGCAGCCCGCGAACCAGGTCAACTACATCCGCAACTCGGTGAAGGCGACCGTCGACGCCTACAACGGCACCGTCACCCTGTACGCCTGGGACGAGTCCGACCCGGTGCTGCGGACGTGGATGAAGGCCTTCCCGGACACGGTGAAGCCGAAGCGGGACATCTCGCCGTCGCTGAGGGAGCACCTGCGGTACCCCGAGGACCTGTTCAAGGTCCAGCGTGACCTCATCGGCCAGTACCACGTGTCCGACCCGCGGGACTTCTACTCGCAGGAGGACTTCTGGCAGGTGTCGGACTCGCCCGACGGCAGCGGGCAGCCGCAGCCCCCGTTCTACGTCTACAGCCAGCTACCCGGCCGCTCGGGCCCGTCGTACAACCTGACGTCGCCGCTGATCTCGGCCCGGTCGTCGAAGCTCGCGGCCTACATGGCGGTCTCCAGCGATCCGTCCAACTACGGGCAGTTCACCCTGCTCAAACTCCCGCCCGGGGGCACGATCAACGGCCCCGTGCAGGTGCAGAACGCGATCGAGGCCAACGGTGACGTCGCGAACAAGCTGACCCTGTGGCGGGGAGCCGGCTCGCAGACCATCGAGGGCAACCTGCTGACCCTGCCGGTCGCGGGCGGGCTGCTCTACGTCGAGCCGTACTACGTCCAGGCCCGCGGCGGCTCGGGCTATCCCACCCTGCAGGGCATCGCCACCGCCTTCGGGGAGCGCATCGGCTTCGGCACATCCCTGGGGGAGGCACTCGACAAGGTCTTCGGCTCCGGAGCCGGGGCCGCTGCGGCTGGCGCCGGTACCGGAGCCACCACGACCACCGGTGGCGGTCAGGGTGCTACGCAGAGCGGCGGCGCGGGCGCCGCTCCACCGGGCGGGACGTCCGGGCTGCAGGACGCCGTCAACGCCGCCGACAGCGCCTACAAGGCGGGTCAGGACGCCCTGCGCAAGAACCCGCCGGACTTCAACGCCTACGGCCAGGCGCAGACCGACCTGGCCGACGCGCTGAGCCGGCTGCGGACTCTCGCCAGCCCACCGACGACCCCGCCGGCCGCGAGCCCCTCGCCGAGCGGCTCGCCCGCGCCCGCACCTCGCGGCACCGCCGCCGGCTCCGCGCCGCCCAGCGCGTCGCCGACCGCCGCCCCCGCGCGCCCTGCGGGCTCCGCGGGTCCCACGAGCAGTCCGCCACAGCAGCCACGGGCGGCGCCCACCTCCGGCTGATACTCCCGGAACGGGACGATCCGCCCCCTTTATGATCTTCGCCGGGAAGTTCCCAAAATTAGGGCCGCCATCGGTTTGACATCTGCCGGTGGCGGCCCTGTATAGTAAAGACACACCGACGCGGGGTGGAGCAGCTCGGTAGCTCGCTGGGCTCATAACCCAGAGGTCACAGGTTCAAATCCTGTCCCCGCTACCACCGCGAAAAGGCTCCCGGAGATTTCTCCGGGAGCCTTTTCGATTCTCATCGTCCGGTTTGCCTGCTCGGTAGATCCCTGCGGCCCCCGCCCCTTCGCTCGCGGACCGCACGCCTCAGGCGCGCGGAACGGTCTCGACCTCCGTCTCGTGCGTGGGAGAGCGCCTACCTGGCTCTTCCACAGGGTTCGACGCCCGATTTATCCCTGTGGAAGAGACAGCCGGCGCCGCTTCCATGCACACCACCTCGGCCCAGGCGCTGAGGTGGCCGAACCGCGGCTGATTCGCCGGGCGCGGGTCAGCGGGGGCGGGGCGTGCGCCAGGGACTGCTCGGTCGCGCCGCCTCGGCGGCGCGGAGCAGGGACTGGGCGAGGCGGCGGGCCTCGTCCGGGTCGAGGTAGGCGGCGGCGAGCGTATCCAGCATGGGGGCGTCCAGGCGGAGGAGGATCACCGGAGCCTTGCCGGCGCTCGCCGGCGGCTCGGGCCGCACGGTGATCTCGGCCTGCCCAATGCGAGTAACTAGTATGCCGTCCTGCGGGTCATGGTGGACAAGCGCCATGCTCACCCCATCGTGTCTGGGCCGAGTTGTTGTGTCATTGCACGTGTTGGACTCTTGTTGGTACTGCTTGGTTGTTCGGGGAACGGTGTCGGCGGCGTGACTCCGCGTCCGTTCCCCACTCCGGGCGCCTCACCCGTGGCGACGAGTGCCCATCCGCCGGCCCGGCGCGGGCATGCCTCCGACCACGGCTTATCGCCGTCGTCGTCGCGCTTCGCCGCCACCGGTCGCCGTCCCGTTCGTGCCCCTGAATCCCGCGTCACCCTGCCCGCCTGTTGCTGTTGCCCTGGCGCGTCAGCGCGCTCCCCAGGTGTAGGTCTGCTTCACCAGACGCAGGTAGACGAACGTCTCCGTGGCGAGCACCTGCGGCAGGGCACGGATCCGATCGTTGATCAGTTCCAGCAGGTGCTCGTCATCCTCGGCGACGATCTCGACGATGAGGTCGAACGAGCCGGCCGTGAGCACGACGTAGTCGACCTCGGGGAGAGCGGCGATGGTGGCGGCGACCACCCGGGTGTCGCCGGTGACCCGTACGCCGATCATGGCTTCCCGGTGGAAGCCGACCCGCAGCGGATCGGTGACGGCGACGATCTGCATGACGCCGGCGTCGAGCAGCCGCTGGACCCGCTGGCGCACCGCCGCCTCGGACAGCCCGACGGCGGCCGCCATCGCCGCGTACGAGCGCCGGCCGTCCTGCTGGAGCTGTTCGATGATGGCCTTGTTGATGTCGTCCAGCAGCCCGTCTGAGGCGGAGCGCTGGCCGGGTGTCCGTCGAGACCGCACCCGGCATCCTCCTCGTCTCGCCCGGCGGTGCGCCGGTCCGATCGCCGGCCGGGGCGTCGGGCCGCGCCGGCCCGGACCGCTCGGAGGGCGTCCCGTTGTCATCGTATGGCTACGAGCGAATGAACGGGGAAGCGATACCTGAATCCGCTTTTGTCTACGGATTCGCTCGCCCGATGGCCAGTCGAGCTACGCTTTCGGTAGGCGCTTGGCTGAAGGGATGCGTGGACGGTGTCGAATCTGATCGTTACCGAGGCAAGTGTGACCCAGGCCGCACTTCACGCCAGGGCGGCGGAGCTCACCGATCGGGAGGAGGCCCGCCTGCAGAACCGGACCCGTGGTTCCGAACGGCTGCACGCGCGGGCGACGCGGTCGATGACGTCGGGGGTGCCCTCGTCCTACCAGGTCCGCGACCCGTGGCCGATCTACCTCACCCACGGGCGCGGTTCGCTCGTCTGGGATGTCGACGGCAACGAGTACGCCGACTTCCACAACGGCTTCGGCTCGATGGTCCAGGGCCACGCCCACCCCGCGATCGTGCGGGCGGTGACCGAGCGGGTCGCCCTCGGCACCCATTTCGCCATGCCGACCGAGGACTCGGTCATCGTCAGCGAGGAGCTCGCCCGCCGGTTCGGGCTGCCGCAGTGGCGCTACGTCAACTCCGGCTCCGAGGCGACGATGGACGCCATCCGCATCGCCCGCGGGGTCACCGGCCGCGACACAATCGTCAAGATCTTCGGCTCGTACCACGGCCACCACGACTACGTGATGGTGTCGATCGGCACGCCCTACGACGACATCGGTCCGGCCGACAACATGAACTCCCTCGGCTACGGCGCGGGCATCCCGCAGGCCGTCATCGACCTCACCGTGCCCGTCCCGTTCAACGACGCCGCCGCGATGGAGCGCCGGATCGAGGCCCTCGCCGCCGAGGGCCGCCTGCCCGCCTGCGTCATCATGGAGGCGGCGATGATGAACCTGGGCGTCATCCTGCCCGAGCCCGGCTACCTCGAGGCGGTCCGGGAGATCACCGCCCGGCACGGCATCATCCTGATCTTCGACGAGGTCAAGACCGGCCTGTGCGTCGCGGCCGGCGGCGCCACCGAGCGCTTCGGCGTGCGACCCGACATGATCACGCTGGCCAAGGCCCTCGGCGGCGGCCTGCCGTCGGGCGCCATCGGCGCGACCGCGGAGATCATGGAAGTCGTCGCCTCGGACAGGGTCAAGCAGGTCGGCACGTTCAACGGCAACCCGCTGACCATGGCCGCGGCCCGGGCGAGCCTGCTGGAGGTGCTCACCCCCGAGGCCTACGCGCACCTGGACCGCCTCAACGACCGCCTGATCGCCGGCTGCGACGAGATCCTGGCCCGCCACGGCATCCCCGGCTACACCGTCGGGATCAGCTCCAAGGGCTGCGTGCACTTCACCGACGCGCCCATCCGCGACTACACGTCCTTCATGGCCCACCAGAACGCCGAACTGCCCGAGCTCGCCTGGCTCTACAACGCCAACCGCGGCGTCCTGATGGCCCCCGGNCGCGAGGAGGAGTGGACCCTGTCGGTCCAGCACACCGACGCCGACGTCGACCGCTACCTCGACAGCCTCGACCAGCTCACCCGCGACCTCACCGCCTGACCCGCCTGGCACGCCTGGCCGGGGTCGCTGATCATCCCTAGAGGGATCGCAACCAGCAACGCCGCCTGGTTGGAGCGGCGATCCGATCGCGGGATGTTGGTGTTCCGCGGAACCGCGCTGCGCGCCTCAGCCCCAGTTTCAGCCCCCAGCTCCGGCGATCGTGGTGTTCCGCGGAACCGCATCGCGCGACCGGGTGGATCCCGTCCGGCGGAGATCGCCGCTGAGTTGTGTACCGGCGGGCTGAGTGCCCACCCGTCGCTGATGATCCGCGGGGCGATCGGAGACGGCGTTCGGCCGGCCCGTTCGGGCTTGAGGAGGGTCAGTGGCCGGTGAGGTGGTCGAGGGCGGGACCGAGGCGGGAGGGGCGGCCGGTGCGGTTCTCGCGGGTATCGGCGGCCGCGGCGAGCAGGCGGCCGGCGTTGATGCCGAGCCAGCGGGCCGGTTCGGGTTCCCAGGGGCGGCGGCGGTCGACGACCCAGGGGAGCTCGGTGCGAGGGGAGTGCTGGCCGCGGATCAGGTCGGCGAGGGTTCGTCCGGCCAGGGCGGCGGCGGCCACGCCGTCGCCGACGTAGCCGCCGGCCCAGGCCAGGCCGGTGTCGGGGGCGAAACTGACGCCGGGGGTCCAGTCGCGCGGGACGGCGAGAGGGCCGCCCCAGCGGTGGGTGATCCGGGCGTTCGCGGCGGCGGGGAACAGGGTGACCAGGGTGCGGCGGAGGTGCTCGAAGACGGCGGGGGAGGAGTCGAAGGCCGGGCTGGTGCGCGAGCCGAAGTGGTACGGCGCGCCGCGACCGCCGAGGACGATCCGGCCGTCCGCGCTGCGCTGGGCGTAGATGAGCAGCCGGCGCCCGTCGGACAGGGTGACCCGGCGATCCCAGCCGATCTCCGCCCAGACCGACTCCGGCAGCGGCTCCGTGGCGATGATGAGCGAGTAGACGGGGGCGAGGTCGCGGCGCAGGCCGGGCAGGGTGGGGGTGTAGCCCTCGGTGGCCCGCACGACGACGCCTGCCTGGATCTCGCCGTCGGCCAGCACCACCCGACCCGGTTCGATGCGCTCGGCGGGGGAGTGCTCGAACAGCTCGGCGCCGTGGCGCTGCGCCGCCGTCGCGAGGCCGCGGACCAGCTTGACCGGGTGTAGCGCGGCGCACTGCGGATCGAGGATTCCGCCGAGGGCGCCGGGCACCCGGACGAGGCGGGCGGCCTGGTCGGCGTCCAGCCAGCGCGGTGCGGAGTCGACGGCGGGCACGCTCGGGAGGGTTGCGCGGAGGCGGGTGAGCTGGGCGGGGGTGGTGGCGAGTTCGAGGAAGCCGTCCTTGACGAGGTCGCAGTCGATGCCCTCGGCGCGGCAGACGGCGTCGATGTCGTCGATGGTGGCCGCGAGCGGCCCCCGCATCGCCGGCGCCATCGACTGGACGGGGAACAGCGCCGAGCACCAGCCGCCGTTGCGCCCGGACGCGCCGAATCCGGCGATCTCCCGCTCGACGACGGCCACCCGCAGGGTCGGGTCGTCGCGGCGCAGGTGGTAGGCGGTCCACAGGCCGGTGAAGCCGGCGCCGACGATGGCGACGTCGGCGGTGAGCCGGCCCAACAGACGCGGCCGGGGCGTGGGGGCGGGGCCGGCGGTATCCAGCCACAGGGACGGGACGGCGGCTGCGGCGGCGGGACGTCGGCGGCCCGGCATCGTTTCGACCTGCCTTTCTCCGGGGCCGTGCGCCCTCCGCTGGACGGGGCGCGGGTAGCGTGTTTCCGTGGCGTCACGGTCCTTTGTTCACGCTATCCGTGGCCTGAAGTTCGTGTAACCATCGTAATCGTTGTGGTGACATGTCGGGCGGTCGGACGGTCGGGAGACCATCAGCACGAGGAGAGACGTATGGACAAGATCCTCGCCAACTTCGTCAGCGGTGTCTCCAGTCAGACCGCCGGCGGCGAGACGATGTCAATTCTGAACCCGTCGACCGGCGAGCTGTTCGCCGAGGCCCCGCGGTCGGGTCCCGCCGACGTCGACGCCGCCGTCCGCGCCGCGTCCACGGCGTTCGAGACCTGGCGCGACACCACCCCGGCCGAGCGTTCCCGGGCGCTGCTGCGCCTCGCGGACGCGCTGGAGGATCGCGCCGACGAGGTCGCCGCGGTGGAGAGCGCCAACACCGGTAAGCCGCTGCAGCTCACCATCGACGAGGAGATCGGGCCGTCCGCCGACCAGATTCGCTTCTTCGCCGGGGCCGCGCGCCTGCTGGAGGGCCGGGCCGCCGGGGAGTACCTCGCCGGGCACACCAGCTACGTCCGCCGGGAGCCTGTCGGGGTCTGCGCGCAGGTCACGCCGTGGAACTACCCGCTGATGATGGCGGTATGGAAGATCGCCCCGGCGATCGCGGCCGGCAACACGGTCATCCTCAAGCCGTCGGACACGACCCCGGCGTCCAGCCTGCTGCTCGCCGAGATCGCCGCCGAGTTCCTCCCGCCCGGCGTGCTCAACGTCGTCTGCGGGGACCGGGATACCGGGCGGGCGCTGGTCGCGCACCCGGGGCCGGCGATGGTGTCGGTGACCGGCAGCGTGCGGGCCGGCATGGAGGTGGCGCGGGCGGCGGCGGACTCGCTCAAGCGGGTGCATCTCGAGCTCGGCGGCAAGGCGCCGGTCATCGTCTTCGACGACGTGGATCCGGCCGCCGTCGCCGCGGAGATCGCCGGCGCCGCCTACTTCAACGCCGGCCAGGACTGCACCGCGGCGACCCGGGTGCTGGCCGCGCCGGGGATCCACGACGATCTCGTCGCGGCGCTGGCCGAGGCGGCCCGGGGCACCGCGACGGGTTCGCCGGACGAGACCGACGTCGACTACGGCCCGTTGAACAGCGCCGGCCAGCTCGACCGGGTGGGCGGGTTCGTCCAGCGGGCGCCGGAGCACGCCGAGATCCTTGCCGGCGGGGCGCCCCTCGACCGGCCGGGCTACTTCTACCCCGCCACGGTTGTCGCCGGTCTGCGCCAGGACGACGAACTCATCCAGTCGGAGGTCTTCGGCCCGGTCATCACGGTGCAGCGGTTCGACGCGGAGGACACTGCGGTGGCCTGGGCCAACGGCGTGGAGTACGGCCTGGCCTCCAGCGTCTGGACGCGCGATCACGGCCGGGCCATGCGGGTCGCGCGCCGCCTGGACTTCGGCTGCGTATGGATCAACACTCATATCCCGATCGTCGCGGAGATGCCGCACGGCGGATTCAAGAAGAGCGGCTACGGCAAGGATCTGTCCGTGTACGGCCTGGAGGACTACACCAGGATCAAGCACGTGATGAGCAACATCGAGTTCTGAGCTGGGGTGGCCATGACCGTCGGTGCGCCGAGTGCGGGGGCTGGGGGGCTGACCCCGCGGTTCGTCACGGTCCACGGGTATCGGCGCTGCTATCTGCGCGCCGGCCGCGGACCGGTGCTGCTGCTGATCCACGGCATCGGGGACAACGCCCGCACCTGGGGGCCGATCATTCCCGAGCTCGCGCGGCGCCACACGGTGATAGCCCCCGACCTGCTCGGACACGGGGAGTCGGACAAGCCGCGCGGTGACTACTCGGTGGCCGGCTATGCCTGCGGCATGCGTGACCTGCTCACCGTGCTCGGCATCGAGCGGGCGACGGTCGTCGGGCATTCGCTCGGTGGCGGGGTCGCGATGCAGTTCGCCTACCAGTTCCCGGAGCGCTGCGAGCGGCTCGTCCTGGTGTCCACCGGCGGGGTCGGGCCCGATCTGCACCCGGCACTTCGGGCCGCGGCGCTGCCGGGCGCCGGCACGGTGATGTCGCTGATGGGCATCCCGCCGGTGCGGCTCGCCGGCTGGGCCGGACTGCGGGCACTGCGGGCACTGCACACCGCCCTCGGCCGCGATGCCGAGGACATCCTGCACGTCTGCGACTCGCTCGGGGTGCCGACGGCGCGGGCGGCCTTCCTCCGGACGCTACGAAGCGTCGTCGACGCCCGCGGGCAGGCCATCACGATGCTCGACCGCTGCTATCTGGCCGCCGGGATGCCGTCGCTGATCGTCTGGGGCGACCGGGACGCGGTGATCCCGGTCGATCACGCCCGGATCGCGCATGCGGCCATGCCCGGAAGCCGGCTGGAGATCTTCTCCGGTGCCGGGCATTTTCCCCATCACAGCGATCCCGCGCGCTTCCGGCGGGTTCTCGAGGATTTCCTGGCCACGACCAGGCCGGCGAGCCACTCGCCACGCCAATGGCGGATGCTGCTGCGCGAACACGGCCGGGAGGAGCGCACCCCCCGGCCGATGGACGATCCCGGCATCCCGGCCTCGCCCACGGCGGCTGCCACGACCGGCACCGAGAGCACCGGCACCGAGACGAACACCGGCACCGAGACGAACACCGGCACCGAGACGAACACCGCGATCGAGACGAACTACACGATCGAGACGAACACCGGCACCGTGAACGCCACCACCGCCGAGTCCCCCCGTTCGGGGACGTCGCGGGTGGGGAAGCCGCGGGTGGGGGCGTCGCGGGTAGGGGAGCGGCCGTCGCGGGGCACCGGCCGGGGCGGGCCGCCCGATCCGGGCGCACCCGTCGGCTGAGGGCTCGCGGGCCGGTATCAGGCCGTTTCGGGTTCGACCTGGCCGGCGTCGCGCACCGCGGTTCGGTCTATGCCCTCGCGGCCGCGGATGGACGGCTAAGCGATGGGTGGGCCGGAAGGCCCCCGGACAGATGCGGTCATGCCTTCTCGGCTGAACCGCTCTCCTCGACGCTCTTCGTCACCGGGAAGTTCCCGGGGTCGACGGAGATCCTGCCCACTCGTACCTTGTGCATGGTCGCCTGTTCGGGCCACCCGGCGTTCGGATGATGCACAGCCTTCGGCGCGGGTCTGCATTAACAGGTCGCCACCCGCTATCGTGGAGTTCAACGGGCAGGCCGACGTCAATATGGCCTATCCTTGGTGGCGTAACACCAAAGTCCTCAAATCTCGGAGGTCGACCCTTGGCACGCCGTGCACGACTCAGCTGGCCGCAGGAACGGCACCAGGCGAGTGAAGTGGTTGTCAGCCGGGTTGACCCCGGGCGGGGCTGGACGCTGGAGCAGGCCCGTGACCTGGTGCGACAGGGTTACTCCGTCGAGCATGTGGCGGAACGCACCGGGTTTCCGGAGCAGATGCTGAAAGTCGCCGAGGAGGACTGAGCGGAGTCGCCCGTCATCCGGGTGTCAGGAAAGTGCCACGGTGAGCCATGGTCGCCCACCGTCGTCAACCGCGCGGTAATCGCTTCTGCGGGCCAATCCATCGGGCCGGTCGGCCGATCTTTCGTGGCCACTCTCCGTCGGTGGTCCCTATAGCTACCTCAAGCCAACCTAACCGTCGACGATATGACGGTGCGCCGGAGTCAGGTCACGCTGCGCACAACGCAATGGGCGACTACGTCGGCTTCGTCAACCAATTCGCCCCGATGCGCCGCCCGTGCTTCCGACTCATCCGCTGGTCCGACGCTATGCTGCTGGTCCGGCGCTATGCCGCAGCGGAACCGGTGACCCGCACCAGCCGCGCCAGATGGTCGCTGTAGACCGCGTCGAGCCCGTATCCGGCCAGGCGTACCAGCGTGCTTGTGCTCTGCGCATCCCAACCGAACGCGGCGATACCGAGGTCGTGCAGAACGCCGACGATCCCGGCGCGCGGGGGCGTCCATTCCCGGGTCCGGAGGTTCAGCGCGGCCACCCCGGCGGCGCGCAGCCGCTCGCCGTAGGTGCTGATCCCGCCACCATCCATCACGGTGCGCATCGACGTGGAATTCACCAGGCGCACGTCCGGGTCACGATCCCGGAAGGCGGCGAGCTCCGGGAGGTTCCCGCACAGCCACAGCCGCCGGGCCGCCGAGCTTCCGCCCGCCCGCCGGGCCACGGCGACCACGGCGTCCGCCGCGGGCGCCCAGCCACCGGGCGGCCCCTTCAGATCGAGGCTGAACTCGAACGACGTGCCGAGTTCGGCGTAGAACGCGGTCAGCGACGGCACCCAGCCGGGCAGCCGGTCGGCGGTCAGATCGCTGATCCGCCGCCGCCGGCCAGGCGGTCCGAGCACCCCGTCGTGGTGCAGCACCGCCACCCCGTCCGCGGTCAGCCAGGCGTCCGACTCCAACCCGCTGGCCCCGCCGGCCAACGCACGGCGGAACGCGGGCAGGGTGTTCTCCCGTTGGTGCGGGGCCGGCGCCCCGCGATGCGCGAAGCCGATCACCGGCCGCCACTCATCTCCGTCATCCGACTGTCAGGACCGTCCGGTGTAACCCGGCGGGGCGCCACCGGGGCGCCCCGTGGCTGCGCGGGGACTCAGGGGTTGAAGGAACGCAGCGCGACGTCGTGCAGGTGGCCGTTGGTCGTCAGCACGGTGCCGTGGCCCGGGCCGCGGCGGCCGGCCAGGTCGGTGAACCGGCCGCCGGCCTCCTCGACGATGACCTGCAGCGCCGCCATGTCCCACAGGGACACCTCGGGTTCGCAGGCGAGGTCCACCGCGCCCTCGGCGACCATCATGTGCGACCAGAAGTCGCCGTAGGCCCGGGTCCGCCAGACCTGGTCGGCCAGGTGCAGGAACTGGTCGAGCCGGTCCGCGGTCCGCCAGCCCTCCACCGAGGCGAAGGACATGAACGCGTCCGCCAGCCGGCCGACCGAGGAGACCTTGAGCGCCCGGGTGTCGCCGGTGGCGTCCCGGGTGAACGCGCCGGTGCCCCGGGCTCCCCACCAGCGCCGGCTCATCGCGGGTGCGCTCGCCACGCCGACGACCATCTGGCCGTCCACCTCCAGGCCGAGCAGAGTGCCCCAGACCGGCACGCCACGCACGAAGTTCTTCGTCCCGTCGACGGGGTCGAGGATCCAGCGCCGCCGGGCACCCGCGCCGACGAGCCCCTCCTCCTCGCCGAGGACGGCGTCCCCCGGCCGGGCGACGGCAAGCCGCTCACGGATCATGGATTCGACGGCGGTGTCGGCGTCGGAGACCGGGGTGTTGTCCGGCTTGGATTCGACGTGCAGATCGACGGCTTGGAAACGGGAAAGAGTAATCCGATCGGCAGCGTCCGCGAGACTCAGCGCGAGCGCGAGATCGTCGGCGACGGCAACGGCGTCGATGTCCTCGGTCGATTCGGTGCCCACGGAGGTGGGGTTAGGCGGGGTCACGCCTGCGAGACTACGAGCCGAGCCCCCTGGCGCGTCGGTGACGCGGACGGCAGGCCCCGCGTGGCGGGAAGAGTGTGACGAATCTCGCGAGCTGCATTCTCATAGGGGGGTTCCGCGGGCCGCCAGCAAGCGGCGAAGGCTCGCGAGCCGGGCGGCGTCGGCCTCGCCGTCGCGCACCGCCGAGTCCAGCGCGCAGTCGGGCGACGGGGCGAGATGCTCGCAGCCGGGCTGGCAGTGCTCGGCCGCGGCGGCGAGGTCGGAGAAGGCCCGCAGCACCCGGTTCGGTGCCACCGCGCCGAGGCCGAACGACCGGACCCCCGGTGTGTCGATCACCGTCCCGCCTCCCGGGAGCAGCAGCGCCACGGCCGCCGACGACGTGTGCCGGCCGCGGCCCGTCACGGCGTTGACCTCGCCGATCGCCAGGTCCGCGGCCGGCACCAGCCGGTTGACCAGGCTGGACTTCCCGACCCCGCTGTGGCCGAAGAACACGCTGACCCGGTCGGTCAGCAGCGCCAGCAGCGGGTCGAGGTCGCAGTCCGGCTGGGTCGTCAGCACCGGGAATCCCAGCGGCCGGTACAGCTCGATCAGCGGCGCGGGGTCGGCCAGGTCGGTCTTGGTCAGGCACAGCACCGGGGACAGTCCGCCGTCGTAGGCGGCGACCAGGCAGCGGTCGATGAGGCCCGGCCGCGGCACCGGATCGGTCACCGAGCAGACGATGACCAGGATGTCGGCGTTCGCGACGATCGGCCGCTCCGCCGGGTCGGTGTCGTCGGGCGTGCGCCGCAGGACGCTCGTGCGCTCCTCGCGGCGCACCAGCCGGGCCAGCGCCCCGGACGTCCCCGAGACGTCGCCCACCAGCGCGACCCGGTCCCCGACGACCACCGACGTGCGGCGCATCGACCCGCCGCGCACCGCGGCGACCAGCCGCTGCGGCGTCGGGCCCGGCCGGCAGGTGTAGCGGCCACGGTCGACGCCGACCACCACCGCCGGCACCGCCTCGGCGTGGTCGGGCCGCTCCCGGGTCCGGGGACGCGAGCTGCGCCCCGGTCGCACCCGGACATCGTCCTCGTCCAGTTCGCGGGCCATCGGCTAGCCCCTAGCCCGGTTCGCCGCGTCGCTCAAGCTGTCAGGGCTCAAGCTGTCAGGGCTCAAACTGTCAGGGCTCAAACTGCCAGGGCTCATTCCGCCAGGGCTCATCCGGCCAGCATCGCCGTCCACATGCGGGGGAAGTCCGGCACCGTCTTGCCGGTCGTCGCGATGTCGTCGATGACGATCCCCGGCACGACCAGGCCCACCACCGCGTACGCCATGGCCAGCCGATGGTCGCCGCGCGGGTCGAGGCGCGCGCCGCGCAGGGGCGCCGGCTCGATCGCCAGCCCGTCGTCGGTCACCGTGATCCGTGCCCCCAGACTGCCGAGCTCCTGGGCGAGGGCGACGAGCCGGTCGGTCTCGTGCAGGTGCAGGTGCCCGATGCCGCGCAGCCGGGACGGCGAGTCGGCGAGGACGGCGAGCGCGGTCAGGACGGGCGCGGCCTCCCCGAAGTCGCCGAGGTCGACGTCGATCCCGTGGATCCCGCCGCCGCCGCTGACCGCCAGCCCCGCTGCGGTGCGCTCGGTCGTGGCGCCCATCGCCGCCAGCAGCGTGGGGAGCATCCGACCGGGCTGCTCCGTCGCCTCGGGCCAGTCCGGCACCACCACCCGCCCCCCGGTGGCGACCGCGGCCGCGAGGAAGGCCGCGGCGCTGTTCATGTCCGGCTCGATGGCCCGGTCGGCGGCGGTGAGCTCGCCGGGCTCCACCCGCCAGCGCCGGCTGCCGTCGGTGCCGGGCGGCGCGACCTCGACGACCGCGCCCGCCGCCCGCAGGTCGGCGACCGTCATGTCCAGGTAGGGGCCCGACGGCAGGCGCGCCCCGCGGTGCACGACCGTGACCCCGGCGTCGTAGCGGGGGGCGGCGAGCAGCAGGCCGGAGACGAGCTGGCTGGAGTCGGAGGCGTCGACGGTGACCTCGCCGCCGGGCAGCCGACCGCGGCCGCGCACGGTGAAGGGCATCCGGTCGCCGTCGATGTCGGCGCCGAGCCGGCGCAGCGCGCCGAGCAGCGGAGTGAGCGGCCGGTCGCGCATGCGGGCGTCGCCGTCGAACTCGACGTCGCCCTCGCGCAGGGTGGCCAGGGCCGGGGTGAACCGGGCGACGGTGCCCGCGTTGCCGCACTCGGCCCGCGTGCCGGCGGCGAGGCGCGCGGCCGGCACGGGTCGCACGACCCAGTCCGGCCCGTCGGTGCTGATCTCGGCACCCAGCGCGCGCAGCACCCCCGCCATCAGCAGGGTGTCGCGCGAGCGCAGGGCGCCGCGCAGCCGGGACGGCCCGTTCGCCAGGGCGGCGAGAACGAGCGCCCGGTTCGTGCCGGACTTCGCGCCGGGCACCGGGACGACAGCCGTCACGGGGCGCTGCGCGGTCGGGGCCGGCCACGGGTCGGACTGCGTGCCCGTGGCCTCGGGGCCGGTCAGGATGCTCACCATGACAGCATGCCGGATGGTCGGCCGCCCCCGGCGCCGGCGGTACCGGACGGGCCGATGAATCATGTGCGCCGTGAGTACCCGGCGCTCGGCGCCACCGAGCTGGCCGCGCTGGTCCGCGCCGGGCTGATCGCCCCGCAGGCCCCGGTCGAGGCGGCCCTGACCCGGCTGCGGGAGACCGACGGCGCGCTGCGGGCCTTCACCTCCTGTTGGCCGGCCTGGGCCGCGTACCGGGCCAGCCTGGTCAGCCGGGCGCTCGCCCGCGGCGCCGAGCTGCCGCTGGCCGGTGTGCCGATCGCGGTCAAGGCGGGCAGCGACGTCACGGCGCCCACGACCCGCCGGCTGCTCGCCGCGGGGGCCATCGTGATCGGGGCGACGGCGGTGCCGATCCGAACGGCGCATCCCTGGCAGACCTGGGGGCACACCACCCGCGGCCCGACGGTGAACCCGTGGCGGCCCGATCGAGTGCCCGGTGGATCGTCGGCGGGCTCGGCGGTCGCCGTGGCCAGCGGAGTCGTTCCCCTCGCGACCGCCGCTGACGGCGCCGGCTCCACCCGCATCCCCGCGGCCTGGTGCGGCGTGGTCGGGCTCAAGCCGACCAACGGCCGCTTCCCCGGCCCCGACCGCGCCGGCCTGACCGTGCCCGGCCCGATCGTCCGCCACGCCGCCGACGCGGCGGCCTGGTGGGCGGTCGTCGCCGGCGCCAGCGAGGTGCCGCCGGTGGTGCCTCCCGGGGGCAAGCGGGAGGGCGGGCGGCTCGGAATCGCCGTCTGGTCGTCGACGCTTGGCTTCGCCAGGCCCGAGCCGGAGGTGGTCGCCGTGAGCCGGGCCGCCGCCGACCGGCTTGCCGCCGCGGGCGTGCTGGCCTGGACGGACGTGCCCGTCGAGCTGCTTGACCCGGAGGCGGCGTGGACCGCACTGAGAGCGGCGTCAGCGGGCCCGGGGACGGCGGCTGCCGGGACTGCGGCCGCTGGGACTGCGGCTGTCGGGACTGCGGCCGCTGGGACTGCGGCTGTCGGGACTGCGGCCGCTGGGACTGCGGCCGCGTCAAACGCCGCGGCGGTGCGCGCGCATAACGACCGATGCCTCGCGGGCGTGCTTGCTCGGGCGGACGTGCTGCTCACGCCGACAACGCCTAACCGGCCGCATCCGCATGCGGGCCCCGGCGAGGTCCGCAGCGTGAGCCTGACCTGGGCATTCAATCTCAGTGGGCAGCCGGCGGTGAGCGTGCCCGCGGGTTTCACCGCCGACGGCTGCCCGGTCGGGCTGCAGATCGTCGGCCGTCATGGCGAGGAGGGCCGTCTGCTGCGCCTCGTCGCCGCACTGGAACGGCTCGTCCCCTGGCCGTCGCCGGCACCGGACCGGTGGACCGGTTAGGCGGGCCGGCGGGCCGAGGCGATCAGGTGGATGCCGATGGACTCGCCCTCGCGCTCGGCGGAGAGCTCCACCTCCGTGCGCACGAGGGTGGGAAAGCAGGAGACGTCCTCGGCCACGGCCCGCTTGACCGCCTCGGCGGACAGCACCGTGCGCGGCCGGATCCAGTCGACGACGAAGCCGGCGCTGGTCAGCAGCGCCCGCAGCTCCTCCGGCCAGAAGCAGCGGGTGATGGTGCCGTCCTCGGCGGGAACGAGCACCACGTCGGCGCGGGGGACGTCGGACAGCTCCGCCCAGCGATGCTGCTCGGCGAGGCGGGCGAGGCCGAGCAGCAGCGAGTCGACGCAGAGCAGCAGCCGCCCGCCCGGGCGCAGCATGCTGTGGATCTCGTCGAGGGTGGTCTCCGTGGCCAGGCAGAACGACAGTGCCCGTGCCTCGGCGAGCACCGCGTCGAACGAGACGGGGGAGAACCAGTCCAGCGAGCGGGCGTCGCCCACGACCGGCAGCAGCGCGCCCGGGCCGGCGGCCGGCTCGGCCGGCTCGGCCTGGGCCACCACCCGCACGACCTGGTGACCCGCGGTCACCATCTGGCGGGCGAAGCGGGCCCGGGGGCCGGAGACGTCAAGCACCCGCGCCGGCTGCGCCGGCAGCCACTCCCGCAACTGGGCCGACGCGACCTCCTCATAGAAGGCCCAGTACGGATCGTCACTGTCGGCCGGAGCCTCGCAGACCAGGGTGTTTGCTCGTCCACGGGGCGGGCCTGGGTCGGCGTCGAGGCCAGGCAGCATGAAGCTTTCCTACCCTTCGGGAGGCAATGATGCGAGGCAAGTCACACACTCAAGGTGGAAGTCTGACAGATTCTGCGCCCGACCACGCCGTGTCCTTCCCTGCTGTGTCGGATCGATGCGCGCCGGTCCCGCCACCCCCTGACGCCGGCCCCGGACCTACGTCCGGTGACGGTGCCTGCGGGGCTGNCGGTGCCTGCGGAGCTGATGGTGCCTGCATAGCTGTGGACGGCGGGCGGCTGCGGGTGGTTCCCGGGATCGGCGAGTCGACCGTCGTGTTCCTGCACGGGGCCGGCAGCGGCGTCGACACGCCCCTGTTCGACGCGCTGGCCGCCCGGCTGGGCGCCGCCGGGGTGCGGGTCGCCCGGCTGGAGATGCCCTACCGGGTGGCCGGGCGCCGGGCGCCGGACCGACCGGCCCGCCTCGACGCGGTGGCCACCGCCGCGATCGAGGCGCTCGGGACGCCGCGCCCGCTGGCCCTCGCCGGGGTGTCGATGGGCTCGCGGGTCGCCATGCGGGTCGCCGCCGGGTCCGGCGCGTGCGGGGTGCTCGCCCTCGGCTTCCCGCTGCGGCCGCCGGGCACCACCGCGAATGGCGGTCCGAAGCCGTCGCGACAGGGGGAGCTCGACGGCGCCGGCGTGCCCGTCCTCGTCGTCCAGGGCGACCGGGACACCTTCGGCCGACCGGAGCCGGATCCGGCGCTTGACCGGCGGGTGCACCTCGTCGCGGGCGGCGACCACTCCTTCCGGACCCGGGTGCGGGACGGCCGGCCGGCCGGCGAGGCCGTCGCCGAGGCCGCCCGGATCGGTGCCGCATTCCTGCTCGACCGAATGGGCCCGTCGGGCCCGGGGCGGGAATCAGCCGCGGGGTGATCGGCGTTGACGTCGTTGTCTCACGAGGTCACGGAGGTCTCATGACTCCTGCGAACGCCACGCACCGGCAGCCGTCGGCGCAGTCGCGACATGTCCCACAATGGCCCCCTGTGGCCGTCGTGCCGATGCGCGCCNAGACCGTGGTCGGGGTATCGTCCGCTCCGGAGAGACGGTCCGGTTCCGTCCGACCCGAAACCCGGAACGCGGAGTGGGCCGTTGCACAGCGTGACGGTGAGGGAGTGATCCTGGTCGACGAGACCACCGAGGAGCGGGGCGCGCGGTTCGAGCGCGACGCCCTCCCGTACCTCGACCAGCTTTATGCGGCCGCCCTGCGGATGACCCGCAACCCGGCCGACGCGGAGGACCTCGTCCAGGAGACCTTCGTCAAGGCGTTCGCGGCCTTCCATCAGTTCCAGGAGGGCACGAACCTCAAGGCGTGGCTCTACCGGATCCTCACCAACACCTTCATCAACACCTACCGCAAGCGGCAGCGGCAGCCGTTGCAGAGCCCGACCGAGCAGGTCGAGGACTGGCAGCTCGCCGAGGCGGAGTCGCACACGTCCAGCGGCCTGAAGAGCNCGGAGACCGAGGCGCTGGAGCACCTGCCCGACAGCGACATCAAGGACGCGTTGCAGGCGTTGCCGGAGGATTTCCGGATGGCGGTGTACCTCGCCGACGTCGAGGGCTTCGCCTACAAGGAGATCGCGGAGATCATGGGAACGCCGATCGGGACCGTGATGTCCCGGCTGCACCGTGGACGACGCGGTCTGCGCAAGTCCTTGGAGCAGTACGCGGCGGGTCGTGGGCTGGTGGGCGCCGGGTCCGCCGACGGCGAGGGTGGTGCGTCGTGAGCTGCGGTGGTGAGCACGAGATCGACTGCCGGAAGGTGTTGGACGCGGTCTTCCTGTACCTCGACGGTGAGTGCGACGGCGGCCAGCAGAACCTCATCCGGTCGCATCTCGACGAGTGCTCCCCGTGCCTGCGCGAGTTCGGCGTGGAACACGAGGTGAAGATGCTCGTCGCCCGCAAGTGCGGCGGGGAGCGAGCGCCGGACTCGCTGCGGACCAGTGTCCTGGCCCGGCTCCGGTCGGCCCGGGTGGAGGCGGACGCCACGGAGTTCCGGCCCGAGTAGGGCGCCGGTAGCCCGGCCGCGAGGCCGCCCCGCTTCACTGCCCCGCTTCACTGCCCCGTTTCATCGAACGCGAGCACCCGCCGTGACGGCGCCTGGCCGCCACGGCGTTCGCGGTCACCTGGTGTACAGGAAGTGCACAGGAGTGCGGGCTAGTGTCCTGTCTCGTGCGCATCCTCGTCACCGGCGCGGCCGGCTTCATCGGTTCCACCGTCACCGACCGGCTGCTGGCCGACGGTCACAGCGTCGTCGGCGTCGACGACCTGTCCACCGGCCGCCTGGCCAACCTCACCGCCGCGGCGGCGGACCCCCGCTTCTCCTTCGAGCAGCTCGACGTCACCTCGCCCGAGCTGCTCGCCCTTGCCGACCGGGTGCGACCCGAGGTGGTCGCCCACCTGGCGGCCCAGATCGACGTCCGGGTCAGCGTCGCAGACCCGCTGCGCGACGCGCGGCAGAACGTGCTCGGCACGATCAACGTCCTCGAGGCCAGCCGCCTCGCCGGCACGTCCAAGGTCATCCACACGTCGTCCGGCGGGTCGATCTACGGTTCGCCCGCGCGGTTGCCGGTGGACGAGACCGCGCCGGTGGCGCCCGAGTCCCCGTACGCCGCGGGCAAGGCCGCCGGCGAGCTGTATCTCAACGTCTACCGGGCCACCCACGGCCTGGCTTCGACCGCCCTGGCGCTGGCCAACGTCTACGGGCCGCGGCAGGATCCGCACGGCGAGGCGGGCGTCGTCGCCATCTTCGGCACGGCCATGCTGGCCGGCCGGCCAGCGAAGATCTTCGGTGACGGCACCGCGAGCCGGGACTACGTGTTCGTCGGCGACGTGGCCGAGGCGTTCGCCCGGGTGCTGCCGGTGGACGCCGCCGCCGGCAGCCGGCTCAACATCGGCACCGGCGTCGAGACCAGCGTCCGGGAGCTGCACAGCCGGATTGCCGCCATCATCGGCGCGCCCGACACCCCGCTGCGGGCGCCGGCGCGTCCCGGCGAGCTGGCCCGCATCGCCCTGGCCGTGGGCCTGGCCGAGCGGCTGGTGGGCTGGCGACCCGAGGTCGACCTCGACGCGGGCCTGGCGCGGACCGTCGCCTGGCTGCGCCGGCAGACCGTCGCCGCGGCCTGAGCGGCGCCTGGCGGCGGGCCGTGCGCGCACGGCCCGCCGAGCTGGTCAGGTGTTCAGCGCTGCCTCGGTGTCCGGGGCTGCTCAGGTGTTCGGGCGCTTGCCGTGGTTGGCCTTGCTCTTGGCCCGCGCGCGCCGCTTGCGCTTCTTCTTCGCCATGGCGTCCTCCCCTCCGTCAATCGAATGTGGAGTCATCGTGCCAGCCCGGGCCGGCGGGTGGTGACCGACCTGCCCGCGGGGCCCTCACCCCCGCCGTCCGTGTCGCCGTCCGTGGCGTCGTCCGCGTCCCGCCTGTTGGCCGCGTCCCGCCTGTCGGCCGCACGGTGGCCGTCGCCCCCGCCGTCGCCGACCTGCCCGACCAGGTGGACGTTCCCGGCGGACCCGGCCTCGGGGACCACCACGGCGCCCCTGCGTGAGCCGCCGTCGAGCACGTCGTTCGCGTAGGGATGAACGTCGGGCTCATCCCAACCAGCGTGGTCGTCGTGACCTGGCTGGTCGTCGTCGGCGAGGCGCTCGTCGTGGCCGAGCCGGTCGTCCTGACCGAAGTGGTCGTCGGAGCCGATCAGGCCGTCCGCACCGCCGTACCCCGCCGGCGGCGCGCCGGCCAGCGCCGCCTGGCGTCGGGCTCGCAGCGTGCGCCAGGCCCGCACCGGGGTCACGGCACCGAACAGCCCGAGCGCCGCGGCCATCGCGACGTCGCCGATGCTCACCACCGCCGGCGCCCCCGGAAAGGGCAGCGGAATGATGTCACTGAGCAGCCGCAGGCTCGTGCCGTCCCCGGCGGGGGTGTGGAAGGCCGAGGTGAGGATGTCGTCGATCGAAACGCCGGCCCGGCCCGCGCCCCACAACGACACCGGCATCTGCCCGCCGTTCGCCGTGATGACGGCGGCGTTGGCGATGATGCCGGTCACCAGCAGCCCGAGCCCGGGCAGTCGGTTGTTCATGCCGGCGAACAACGCGGCAAGCACCGCCGCCACGATCCAGGCGGGGCTGTGCAGCGCCGGGACGAGCCCGCCCACCGCCAGTACCAGGACCACCGCGGCGAACAACCACGGGCGCAGGACGTGGACGCGGGCGAGGGCGCCGAGGGTTCCGCCGCGGGCCAGGCCGACGCCCAGCCCGCACACCAGGGTCAGCACGAGAAGTACAAGCACATCCGTAGTCTGCGGGGTTACGCCGGACAGTCCCAACACCGGGCGGTCGAGTCGCCTCTGTGCTGCGGTGCGAACACACCTGTGGGCGCAGGGCAGTTGGTCCGGGTGACCGGGGGCACTAGGCTCTTGCCAGGTTCGACCCGCCGCTGAAGGGAGCCCGATGGCCGAGGAAGTCCGCGCGGAGATGGTGGCCAACGTCTGGAAGGTCGTCGTCGGTGTGGGTGACCCGGTGGCCGCCGGTGACGCCCTCGTCATCCTCGACTCCATGAAGATGGAGATCCCGGTGATCAGCGAGGATGGCGGCACGGTCGCCAGGATCGCGGTCCAGGAGGGCGATGTCGTCCAGGACGGCGACCTGATCGCCGTGGTCGAGCCGGTCGCCGCGGGCTGAGCCCCGCCCGGTTTCATCCGGGGTTGAAGTACCCGGGCCGGTCCATCCGGCCCGGTTCATCCCGGTTCATGCCGGCCCGTTCGGGCCGGCCCGTTCCGCCCGGCGCCCGGCGTGACCATCGGGCCCGCCGGGATCCGCGGCGAGCCGCTTGCGGGTCGGCCCCGCCGTCGGCTACGGGCTGCGTCGTGCCATGCCCTAAGCTGACGTTCGTGGACGCTTCGTTCTGTGACCGTTGCGGTCAGTTGGCCAGTGTGGGCAGTCATGAGGCGTGCGCGCGGGCCCGTGAGCTCGAACCCCCGCGTTACTGCCGGGTCTGCCGGCGGCGGATGGTGGTGCAGGTGACCCCCGCGGGCTGGTCGGCGCGCTGCACCGAACACGGCCTCAAGACGGCCACCAACGCCTGATTCCGCCCCGCCCGCCCCCCGCCAGCCCGCCCCCGGCCAGGGCCCGCGCCGCGCGCGAGCCGGCCGGCCGGAGACGGGCGCAGTCCTACAGCGTGGCCTGCAGCGACTTGATCGGCATGCTCAGGTCGGCGAGCATCTTCAGATCCGACTCGGCCGGCCGGCCCAGCGTCGTCAGGTAGTTGCCGACGATCACGGCGTTGATGCCGCCGAGCATCCCCTGCGCCTCCAGATCGCCCAGGGTGATCTCCCGGCCGCCCGAGTAGCGAAGGATCGTCCGGGGCAGAGCCAGCCGGAACGCGGCGATGGCGCGCAGCGCGTCGCGCGGCTGCACCGGCGGGTAGTCGCCGAAGGGGGNACCCGGCCGCGGGTTGAGGAAGTTCAGCGGCACCTCGTCGGGCTCCAGCACGGCGAGCTGGGCGGCGAGCTCGGCCCGCTGCTCCAGCGACTCCCCGACCCCCAGGATCGCGCCGCAGCACAGTTCCATGCCGGCCGCGCGCACCATCTCGCAGGTCTCCCAGCGCTCCTCCCAGCTATGGGTGGTGACGACCTTGGGGAAGTGCGAGCGGGACGTCTCGAGATTGTGGTTGTAGCGGTGCACACCGATCGCGGTGAGCTCGTCGACCTGTTCCTGGGTCAGCATGCCCAGCGAGCAGGCGACATTGATCTCGACGGCCGCGCGGATGGCCGCGACCCCCTCGCGGACCTGGGACATGAGCCGGGCGTCGGGTCCGCGAACGGCCGCGACGATGCAGAACTCGGTGGCGCCGGTGGCCGCGGTCTGGCGGGCCGCCTCGACCAGCGAGGGCACGTCGAGCCACGCCGAGCGCACCGGCGAGTCGAACTTGCCCGACTGCGAGCAGAAGTGGCAGTCCTCCGGGCAGCCGCCCGTCTTCAGGCTGATGATGCCCTCGACCTCGACCTCCGGCCCGCACCAGCGCATCCGGACCTCGTGGGCGAGCGCGAGGGCGTCGCCCAGGTACTCGTCGGGCAGCCGCAGGACGGCGAGCACGCCAGCCTCGTCGAGCCCCCGCCCGGCCTCGAGCACCTCACGCCGGGCGTGGGCAAGCAGAGCGGCCGGGTCCTGCCCGGCGGCGGCCGGCGCCGGCGGTGGCACCGTCGCCGGGGCGGTGTGCGCGGTCACGGGTGCGGTCACGGGGGCCTCCAGGCGGGACGTCGGCAGAGGAGATGCGCTCGGTGGTGGTGGGTCGGCTCGTCGTCGGGTGGGCTGATCGAACCGGTGTCTCGGTTCGGCTTGTCCGGTTTGCTAGTTGTATTGGGATTTGTCGATATTCGCGGGTGGGCTTGTCGTCGGATCGGTCGGAGCGCGCCCTCCATTGTCGAACCCGCGCCCGTTGCGCCGCCCGGTTTTCCCGCGCGACGTCGGGCACGTTCGTCACCCGCGTCCGTCCTCCGTGCATCCAGCGGGCCGGCAGTCGGCAGCCGCCGCCGGCCTCCGCCGGCCATCGGCTCCGCCAGCCATCGGCTCCGCCAGCCATCGGCTCCGTCGCCGCCTACCGCCTCCTACGCTCCCTTGCCTTTCTACAGGGACAATGCGGACGGGTAGGCCTGTGGAAACGCAAGGGAATCGCCCTATAGGGGGTGGCGTGCACGGAACTGCCGTGCACGGAAGGTACCGCCGAGGGCGGGTTCGAGTGACTGCCGGGCCGTCGCCAGGAACTCGGGCCGGCTCAGCAGGGCGGCGCCCGCCGGCAGGGCCCCGGCCAGCGGTCGGCCGGCCAGGTCGGTCAGGTCGGTCAGGTTGCTGCGGCAGGCCAGGTCCGGCTCGCGCGGCCAGGATCCGATGACGACGCCGGCGAGGTCGAGGCCGCGGTGGGCCAGCGCCTCCAGGGTCAGCGCGGTGGCGTTCAGCGCGCCGAGTCCCGCCGCCGTCACGACGAGCACCGGCGCCGCGAGCAGCCGGGCGAGATCGGCCAGGGTCGCGCCGTTGTCGTCGTAGCGCACCAGCAGACCGCCGGCCCCCTCGACGAGGACGAGGTCGTGGTCGGTGGCGAGCTTGCCGATCCGGGCCGCCACGTCGCCGAGGTCGACGGCGGGTCGTCCGGCCCGGCGGGCGGCGGCCGCCGGCGCGAGCGGGTCGGGGTAACGGGCCAGCTCGTGGACGTCGCGGATGCCCGCGAGCCCGGCGACCAGATCGACGTCTCCCAGCTCGTCGGGCCGGACCCCGGTCTGCGCCGGCTTGACCACCGCGACGGCGTGGCCGCGGTCGTGGGCGAGCGCGGCCAGCGCCGCGGTCACCACCGTCTTGCCGACCTCGGTGCCGGTACCGGTGATCACCAGCAGCGTCACCGGGCGGGCACCTCGGCGGCGAGGACCCCGGCGGCGGCGAACGCCTCGGTCGCGAGTGTCAGGTCGGCGTCGCTGAGATCGGCGCGGGCGGCCAGCCGCAGCCGGCTCGTGCCCGCGGGCACCGTCGGCGGCCGGAAGCAGCCGACCGCCACCCCGTGCGCCAGGCAGGTCGCCGCCGCGGCCACCGCCGGCTCCGGCTCGCCGACGAGGACCGAGACGACCGCGCCGGCCGGGCGTGGCGCCCCGGTGAGCGCGGCGAGCTCGCCGGCGCGGCGCTGGACCGCGGCGGGCAGCTCCGGATGGGCCCGCAGGTGCGTCAGCGCCGCCAGCGCCCCGCCGACGCTCGCCGGGGCGAGGCCGGTGTCGAAGATGAAGGCGCGGGCCGTGTCGATGAGGTGCTCGCGGACGGCCGCCGTGCCGAGGACCGCGCCGCCCTGGCCGCCGAGTGCCTTCGACAGGGTGACCGTGGCCACCACGTCCGGCTGGCCGGCGAGCCCGGCGGCGGCCAGCGCGCCGCGTCCGGCCGGGCCGACCACGCCGAGCCCGTGCGCCTCGTCGACGACGAGAACCGCCCCGTGGGCGCGGGCCGTGGCGTGCAGCTCGGCGAGGGGAGCGGCGTCGCCGTCGGCGGAGAACACCGACTCGGTCACCACGAGCGCGCGGCGCCAGCCGCCGGCGGCGAGGGCGGCGGTCACGGCGGCGACGTCGCCGTGCGGGGTGATGGCCACCCGCGCCCGGGACAGCCGGCAGGCGTCCACGATCGAGGCATGGTTGAGCGCGTCGGAGACGATCAGGTCGCCGGGGCCGGCCAGCCCGGTCAGGCAGCCCAGGTTCGCCGTGTAGCCGGAGGAGAAGACCAGCGCCCCGGCGAAGCCCACGTGGTCGGCGAGCGCCGCCTCCAGCTCGCCGTGCAGGGCGGTCGTTCCGGTCACCAGCCGGCTGCCGGTGGATCCCGTGCCCCACTCCCGCAGGGCGCGCGCCGCCCCCTCGACGATCGCGGGATGGCGGCCGAGGCCGAGGTAGTCGTTGCTGGCGAGGTCGACGCGAACCTGGGAACCATCCGCGGCGGGCGTCAGGGTGCGCGGGCGCAGCCGGCGGCGCAGGCCAGCCACCTCGCGGCTCCAGGCATGATCGGCAAGCCAGGCCAGCGGATCGGCCGCGGGCGGGTCGCCGGTGGGCTCGGTGGTGGTCTTCGCTACGCTTGCGGCGGTTTGTGGCTCCGTGCGCGTACCGGGAACCACGGCCGCGGCGGCGTTGTCGACGGTCACGACGGCGAGCGTACGGGCCCGGAGGGTCCCGCGGGGGTGCCCGCCAGCTCGCAGCCCCGGTCCGTCTGGCAGTCTGCGACCCGTGGGAACCCTCGCCGACATGCTGCGCGCGAGCACGGATCTCAGCGACGACGACATCGACCACCTGCACGCGCTCGTCGCGGACTGGGCTCTGCTCGCCGACCTCTCCTTCGCTGACCTGCTGCTCCTCGTGCCCGTCCGTTCCGGTTCGGGTTCGGGCCGGGGCCATACCAGCGGGACGGAGTTTCTCGTCGTGGCCCAGGTCCGACCCACGACCGGCCCGACCGCCTACCACAACGACGAGGTCGGCAGCGTCGTCATCAACCGGTGGGTGGTCCAGAACGCCTGGCGGGAGCACCGCATCGCCCGGGAGGGCGAGCCCGAGTGGGACGGCGGGGTGCCGGTGCGGACGGAGGCGATCCCGGTCCGCCACGGCGACGAGGTGATTGCCGTGCTCGCCCGCGACACCAACCTGGTCAATCCCCGCACCCCCAGCGATCTGGAGTCCTCCTACCTGCAGGGCGCCAACAACCTGGCCCTGATGATCGCCGAGGGTGCCTTTCCGTTCCGCGGGAGCTCGGCCGAGCTGCCGGAGTCACCCCGGGTCGGCGACGGGATGATGCGGCTCGACGGTGCTGGCAAGGTCATCTTCGCCAGCCCGAACGCGCTGTCGGCGTACCGCCGCCTCGGCTACACCGGCAACGTCACCGGGGAGGACCTGCGCACGGTGCACCGGGCGCTGAACCTGCCCGCGACCACGCCCGCCGTCTGGCATGCGATCGGCCGGCGCCGGCCGGTGGAGGTCGAGGCCGGGGTCGGCAGCACGGTGGTGATGTTGCGGGCGATCCCGCTGTTCCCCGGGTCCACCCGGGAGGTGCTCGTCCTCGTCCGGGACGTCTCGGATCTGCGTCGGCGGGAGGCGCTGCTGCTGAGCAAGGACGCCACCATCCGTGAGATCCATCACAGGGTCAAGAACAATCTTCAGACGGTGGCCGCGCTGCTGCGGCTGCAGATGCGTCGGACCAAGGTCGACGAGGCACGATCGGCCCTGCGGGAGTCGGTGCGCCGGGTGACCTCGATCGCGGTTGTGCACGAGACGCTCTCGCAGAGCCTGGGCGAGAGCGTGCCGTTCGACGAGATCGCCGACCAGATCACGTCGGTGACCGTCGACCTGGCGTCCACCGGTGCGCGGGCGAACACCCGCAGGTCGGGTTCCTTCGGGCGGCTGCCCGGTGAACTCGCCACGCCGCTGGCCCTTGTGCTTTCAGAGCTTCTGCAGAATGCTGTAGAACATGCGTTCGATGGCTCGGCGGGTTCGATCGAGATCCGCGTGCAGCGCCTGGTGGACCGGCTGGACGTCGTCGTCGCCGACGACGGGGCCGGCCTGCCGGAGGACTTCCAGCTCGAGCACTCGCCCCGGCTGGGGCTGCAGATCGTCCGTCAGCTCGTGCTCGGTGAGATGCACGGCACCATCCGGCTGCAGGCCGGTCCGGAGCGCGGCACCGAGGCGCTGCTGTCCATCCCACTTTCTGAAAGTTGAGTGTTTAGGGCGCGCGCGCGGGGGTATCCCCCAGGTTGTGTCCCTCGCTCGCGGCTGGTGTGGCGATGTCCCGCGCCCGTGGGCGGGGGGCGAAGGGGTCGTGGCGGGGGCCGAAAACATTACGGCCGCCCCGTCCGCGTCGCGCCGCATCGCTGCGGCGGACGCGCGGACAGAACGGCCGATGCTGCTGCCAGCCACCCCCGTGCCCGGGCACGGGTCATGGCATGGCGTCGTGCGGGGACCGCTGTGGTCCGCCGATAGTGCGAGGTCCGGCGGGCAGGATCTACCGCGGGTGGTTGGGGTGATGCGGACGTGGCACGTCCTTGGAGCCCCCCGGTCCTCGGCGCTGGGCCACCGGGGGTCGTGCACTCAGGCGGTTCGCACCCGCAGACGGACCTGGCGCTTGAGCGCCCGGCGTTCGTCCTCGCTCAACCCGCCCCAGACCCCGGAGTCCTGCCCGGTGTCCAGTGCCCAGTTGAGGCAGTCACTGGTGACTGCGCACCGCGCGCAAACGGCCTTTGCCTCTTCGACCTGGCGTTCCGCCGGACCGGTAGTACCGATCGGGAAGAAGAGCTCGGGATCCTCGTCACGGCAGAGCGCTCTGTGGCGCCAGTCCATGCGTCCAACTCCCTCTCTCGTCTCGGGCCACACTGCACATGAGACGCTTTGCGAGCCGCTACGGTTGTGCCGCGGATGAAAATTAAGTGAGCAGGTTGTCTGCTCGGCCCCGTCGGCGGGCCGTGGAGCGGGTTCCTGGCTGTCGGTGAGCCCGGGTGCACGTGCATCCACCTCGGACATTCGCCACCCTCCCACCGGAACGGGCAGGGGCGCAAGAACCTGCAACCGTCTTCACACCCTGCCTGGCCTGCACTTGTCCGGCAGGGACACAGATGGGCCACGGGGTGCGACCGTCTCCGACGGTTGCTGAAGCGCCACAGAAGTCCTGGTTGACAGGGGATGCGGTGGCATGGGCCGGCTGTCGTCGGGTCGGTTTGCGAGGCACACGGCGGGTTCTTCCCGATCAAGCGGCCGGCTTCATGCCATCTGGGCATCGGCGTTCGTCTGTGCGCATCCGGGTTACTCCGGTTACTCCGGCCGCGGCTGGGCGGCGTCCTCCCCGCCTGCCGTGACACGCTCGGCCCGCCGGAGATGGCAGGGTTGGGCCATGGAGGTTCTCGGTCATCGCGGTAGCAGGGTTCCTGGCCCGGAGAACACGGTCGAGGCTGTGGACGCGGCGCTGTGTGCCGGGGCGGACGGCGTCGAGATCGACGTCCGCCGCAGCGCCGACGGGGATCTGGTATGCGTGCACGACGCCCGGCTGTCCAAGCCGGCCGGGCGGGCGATCGTCCGGCAACCCACCGAGGCGCTGCGCGCCCGCGGCATCCCGTTGCTCGACGAGATCCTCGACGTCTGGGCCGGCCGCGGCCGGCTGATCTGCGAGATCAAGAACCAGCCCGGCCAGCCGGACTTCGACGCCCCCCGGGAGCGCACGGCGCGGGCCCTCGCCGAGCGGCTGCGTGCCCGGGGCTGGACGGGGCCACGGCCCACCGTGGCCGACCTCGACGCCGGCGCCGGCGGCATCACGGTGTCGTCGTTCGACTGGTTCGCCATCGAGGCCCTGCGCGACGCGGAGCTGGCCGTCACGACGGCGTTCCTGACGATGCCGCGGATGTCCGTCAGCGGCGGCCTCGCCTACGCTCGGTCCGCGGGCCACGCCGAGCTGCATGCCCACACCAGCGCCGTGCTCGGCTCGCCGGACGCGGGCGCCCGCGCCCGACAGGCCGGCGTACGCCTGGTGACGTGGACAGTCACCGCCGTCGACGCCGCCCGCCGGCTACAGGACGCCGGGGTCGCCGGGGCGATCTGCGACGACCCGGTCGAGATCCGCCGAGCCCTCGGCGCCCCGCCAACCCCGGGCACCTCGCCCGCCCCGGGCATCTCGCGTGGCGCGGACACGCCGCACGGGGTGGAAGCCCCCCAGGACGACTGAGGCGAGACGGGAACCACCCCTCCCCACTCCTGATCGTCCCGGCAGGGATTACGGCCGAAATGCGGCCACATCGTGTCGAGGAACAAGGGCGGCATTCCGGGCGCGGACCGTGCTCGAGCCTCGGCGCGATTCCGTACACGATCGATCACAGCGGCTGGCGGGCGCCCGAACGGTGCCCGGAATCCGGACCGTGGACGGCGGGTCGCCCGTCGGCGTGGGCTTCGGACGTACTCGTCCGACTCGTCTGACTCGTCCGAGAAATCGCGACACCTGCCGCCAATGCGGGCGGACCTGCGCAGGCCGGACCGTGTCGGCGGAGCCGCCGGGTGGGGTGGCCGGCGGGCAGGCCGGTCGGCGGGCAGGCCGGTCGGGGCCGAGGCGGCTGGTCAGGCGATGACGCGCAGGGCCCGCGGGTGGTGGGTGAGCGTGACGTCGACGTACTCGCCGAGGTACTCGCCGTCCATCTGCAGCGGCAGCGGGTGGTCCGCGAGGAACCGGATCACGGCCGCGTCGTGGCGGCGCACGACGTTGCGCCCGTGCGGACCGCGCCCGTCTCCCAGGATCTGCGAGGCCGTGCGCAGCACGCTGGACAGCCGCACCCGGCGCAGCGCCAGCAGGTCCAGCCCGGTGTCGAACGACGCCTCGGGGCAGGCCAGCACCGGACGGGAGTTCAGGTAGGTCCACGGGCGGGTGTTGCAGACGATGCCGAGGGCGATGCGCTCCTCGGCGCTCCCGGCCGCCTCGGCGTCCGCCTGCCCGGAATCGGCCGGCACGCTGGCGTCGGCGGGGAGAGCGGCGTCGGCGGGGAGAGCGGCGTCGACGGGAAGGCTGTGGGCGTCGGTCGTCTCCAGGGTGATGGGCGGGGCGCCCCGATCGGCGCCGCGGGTCACCTGGCCCGCCGCCGTCCGCAGGAACAGGCCGGCGCTGTTGCGGCGCCCCTTGCGCCGCTTCTCCTCGGCCTGCGCGACCACCCGCGCGTCCAGCCCGATGCCGAAGCAGAACGTGAACCAGCGGCCCTCGTCGCCGTACTCGGCGCGACCGATGCTGATCCGGCGGCTGCGCCCCTCGCGCAACGCGTCCAGCAGCTCGCCGGTCGCCTCCACCGGCGAGGCCGAATATCCCAGGGCCCGAGCGAACACGTTCGTGCTGCCACCCGGCACCACCGCGAGCGCTGGCCCGTCGTCGATCGGGCCGTTCTGAAGCAACCCGTTGGTGATCTCGTTGACGGTGCCGTCCCCGCCGAGCGCGATCACCACGTCGACGCCGAGCTCGACGGCCCGCGCCCCCAGCTCGACCCCGTGGCCGCGGCCTTTGGTCAGCACGGTCTCCATCGCGACGTCCGCCGCGAGCGCGCTGGCGAGGACGTCACGAACACGTTCGGTTGTGGTGGTGGCGACGGGGTTGACGACCAGCAGCCCTCGCATGCCTCTACCGTAGTCCGCCCGCCCATCCCGGGCGGCGGCTGGGAAAACTCTCACATCGGTGAAACCGGGGGGCCCGGGTGTCAGCGTCGTCGCGATCGCCGGATCCCACACTCGGTCGCGAATCGGTACAAATCCCCTGCAACGGGCGCACGGGGGAGTCGGGTGACGGCGGAGTCGTGTAACGGCAACGGCGACCCCGTCCGCGCCCGGCTGGGCAGCGGGGCGCCGGGTCCGGGTCCGGGACCGGGAGACCGGTCGGGCCGCCTGGGAGACCGTTCTGGTCGCCTGGAAGACCGGTCTGGCCGCTGGGAGACGTAGTGTCGGAACCATGGGATCCACGAGCCGTCCCGGGCAGCCGGCCGGCGGCCGGTTCGACGAGCTGCGTGAGGCCGCGCGCACGGCGTCCGTGCCGGCCTGGGTGGCGAGCGTTCTGCTTGCCGCCGAGGCGCTCGTCCTGTTGGCGCTGGGCGTCCTGCAGGTGCTGCGCGGATTCGGTTCCGACATCGACGACGTCGGGCGCGCCGAGACCGGTGGGGTTCTCGCGATCCTCGGCGCCGTGGGCGTGGCCGTGCTCGCGGCGGGAGTGCTGCGGCGCGGGGCGTCCTACCGGTCGCCCACGCTCGTCGTGCAGATCCTCTGCCTGCCCGTCGCCTGGGGGCTGGTGCAGGCCGGCGACTACGGCTACGGCATCCCGCTGTTCGTCGTCCCACTCGTGATTGTCGTGGCCCTGCTGGCCTCGGTCGGGTTCGGTCCGTCGGCCGCCAGCGCCCGCGGCCCCGCCACCCACGCGGGGCAGGACGAGGACGCCGGACGCGGCGACGGCAGGCAGGTGCCGCGGGGGCCGCAGCGTCCCTGAGACAGGCGCGGTACGCGTTCGTGAGGTTGTGGCGGTCCTGCGGCGGTACGCGACCTGGCGAGGCCAGATGACCGGAGCTCCACCAGATGACCGGAGTCGGAGGGGTCTAGCCGTCCTCGAGCAGGCCGCGGCGTAGCTGGGCCAGGGTCCGGGCCAGCAGCCGGGACACGTGCATCTGGGATATTCCGAGCTCGGTGGCGATCTGCGACTGGGTCATGTTGCCGAAGAAGCGCAGGAGCAGGATGCGCTTCTCCCGCGGCGGGAGCTTCTCCAGCAGCGGCTTGAGCGACTCGCGGTACTCCACGCCCTCCAGGGATTCGTCCTGGACGCCCAGGGTGTCCGCGACGGCGGGAGCCTCGTCGTCACCGGAGTCCGGCGCGTCGAGGGAGACCGCCGAGTAGGCGTTGGCCGATTCGAGCCCCTCGAGGACGTCCTCCTCACTCATCTGCAGATGCCGGGCGATCTCGCTGACGGTGGGGGAGCGGCCGAGTGTCTGGGACAGCTCGGACGTCGCCTTCGTCAGCGAGAGCTTGAGCTCCTGCAACCGGCGGGGAACCCGGATCGCCCAGCCCTTGTCGCGGAAGTGACGCTTGATCTCGCCGACGATCGTCGGGGTGGCGTAGGTGGAGAACTCCACCCCGCGCTCCGGGTCGAACCGGTCCACCGACTTGATCAGGCCGATCGTGGCGACCTGGACGAGATCGTCGAGCGGCTCACCGCGGTTGCGGAAGCGCCGGGCGAGGTACTCCACCAGCGGCAGGTGCATCCGGACGAGCTGGTCGCGGATGGCGGCGCGTTCCGCGTCGCCCTCGGGCAGCTCGGCGAGGCGCACGAACAGCGCCCGGGCCATCGCCCGGTCGGGAGAGTGGGTGCGTTCGGTGCCCTCGCGCTCGGGTTCGGCGCTCGGCGCCGGCTGGGCCGCGACCTCGGTGCCGAGGTCCGGCTCCTGGCCGCGCTCGGCGGGATGTTCGTCCAGGGCAGCCCCCCGCTGGCTCAGCGCGGCCACCGGGTCCACCGCGGGGGTGTCATGGGCGGCTGCCGTACGGGGCGGAGTCGGAGTTCTGCCGGTTGACGTCACGGTGTACCTACCGCGTCACCCAATGGTGTCTGGTCGGCCGCACCCGATCCGCGGACGTGTCCCGCCGGCGGCTCGCCGAGATCCGCCCGCACGCCCCGGCGTTTCTGCAGCGTGATGCTCACCTTGTTGCCCGGGCCGGTGGAGGTGTCCACATCCCCCGCGAGGGCCTTGAGCACCGTCCAGGCGAAGGTGTCCTCCGACGGGGGCTCGCCGTCGAGGCTCTCGACCGTCACCAGCACGTGCATCACCCCGGGCGAGAGCGTGAACGTGCAGTCGAGCGACGACCCGGGCACCGCCGAGACGAGCAGCAGCGCGCACGCCTCGTCCACGGCGATCCGCAGGTCCTCGATGTCGTCGAGGGTGAAGTCGAGCCTGGCCGCGAGGGATGCCGTGGCGGTGCGCAGGACAGTCAGGTACGCACTGGCCGCGGGCAGGGTGAGCGCGACGACGTCGCGCAGTCCGCCGGAGTGGGCGGTTTGGCTGTCGATGGTGTCGGAGTTCTCCGCGCCGCCGGTCGAAGGCGTCGGATCCACGTTCCTACCCCCAAAGAGCCTGCATAGTGCGAGGAGGAACCCTCGCGGGTGGTCCGCCGGCCGGAGCCGGCCGAACGATGATGTTGTGAATGACTGCCTTCCCGCTCACCGACGGCATCATGCATCTCCGCGGCGGCCGTGACGTCCCTCATGGCCGGTCGCGATCCGCTCCGTCGGCGGCCGGCGACGGCCACCGCCTCCACCGTACCCAGCCGCCGGTGGGTCCCGCAGGTCGGGTGATCGTAAGCCCTCGCCGTCGGCGCCCTTCCGTGCCTGGCCGGCGCCGGTGCCGACCAGGCACGCGGGGCCCAGAAACGGGGACGAACCGCCGGGTCGGGCCCCGATCCGGGCCGAAGCGGCGGGATCAGGCCGGATCGGCGGTGCCGGCGCCGGGGCGAGGGCGGCCCAGGGCGGCGAGATCGGTGAGGGCGTCGCCGTCCACCCGCCAGGTCGACCACCCGGTCAGCGGCCGCGCCGCCAGCGAGCGGTAGAACGCCTGCGCCGGCGTGTTCCAGTCGAGCACGGCCCATTCGAGCCGCCGGTAGCCGCGCTTGACGCAGACCGTGGCGAGTGCGGCGAGCAGCGCCCGGCCATGGCCGCCACGGCGGTGCTCCGGCCGCACGAACAGGTCGATCAGGTGCATGCCGGACTGGCCGGTCCAGGTGGAGAAGGTCGGATGCCAGATCGCGAAGCCCACGACGGGGGGTGGATGCGCCACCCCGGCCGGAAGCGCACCGCCGGTCGGGAGTGGGCCCCCGGACGGGAGCGGCCCCCCGGTCGGAAGTGGTCCCCCGGACGGGGGTGGTCCCCCGTCCGGGGTGGCACCCGCGGGTGGTTGGTCGGCCGTGGCCACGAGGCAGTAGGCGGCCGGGATCGGGCCGAACAGGGCGGCCTGCAGATCGGCCGGGGTCATGGCGACCCGGTCCGCTTCGCGCTCGTAGCCGGCGAGCGCCCGGACCAGCTCCAGGACGACCTCGACGTCCCCGGGGCCGGCCACCCGGATCATCGTGATCCGCCCGCCACGGCGCCGGCGGCGCGTAGCTCGTCGTAGAAGGCCAGGCAGTCGCGGTAGGCCGGCAGCAGGCCCGCCGACTCTGCCTCCTTCAGCGAGGGGGCCGAGTCGTCCTTCTCCGACAGCAGCGGCGTGAGATCATCGGGCCAGGGCAGCGCCAGATCGGGGTCGAGCGGGTTGACGCCGTGCTCGCGACCGGGGGTGTAAGGCGTCGAGCACAGGTAGGAGATCGCCGCGTCGTCGGTCAGCGCCATGAAGGCGTGCCCCAGGCCCTCCGAGACGTACAGGCCCCGCCGGTCGACGTCGTCGAGCAGGACCGAGGCGAAGGTGCCGAACGTCGGCGATCCGGTGCGGATGTCAACGACGCAGTCGAGCACCCGCCCGCGCACGCAGGTCACGTACTTCGCCTGACTGGGTGGCACCTGAGCGTAGTGCACGCCGCGAAGGGTTCCGGCCCGGCTGACGCTGTGATTGGCCTGCGACAGGGTCAGCGGATGGCCCACGACCTCGGCAAGNGCGTCGGAGCGGAACCACTCCAGGAAGGTCCCGCGGCTGTCGGAGTGCTGACGCGGGGTGAACACCCAGGCGTCTGGAACCGATAGTTCGCTGATCTCCACGACAGCGAAGGTACCGGTTCNACCAGTTGCCTCCCCGCAGGCCGGACCGTCGGGTCGGCGCGCGTTGGCGCGCAGGGGTGGCTCGTGCGGAGCGCCGGCTCCGATGATGCGGCCGGTGTCGTGCGCCGACGTCCACGGTGGGGGCAGCGGCGACGGTGGGGGCAGCGTCCACCGTGGGGTCTAGAAGATCACTGAAAATCTTGCGGGGTGCTGGTGGGGGTGGATGGCCGTGGTTTAAGGGGGTGCGGCGGTCAGGGNCCAGCCGTTGGTGCTGGTGTGGGNGAGTCCGAGGTTGATCAGCCGGCGGAGGNTGAGNGCGGCGGCGCGGTGGTGGAGCCAGGNGTCGTTGCGGGTCACGCCGCGGTAGGGCACGCGGCGGTTGCCGTGGGCTACCAGCCAGGCGATTCCGCGTTCTACCGGGGGACGCCAGCGGCGGTACTCGTCCTGCCATGCCGGGTTGGTGGCCTCGCGGCGGGCGGCGGCCAGCTGGGTGTGCTGGGGGTGGATGGTGAGGGTCCGTCCGGTGGTGGATGTGGTGCAA
>NZ_LJPA01000018.1:76105-141741 GCF_001414035.1 Frankia sp. ACN1ag | reverse complement strand
GCGGGTCAGGGCCGTCCCCGAGGTCGTCGTCGAAAACCATGGGTCGACGGTAGAACAACACACCCCGGATGTCGAACACATGTTCGTACGCTGTGAGCGGAGACGACACGGGAACCAACCCGCACTCCGCGAGCCCGGGCAGCGCCCGTCGGACTCGGATTCCGACCTCGCCCTCCTGCCCAGGGACGACCGAGCCCCCTGGAAGGGGCCATCTACACCACGGGGTTGACCGGGCCTGTCGGCGACGGCGGGTCGCCCTCCGATGGCTGACTCGCGTCGGCAACGGCGGCAACGGCAACGGCGCCGGCGCCGCCCCCGTCGACGCCGTTGCCGACGGCGCGCTGAGCGCCGATCCAGGCATTCACCACTGCCCAGTGCATCGTCAGCCACTGCCGCCGGGCCCGTTCGGGACCCGGGATCTCCGCTGCCGGCACCCACCACCAGCGCACCATCAGCGGCGCCACGAACGGCAACGCCCGCCAGACCTCGCCGGGCGCGCTGAACTCGTCCAGACCGGCATGCGCGACGATCATCGTGGCGGCGATCCGGCCGGTGGCGAGCGCCGCGAGCACCCCGGCCGGCCGCGGCGGCAGGACGGCGTCGAGGTCCTCGGCGACCGCCGCCCGGTCCCACTGGCCGCGCGCCCGCAACCGGGCGATCAGCCGACGCCGGCGCGACGGCGTGAAGTTCGCACCCTCCGGAAAGATCACGAGTGCCTCGCCGGCGCCCAGGCCGCGTGCGAGCTCGCCGATCCGGGCGGCGGCGTGGTCGTCCGACCCGTCGTTGCGCAGGAAGCAGGCGCCGAGCCGGCCGAGCAGGATGTCGATCGCCGGATCGAGCTGGAGCCGGTTGATCAGCACCACCCGCGGGATCCGGTGGTAGCGGTTGAGCAGCAGGTGGATGAGCACGAACGAGTCCCCCGGCCCGGCGTGCCGGCTCAGCACGAGGACGGGCCCCGAGCCGGCGTCGACCGTCCCCGCGGGCGGCTCGGTGACCTCCAGACGCAGCCCGACGAGCCGCCGGGCGGACGCGACCAGCACGGCGAGCGTGCGGCGCAGCAGCCACAGGTGGGCGGCCTCCCAGCGCCCGCCGAGGGCCGGCCGGGCCAGCCACAGCCCGAACATGGCGACGATCAGCACCGCCTCGGCGGTCAGGTAGATCGCGACGAGCAGGGCTGCGCGCGGCACCCGCAGCCGGCGGTCGACCGGCGCGCCCAGCAGGCCGAGCGCGGCGACGGCCACCCCGATCAGGGCCAGCGCCGCCGCCAGCGGCACGAACAACGGGTCGACCAGGAAGCGGCGGATCGCCCACGGTGGAACACCCACGGCGTCAACCCTCCACGTCAGGACACGTCCAGCGGCCGGGTGCGGCCGCCGGCGGTGAGGTCGAGGTAGGCCGCGGTGGCCTGCCGGGCCTGTTGGATGCGCCGGTTCAGGCCCGAGGTGGAGCGGTAGCGCAGCGGCACCAGCGGAGCTCCGCGCTCCCCGACCGGCAGCACGTGGACGGCGACACCGCTGGGCAGCCGGGCCATCGCCTCGGTGAAGCCGCGCCGGCGGGCGATCTCGAAGGCGACCAGACCGGCCTCCCACGGCCAGCGCGGCGGCCGCAGCGGCCGTTCGATCCGGCCGACGTGCAGGACGAAGACGGTGTGGGCCCCGAGCTCCACCGCCCGCCCGACCGGGTTGCTGTCGACGATCCCGCCGTCGATGAAGTGCTCCTCGCCGATGCGCACCGGCGGCAGCAGCGCCGGGACCGCACAGGAGGCCAGCACCGCCTCGACGAGCGGTCCGCGGTCGAACCAGTGCGCGGCGGCCCGTTCGATGCTCGCCGCGACGCACTGGAACCGCACCGGCAGGTCCTCGATCGGCTCGGCCGGCAGGTGCGTGCGCAGCAGCGCGCGCAGCGGGGCGTTGGAGTGCAGGTGGCCGTGTTGGACGACGGTGGCCAGCCGCCGGGCCGGGCCCCCCGCGAACACGTCGGAGATGCCGAGCTGCGACCACAGGTCGGTCAGCCGGTCGATCGTCGCGGGCGCGGGTTCGGCCGCCACCGCGGCCCCGTTGATCGCACCGACGGAGGTGCCGACCACCAGGTCGGGCAGGATGCCGGCGTCGAACAGGGCGGCGAGCATGCCGACCTCGCTCGCGCCGAGAATGCCGCCCCCGCCGAGGACGAAGGCCACCCCCGCCCCGCCGACCGCATCCGCCCCGCCGACCGCATCCGCCTGCACGCCCACCGCCCGCCCGGGCCGGAGCTCCGGCCGCTCATCCCGACCCGCCGATTTCGCGTCCACCCACACCCCATCCGCCGAACCGCCCGTATCCGCCGAACCCCTCGTATCCGCCGAACCCCTCGTGTCCACCGAACCGTCAGTCCTGCGGCGACCGCTCGCGGTCCGTGGCGGCGATCGATCACCTCCTTCCCCGATCCGGGCCGGCCGACCCGTCCGGATCCGGATCGCCGGCCCCCCCTGGCACCCCGAGCGCGCGGCCGGCATCCCCTTCGCCTCGGGCGCGGCCGGCATCCCCTTCTTCTCGGGCGCGGCCGGCATAGCCACGCCACCGGTGCCCGTCCGTCGGGGAACGACCCCGGGCAGGGAGAATGAGCGGCATGCTTTCGGACGACGACGTGGATGAGATCGTCTTCAGCGCGGCGGGCAGCGGCGATCACCGTGGCGCGGCGGGCACCCTGGAGACGCTGGCCGAGCAGCCCGACACCCACAGCGAGACGATCACCCGGGCCTCCCTGCTGGTCGACGCGGGCAGCCAGTACGGGCTCGCCCACGACTGGAGCGAGGCGATCCGCTGCTACCGTGCCGCCGTGGCCGACGGCAGCGCCTGCCCCGTCGATCCCCGTGTCTGGCTGCATGACGGGCTGCTGCGCGACGGGCAGGCCGAGGAGGCCGCCGCGCTGCGGGCGGAGCTCAAGGCGGCGAAGTCGGCCGATCCGGGCGTGTACGAGGCGGTGGCCGAGAGCCTGGAGGCGGTCAGCCTGCTCGACGACGCCCACACCTGGTTCACGATGGGCTACCACCGCTGCGAGCGGGCCCCGGTGCCGGACTTCCTGCTCGACCTTCTGCTCGTCGGGCGCCGCCGGGTGCGCGTGGCGCTCGGCCATCCCAGCGACGCCCTCGACGAGGTCGCCGAGGACTACATGGAGACCGTGGGCGGCTGAGGCGTGACCGCGGCCGGCAGAGACGTGACCGGAACCGGCTCCGACGTGGCGGGAACCGGCTCCGACGTGGCGGGTGGGGAAGACAGCGGCCCCGCCACGTCGTTGCACCACGTCGTGAAACCGACCCGAAGCGTCCCCCTGTCCGTGCTGGACCTCGTGCCGGTCGGCACCGGAACGACCCCCACCGATGCGGTCCGCGGGTCGCTCGACCTCGCCCGGCACGCCGAACGACTCGGATTCACCCGATACTGGTTGGCGGAGCACCATGGCATGCCCGGCATCGCCAGTTCGGCGACGTCGATCCTCATCGGCCAGGTCGCCGCGGCCACCAGCACGATCCGGGTGGGTTCCGGCGGCGTGATGCTGCCCAACCACGCTCCGCTGGCCGTTGCCGAGCAGTTCGGCACGCTCGGTGCCCTGTTCCCCGGCCGGATCGACCTGGGCATCGGCCGGGCCCCCGGCACGGATCCCGCCACCGCCCGGGCGCTGCGGCGCACCGCCGGGCTGCTCGCCGTCGACGACTTTCCCGAGCAGCTTGCCGAGCTGACCACCTTCCTCGCCGGCGGCGACTTCGCCGCCGACCATCCGATGCGCGGCGTGCACGNGTTCCCGCAGTCCCCGGCGCCGCCCATCTGGCTGTTGGGGTCCAGCGGCTACAGCGCCCAGGTGGCCGGGATGCTGGGCCTGCCGTTCGCCTTCGCGCACCATTTCAGTTCGGCGAACACGGTGCCGGCGCTCGATCTGTACCGCCGGTCGTTCCGCCCCTCGCCCGGCCGGGAGCATCCGTACGCGATCGTGGCCACCGCCGTGGTCTGCGCCGAGGACGATGAGCGCGCCGAATGGCTCGCGGCGCCCGTCCGGCTGGCGATGCTGCGGATACGCGGCGGCCGTCCCGGCGTCTTCCCCTCCCCCGAGGAGGCCGCCGCGCACTCCTGGACCCCGCAGGAGCGGGCCGCGGCCGAGAACGCGACGGCGTCGCACATCGTCGGCTCCCCCTCGACCGTCCGCGCCGGGATCGACGCCCTGCTCGACGTGACCGGCGCCGACGAAATCATGATCACCACGAACGTCCACCGGCTGGCCGACCGGATCCGCTCCTACGAGCTGGTCGCCGAGCTCGGCGGGCTGACCCCGGCCGACCCGGTCGCTCCGGCATTCGCCCCGGTGGGAGCGTCCCGCTCACAGTGACCGGGCCGCTCGCACCTGACCGGGCCGCTCGCACCTGACCGGGCGCGCCCACGCATGGCTGGGCCCGCCGGCGGTGCTCGGCGGCAGCCGGCCCGGCGGCAGCCGGCCCGGCGCCGGTCGCCCCCCGACCGGGCCACTGCGGGGTCGCCCGATCGGGGGATGGTTCCGTCGGCCGCCGGAGGGCCGCGCCGCGCCGCGGACCCTCACGGCGGTGGGCGGCCGGGGTGGTCCGATCGGATCGCACGGAACGGCCGGCGGGGGTGGCCCGATCAGGCCGCGCGACGCTTCACGGGCGCCGCGCCCGGCAGCGCGGCCAGCGACCCGGACCGCAGCACCCGCTCGGTGATCCGCGCGACCAGGCCGCGGGGCAGCAGCCGGGAGGCGTTGGACGTCAGGTAGTTCAACCGGCCGTCGATGACGTACGCCTGGCCCCGGTCGAGGGCACGGAAGGCCGCCGCCACCACCTCGTCGGTGGTCCGCAACCGGCCGCCGGCGGACATCCGCGAGCCGACGACCTCGAAGAAGTTGGTGTCGGTCGGCCCCGGGCACAGCGCGAGCACGCGCACCCCGCGGGAGCGGCACTCGGCCCACAGGCCGATGGAGAGCGACAGGACGAAGGCCTTGGAGGCCCCGTAGACCGCCATGTAGGGGACGGCCTGGAAGCCCGAGGTCGACGACACGTTGATGATGGTGCCGGAACCCCGGGCCACCATGGCCGGCAGGAACAGGTGCGCGACCCGCTCCACCGCCACGACGTTCAGCATCACCTCTCGGTGGTCCCGGTCCGCGGACAGCTCGTGGTACGGCCCACGGGTCCCGAAGCCGGCGTTGTTGACGAGGATGTCGATCTCCAGGCCGATCTCGGCGACCGCCTTGGCAAGCTGGTCGGGGCCGCTCTCCTCGGCGAGGTCGATGGGGACGGCGTGCACCTCGACCCCGTAGCGGGTGCCCAGCCGCTCCGCGACCTCCCGCAGCCTGGGCTCCGCCGGCGCCACCAGGACGAGTCTGGCACCCCGGGCCGCATACGCCTCCGCGAAGGCCGCGCCGATGCCTGACGATGCCCCTGTGACCAGGGCGGTGCTCATCTGAAGATCCGCTCGCGCGGTCATGGTCCTCCCTGCTTGGCCGGGCGCGTCACCGTGCTTGGATCCAGCGCACGGCACGCGACGATGTCAGGAAACGACATCATCGGACATCTCGGGATGGACCGGGCAAATGCTGTAACGACGGTCGTACCTGTAGGTGCGGGCCCTTCGGTGGGGGGATGCCCTGCGGCGCAGGTCTTTCACGTCCGGTCGAGCAGGTGACGTTCCCGGACCGCCCCCACCGACAGGGTGCGGTAGCCGACGTCGTCGAACAGCACAGTGATGCGATCGCCATCCTCCTTGACGACCTGTCCCCGGCCCCACGAGACGTGGCGCACCGCGGCGCCGGCCGGGAACGGCGCCTCGCCGTCAGCGGGTTCGACCCGCCGCTGGGCCGGCAGGCCGGCCAGGCAGTTGTCGCAGCGCCCGCACGGGCCGCCGGTCGTCTCACCGAAGTAGGCCAGCAGGAACGCCCGTCGGCAGTCCCGGGTCTCGGCATAGCCGCGCATCATCTCGACACGGGAACGGTCGACCTCGACCCGCGCCTCGGCCACCCCGAGCGCGCGCCGCGCCGCCTCCTGCGGATCCGGGGCGTCGGCCCGCGCGGCGATGCGCCCGTCGTCGCCCACCGCCACCACATCCGCGCTGGCCAGCAGGTCCACCAGCCGGGTCAGCGCGGTGTCCCGCAGCCCCGCCGCCTTGGCCAGCTCCCGCGCCGTCACCGGTGCGTCGGCGTGCCCCAGCAGCACCGCGACGCGTCGTAAGGCAGTCTCGTCGACCCGGCCGGACGCGAAGAAGCGCCGCAGCCCGAGATCCTCCGGCCGGTAGAACAGGCAGGCCACCGCGGGCTCACCGTCCCGCCCCGCACGGCCGATCTCCTGGTAGTAGGAGTCGAGGGAGTCGGCCACCTCGGCGTGGATGACGGTGCGGACGTTGGGTTTGTCGATGCCCATGCCGAACGCGGTCGTGGCGACCACCACGTCGCACCGATCAGCCATGAAGTCCGCCTCGACCTCGCGTCGGCGCGCGGCCTTCAGCCCGGCATGGTACGGATACACCGTCAGCCCGAGGCCGGCGAGCTCGTCGGCCAGCTCCTCGGTGGCCCGCCGGGTGGCCGCGTAGACCAGCGCCGGCTTGGCCTCCCCCGCGATGCGTTCGATCAGGCTCGCCCGCTTGGCCTCCTCGTCGGTGAACGACACCACAGACAGGAAGATCTCGGGCCGGTCGAACCCCCGCACGACCTCGACCGGGTCGCGCAGCCGTAGCCGCTCGCGGATCTCCCGGCGCACCGGCGGGGCCGCAGTGGCCGTCAGCGCCACGACCGTCGGATGCCCGAGGTCCTCGATGACCTGCCCGAGCTGGCCGTAGTCGGGCCGGAAGTCGTGCCCCCAGGACGCGATGCAATGGGCCTCGTCCACGACGAACAGGGACGGTCGCGCCTCGCGCAGCGCCGCCCGGACGTCGTCGCGGGCCAACTGCTCCGGCGCCAGAAAGAGGAACTCGGTGCGCCCCTGCCGGACCGCGTCGAAGGCGGCCTGCCGGGCCGCCCGCCCGGCGTCCGAGTTCGCCGCGGCCGCCGCCGGGTCGTCGTCGCCCAGCAGGCCCGCCAGCCGCTCGGTCAGTCCGCGCACCTGGTCGCGTTGCAACGCGATCAACGGCGAGACCACGATGGTCGGGCCGGCCAGCACCAGCGCCGGGATCTGGTAGACCGCCGACTTGCCCCCGCCGGTCGGTAGCACGCACAGCGTGTCCCGGCCCTCGACGACGGCCCGCATGGCGTCGAGCTGACCGTCCCGCAGCTCCGCGAAACCGAACCCCTCCTGGGCGACCAGCCGGATCAGGTCGCCCAGCTCGTCGTCAACCCTGGCACCCGGCCTGGCACCCGGCCCGGCCACCGCGGGCTCCTGCGACCCTCCCGCTTCCAGCGGCCTTCCCGCTTCCAGCGACATGCCCGGTTCTGGCGGCAGGCTCGGCTGGAGGGTCGCCGCCGGCTCGCGGGAAGCATCCGGCTGCGGGGCGGTGGCCGGCGACCGGCGCCGGCCCGACTCGGAGGGCGTCCGCGCCCGTGCCTCGGTGGCACCGGCGGCGGGCGCAGAGCGGCGCCGCCCCCGGATCCAGGCAGTCAGCAGTCTGGTTGTCTGATCACGACGGCTCATGGTGCCGCTGGGCGTACCCACTCACCACGGGCCCCCACCCTCGAACGACCACGAAGGGGACAACCTTCGCCGACCTACCACCACCATTCCGACACCGACCGACAAACGCCCGCCCCAGCGAACCGCCGCTCGCCCACACAGGTCTGCCGTACCGGCCGACTCACGGAGCACATTCGACTCCGAAAAGTATTTGACCGACTACAGTTTTGCTCCTACCGGATGATCGCCGCGGGAGGAATGTATCAATGCGTAGCCGGAGGTTCCGACATCTGACGGTTCCCCTTATCGCCCTGCTCGCCGCGACCGCCATCGCGCTCCCCCTCCTCGGCCGCGGCGGGGGCAACGCCGTCGACGGGGACGGCGCCGCCTCGGCCAGCCCGGTGGTCGGCGACAGGAAGGCAGGCGACCCGGCCGGGCGGCTTGGACGGGCCGAGCCGACGCGCCGGCCGCTGACCGCCGCGGCCAGGGCCGTCCCGGCCACCCCGGCGGGCAAGCTGCGCTTCGGGTTGGGGCCCGGGCTCGACAGCGCCCACACCTCCCCGCTCGCGCCTGACCTGGACTTCCTCAGCACCTGGTACAACGGGCCGAACGATCTGAGCTTCCTGCGCAAGTGGAAGGCCGATCTGATCCCCGAGGTCTACCGTTCGGGTCACGGCATCCACCTCATCGTCTGGCTCGACGGCACCGGCGAGGTCGGCACCGTCCAGACGGCGCACGGCCCGGCGTGCGGACGCGAGTACCCACTGTCGAGCGNCTTCCTCGACGACGCGCGCGAGCTCGCCTCGATCTTCTCCGGTCCCGCGGACGGTCCCGCGCTCTACGTCACGCTGTTCACCGAGTTCCAGACGTACCCGTGCCACCCGAACGCGTGGGCCACCACGCCGGACACCACCAACTACTACCTCACGCTGCAGGACCAGTACCTGGCGGCGTTGGACATCTTCCATTCCGGCGCGCCGAACGCGCGGGTGTCACTCGGCTGGGGCGGTTGGCAGAGCCGCTGGGACGATCCGGTCGCCGGCGGCGGCCGATCGCTGATCACTCATTTCGCGGACGTGCTGCGCGCCTCGGACTTCGAGAGCTTCCAGGCGATGGGCACCGACTCGAACACCGCGGACGTGCGGGACATGACGCGGGCGCTCGGCCAGTACGGCCCGGTCATGCTGGCCCACTTCAAGTCCGAGTCGCAGGCGACGTGGGAGGCGGACATGCACGCGTTGCTGGCCGGGGACGCGGTGCGCCAGCTCAGCCAGGACGGCCTGTTCGCGTTCAGTTTCATGGACGCGGCCAACATCGCCTCGCCGACGGCGCTAAGCCTGGCCCGGGGCGCGATCCAGAGCCACGGGGTTCACTCGACACTCTGAGCGCGCCGAGGCCCGTCGGCGGGCGTGCCGTCGGCGGGCGTGCCGTCGGCGGGCGTGCCGTCGGCGGGCGTGGTGCGCTGGGACGGCGAGGAGGCGGCGGTCAGCGACCGCAGGGCCCGGCGGTCGGTCTTGAGCACGCTGGTGAGCGGCAGCGACTCGATGATGTGCACCTCACGGGGGTAGCGCAGGGGTCCGAGCCGGGCCCGGCCCCAGCGCACCAGTTCCTCCGGGGAGACCGTGCCGCCGGCGACGAGCTGCACATAGGCGATCACCTCCTCGCCGTGGCGGTGGTCGGCCCGGCCGACGACCCCGCACGCGGCGACGTCGGGATGACCGAGCAGGCCGTCCTCGACGTCACGCGGGTAGACGTTGACCCCGCCCCGGATGATCAGGTCCTTGATCCGATCGACGACGTACAGGTAGCCGTCGACGTCGCAGCGCCCCACGTCACCGGTATGCAGCCAGCCGCCACGCAGCGCCTCGGCGGTGGCCTGCGGCGCCTGCCAGTACCCCGTCATCACCATCGGGCCCCGCAGGCAGATCTCCCCGTCCTGCCCGGTGCCGGCCGCCGAGCCGTCGGGCAGCTCGACGCGCACCTCGACCCCGAACGCGGGAAGACCGACGCTGCCCAGCCTCGCCGCGCCCGGCGGCGTGATGGTGACGCCGCCCGCGCTCTCCGTGCAGCCGTACCCCTCGACCAGCTCGACGCCGGGCAGGCGCCGCTGCCACTCGAGCGCGATCTCCCTCGGCAGCGGCGCGCCGCCACTGGTGACGCGGCGCAGCGACGACGTGTCGGCCAGGTGCAACGGCTCCGCGAGCAGCTGACCGATCATGGACGGCACCAGCGCGCTGACCGCGACCCGGTGTTCGGCCACCAGGTCCAGCCACCCGCGGGGGTCGAACCAGCGCATCAGGACCGCGGGGCCAGGCTTGCGCGCATGCAGCGTCATCACGCTGATCGTCAGGCCGTAGATGTGCGACAGCGGCAGCGGCAGCAGGCCGGCGAGCTCCTCGTCCAGGTTCCCCGACGAGGCCGCGAAGCCCCCGGCGGACAGCGCGTCGTGGGACAGCACGACCCCCCGCGCCCGCCCGGTGGTGCCGCCGGTGTAGAGCAGCGCGGCCATGGCATCCGGATCGGCCGGTTCGAGGGGACCTTCGTCGCCCGCCGCGAGGTCGGCGAAGCGCAGTACCGGCGGCCCCGCCCCGGCCGCCCCGGCCAGGTCGGACCGGCCGGCCAGATCAGCACCAGCACCAGCACCAGCACCAGCACCAGCACCAGGCGAATCGTCCGCCACGATCAGTGCCCGCACCTGCGGGCAGCCGCTCGCCACCGCGCGGACCTTGGTCAGGAACTCGGGGGTCGTGACGACGAACCGGGCGCCGCTGTCGACCAGCACGTGACGCAGCTCGGCCTCGTCGAGCAGGAACAGCGTCGGCGTCACGACCCCGCCGGCCCGCCACACCCCGTGGTAGGCGACGGCGACCTCCGGACAGTTGGCCATGTGGACGACCACCCGGTCACCGGCGACCAGCCCCGCGCCGCGCAGGCCGGCGCTGAACCGGCAGGATCGGACGAAGCGGGCCGCGCCGGACTCGACCCGACCCTCGAAGATCAGTTCCTCGGTGCCGCCGGTGCGTTCCACGGCGAGCTCCGCGAGCCTGCCCAGGCTGAACCCGGTCGGTCGGTAGCCGGCTGCGCTCACCATCTCCCACGTCGCCTTCCGCCGGCGCGTCGGCGAGCCGGCGACTCCGGCCCGCTCGCGCATGTGAAGCATCTCACCTCACCGGATGATCGGCGGCCTGCTCGCCACACCTCGGCCGCGGCGCGGGGAACACGTCGGGAACACGGATGGCGGACCAACGGCGCGCCGTACACCGCTGGTTACGGGGGCGCGGCGTGGTCCCTCGCGGGCCGTCGGACGGACCCGCCGGGCAGGAAGCCGGCTCGGCGGTCCACGATGGGGACCGGCCGCGCCGGTGGGTCGCCCACTCGCGTCGCCGGTCGTCGGCCCCCCGGACGGAGGTGCACATGGGCTCGCCCCTCGGTGAACCCGCGGCGTGGCGGAACTGGGCGGGCAACGAGACCGCCCGGGCGGTCCGGCTCGCTCGACCCCGCACCGCCGAGGAGGCGTCGGCGGTGGTGACCGCTGCCGTGCGGGACGGCCGGCGGGTCCGGGCCACCGGCACCGGCCACGCGATGAACGCGATCGGCCGGCCGGACGACGGCGGCGTGCAGATCGCCCTGGACCGCTGCGCCGATCTGGTCGCGCTCGACGGTGGCAGCGGGCTGGTGACGGTGCGCGGCGGGATGACCCTGCGCCGGCTGAATCGGCTGCTCGCCGAGGCCGGGCTGGCCCTGACCAACCAGGGCCATGGCGAGCAGGCGACGATCGCCGGGGCGATCGCCACGGGAACCCACGGCACGGGCGCCCGCTACGGCGGGCTGTCCACGCAGGTACGGGCGCTGGAGGTGGTGCTCGCCGACGGCAAGGTGGTCACCTGCTCGCGGGGGGAGCGCCCCGAGCTGTTCGCGGCCGCCCGCCTCGGCCTCGGCGCCGTCGGCGTCGTGACCTCGGTGACGCTGCAGGCCGTGCCGTTGTTCGCCCTGCACGTGCGGGAGAGCCGGCTGCCACTGGCCGAGGTGCTCGACAGCTACGGCGCGCTCGTCGAGCAGGCCGACCACGTCCGCTTCGCCTGGTTCCCGCACACCTCGACCGCGCTGGTCCGCTGGGATGACCGTCGCCCGGTCGACGACGAGCTGGCCCCGCCGCCCCGGCGACACGACCGGCTGACCGGCGGCCCGGTGTCCGGCGGCGTCTTCGAAGCCCTGATGGTCGCCGCCCGGCGGCTGCCGGCCGCGGACCGCCCCGCCGCCCAGCTCGCCGCCCGCGTCGGCGCTCTGCCAGCGGGCGGTCGACCGTCACTCGACCTCTCCTACCGGGTGTTCGCCTCGGGCCATCCGGCGATCGTGGGTCACCCGGCGATCCGGTACAAGGAGATCGAGTACGCCGTCCCCCGCGCCGAGCTCGCCGCCGCCATGGGCGAGCTCGCCGCCGCCGTGACCCGATCCGGGGTGCGCACCGCCTTCCCCGTCGAGGTCCGCTGCGCGGCCGCGGACGAGATCCCACTGTCCCCCGCCTTCGGCCGCGACACCGCCTACATCGCTGTGCGCACCGACCGTCGCGGCCCGCACGAGAACTACTTCGGCCGCGCCGAACAGATCATGCTGGCGGCCGGCGGGCGGCCTCACTGGGGCACCCTGCACACGCTGGCCGCGGCGCAGCNACGCGAGCGCTACCCCCGCTTCGACGACTTCCTGGCCGTCCGCGACGCGGTCGACCCGGCCGGCCTGTTCGCCAACGCCCACCTCGACCGCGTCCTCGGCCCGCCCCCAGTACCTGCGGTTTCGTGAACCGTTCCGGTACTCGGGCCGAGGTATGACTGGTAGTGTGGCATCCCCGCTCATGACGTCGGCGTCAGCCGAATCGCCACCACGGGTTCTCCTGCCATTTCTTCTGGCTGATCGTCGTCGGCGTCGGTTCCCCGTGTACCCGGAGGCCAGACATTCCCATCAGCGAAGCCGAACTCGACGCACACATCTTTGACGGGGTCAGACTCGCGCCACTCGGCCAGCACGAGCCGAAGAAACTCCTCGACCGCGAACACACGCACCTTTTCCTCGCGGAACTCGAGCGACGCTATCCGAACTACCAGCACAACCCGACGCTGACCTCCGCGTTGCTCGCCGCGTCGATCACGGCGATCAATCTGCATGCGCGGATCACGCGGGCGGTCGTCACGAACGAGCTGTCCCAGGCCGAGGCGGTGCTCGGAATGGTGAACACGGACCACCCCCGACCCGCCCCGGCGACCCAGGTCGAGCGTCTGATCGACTGGCTGGAGGCTCACCGGGGTGACTTCACCTGGCAGGGCGAGCCCGAACAGAACCAGCTTGGCGGGATCAGTGATTACCAGGCCTGGCTCACCGGCCCGCCCCCTCTTGCGAATCCGCCCGGCCCGGATACCCGACTGATCTGCTGGGAGGTCGTTCTCCTCGCCGCCGCAAGCGTCGGTATCTACTCCGTCGCGCAACTACTCACCGCCTACGCGGGCAACAAACTCGCCGGCACCTTCGCCCTGTTCAGCTCCCACGGCCGGACCGACATCCAGAACGACGGCCGGTCGGACTTCGCCGTGGCGAACCAGATCCAGGCGGGTGACGCGATCATGATTAAGTCCACCGCCGCGGATTTCGACCACGTCGTGGTCGCGGCCAGGCCGGACCAGGCCAATCTGCGCAACATCGAGGTTCTCTCGCTGTGGAACCGCGGCACCGGCGGCGTTCTCGGGAAGACCCTACTGGACAACCTGATCATCGATGAGGTCCAGGCGATCCGACACGCCCGCCTGTAGACCGACCGGATCAGCACCGCGCCGCCGTCCCTGGGGGAAGGCATGGTAGAGGTCGGGGGATCGGGCGGCGGCGACGATGGCGGCGAGGGTGGCGGACAGGTGCGGGGCCTGCTGGGAGCCGCGGCGCACCGCGGCGAAGATGGGCCGGATCGGCGGGACGCCGGCGATCGGTCGCAGGGCCACCTGCGGGGTGCTGGCCAGCTTCGCCAGCCGGGGGATGAGGCCGACCCCGCAACCCGCGGCGATCAGGTCGAGGACCGCGGTGTAGTCGTCGCAGCGGTGGCGCACCCGGGGAACGAATCCGGCCGCGGCGCACGCCGCGTGGGTGACCTCGTGGCAGGGGGTGCCGGCGCGGCTGGAGATGAAGTCCTCCCCGCCGAGCACCTCCAGCGGCACAGCCGCGGCGGCGGCGTAGGGGTGCCCGGCGGGCAGTGCGACGTCGAGCGGGTCGTCGAGCAGCGGGATCGGTAGCAGCCGCTCGTCGAGGGGCTGGGCACCCGGGTGGGTGATGCTGACCGCGAGATCCAGGTCGCCGGCCAGCAGCAGGTCGAAGCACGCGGGCTCGGCGACGTCGGACACCGACATCCGCAGCCGCGGCCGGCTCTCCCGCAACGCCGCCAGCGCCGGCACGACGATGCCGGAGATCGCCGTGGTGAAGGCCGCCACGGCCACCGACCCGACCCGCCCCTCGTCGAAGGCGGCGAGGTCCGCCTCAGCCCGCTCGAGCTGGGCGAACAGGACGTCGGCATGCCCCAGCAGCACCCGGGCGGCGGGGGTGAGCCGGACCCGGCGGCCGGCCGGGTCGAGCAGCCGCACGCCGGTCTCCTTCGCCAGGGCGGCGAGCTGCTGGCTGACCGCGGACGGCGTCAGGTGCAGCGCCGCAGCCGTGGCCACGACCGTCCCCCGGCTGTCGAGCTCCCGCAGGATGCGCAGGCGGCGCACATCGATCATGCAGAAAATCTTAGCTGTTGTGTGCAGAAAAATTAGATGGACTGCAAAGGCGCCTACCCCGATCCTCGGGATCATGATGCACGCGATCGTGACGGGCGGAGCCCTGCTGCTGGTCCTCGCCGGCTGGCTGTGGGGACCCGACACCCGCGACGGCCTGGACTGGGCCCGCCGCAACGACGGGATCAGCCCAGGAATCGGCTTCGGACCGGGCAGCGGCCTCGGCCCCCGAGGAGGGAACGATCGAGGGGACGCCGAGCGGGCGGCTCAGGCGGAGTCGGCGCGGATCACGGCGCCGTGAGCCGGGCCCGCCGCCGCGCCGCCCCGGGTCGGCGCGGGCCCCTCCGCACCCTCCGGCCCGCCGGCGACGTCCTCGCCGAGGTACGCCTGGCGGACCCGGTCGTCGGCAAGCAGGGCTGCGGCCGCATCCGCGAGGACGACCCGGCCGGTCTCCAGCACGTACCCCCGCCCGGCGATCCGCAGCGCCGAGGCCGCGTTCTGCTCGACGAGCAGCACCGCCACCCCCTCCCGGTTGATCTCGGCGATCACCTCGAAGATGGTCTGGACGATCATCGGCGCCAACCCCATCGACGGCTCGTCGAGCAGGATCAGCCGCGGCCGGCTCATCAGCGCCCGGCCGATCGCGAGCATCTGCTGCTCGCCGCCCGACAGCGTGCCGCCCGCCTGGCCGATCCGCTCGGCCAGGCGCGGGAACAGCGCCACGACCCGGTCGAGGTCCGCCCGCGCATGCCGACGATCATGATAGGCGCCCATCAGCAGGTTCTCGCGGACGCTCATGCTGGGGAAGACCCGCCGGCCCTCGGGCACGTGGCTGACGCCGGCGCCGACGAGGCCGTGTGCCGGGATGGACGACAGCGGCCGGCCGTCGAGGCGCACCTCGCCGGCCCGGGGCCGCAGCAGGCCGGAGATGGTTCGCAGGGTCGTCGTCTTACCGGCGCCGTTGGCGCCGAGCAGGGTGACGATTTCGCCCTCGGCGACCTGGAGGCTGACCCCGCGCAGGGCGGTCACCGCGCCGTAGGCGACCTCGACGTCGCTCAGTGTCAACAGCATCAGCGCGCGTCCTTCCGCCCGGCGGCGCCAGGCCCGGCGGTGACGTCGGCATCGCCATCGGTGGCCTCGGCGTCGGTGACGCCGAGGTACGCCTCGATGACCGCCGGATCACGCTGGACCTCCCCCGGCGTGCCGTGGGCGATCACCCGGCCGAAGTTGAGCACGACCACCGAGGTGGCCACGGACATCACCAACCGCATGTCGTGCTCGATGAGCAGCACGGACACGCCGGTGCCGGCGATGCGGGTGATGAGCGCGGCGAGGTCGCGCTTCTCCGCCGGGTTGGTGCCGGCGGCCGGCTCGTCGAGCAGCAGCAGGCTGGGCCCGGTGCCCAGGGCCCGGGCGATCTCCAGCCGGCGCTGCTCGCCGTACGGCAGCGAGGCGGCCAGCTCGTGCGTGCGGTGGGACAGCCCGACCAGGTCGAGCAGGCTCAGCGCGTGGCGCACCCCGTCGCGCTCGGCGCGCCGGGCGTGCGGCAGGCCCAGGATCGCGCCGACCGGCCCGTACCGCTGGCGCACCTCGGTGCCGATCTGCACGTTCTCCAGGGCCGACAGGGCGGGGAACAGCCGGATGTTCTGGAAGGTGCGGGCCACCCCGAGCCGGGTGATCGCGTGCGGACGGCGGCCGACGAGCTCGGTCGGGCCGTCCGGACGCGGCCAGAAGGTCACCGAGCCCTCCTGCGGCCGGTACGCCCCGGTCAGGCAGTTGAACAGCGATGTCTTGCCGGCCCCGTTCGGGCCGATCACCGCGAGGATCTCCCCGCGGCGCTGGCGCAGCGACACCCCGTCGAGGCTGGTCACCCCGCCGAAGCGCAGCGCCAGGTCGCGGGCCTCGACGACCAGGTCGCCGGATGCGGTCTCGTCGACGTGCGGACGGCGGGCGCCGGGCACCCCGCGGTGGGCACCGGCCCGGCTCACCGCTGCCCTCCCGTCGGCGCGGCACCGAGGGAGTCGGCGGCGCCGATGCCCTCCTCCGCAAGCTCGATCTCGCGCCGGCGGCGGCGCGACGGCACGAGACCCTGCGGACGGAAGATCATCATGATCACGATGACGGCCCCGAAGTAGATGTAACGGTCCGCGGGCGGCACCTTGTCCCGCAGGTAGAAGGCGAGTCCCTGCAGGACCACGGCGCCGACGACGACGCCGAGTCGGGAGCCCATCCCGCCGAAGATGACCACCGCTACGACGAAGAACGACGCCTGGAGGCTGAAGCTCTGGGGATTGAAGAACTGCTTGGAGGCGAACAGCACGCCGGCGAAGCCCGACACCGACGCACCGATCGCGAAGGCGAGCAGCTTCATGCGCAGCGTCGCCACGCCGGTCGCCTCGGCGGCGATCTCGTCCTCCCGGATGGCGGCCCAGGACCGGCCGATCCGGGACCGTTCGAGCCGACCGAAGGCGATCATCACCCCGATGACGATGACGAGCAGCAGGTAGTAGTACGGCAGCGGGTCGATGCCCCACTTGTAGTCGATGCCGAGCAGGTCGACCGACAGGTGCGGCACGCCGAAGGCGCCGCGGGCGCCGTTGGTGATGTTGTCGGCGTTGTTGGCCACCAGGTGGATGATCTCGCCGAAGCCGAGGGTGACGATCGCCAGGTAGTCCCCGCGCAGCCGCAGCGTCGGTGCGCCGAGGATGACCCCGGCGAGCGCGGCGAGGACCAGCGCGATCGGGAAGACGAAGAACGGGTTGAGCACGAACGGCGCGTGCCACGGCATCGCGGTCTGCGAGGTGAAGTAGGCCGTCGCGTAGGCGCCGATGGCGAAGAACGCGATGTAGCCGAGGTCGAGCAGGCCGGCGTAGCCGACGACGACGTTGAGGCCGAGGGCGAGCAGCGCGTAGATGCCGATGTCGTTGACCATCGACTGCTGGGCGGCCGTCGAGACGACCAGGGGCGCGACGATCGCAACGGCGAGCAGCGCCAGGTTCAGCACGATCGGACCGCCGCGGCGACCGTAGGCCGCGCCGATCGGCGCGCGCACCGGGGCGCTCACCCGCTCCAGGGCGCCGCGCAGCTGCGCGCCGAGCACCAGCAGTACCCACAGCGCGACGGCGAGTCCCAGGTAGAGCACGATCCGGACGTCGACGATCGAGTCCTTCGCCGCCTGCAGCGGCTTGTCGGAGTTGCCGGTCGGGCCGGTGACGATCGCGGCGAGCACGCCGACCAGCAGCAGCGCGCCGAGCTGGCGCAGTCGGGCCGGGGCGAACAGCTCCGCCGGGTGCCACGCGGGCCGTGCCGGCCCGCCGCCGGGACCGCCGAGGCTGGTGGAGGCGATGGGCTCGGCGGAGCCGGTGGGGTCGGATCGACTCCCGGCGATGCGCAGCGGCATGGTGGCGGCACCGCTGCCGGGGCCGGTCGGCCCGGCCGGCCCGGTCGGCTCAGTCGGGCCGGGTGAGCCGGGTGGGCCGGCGGCGGGAGGCGCGCTCATGCCGCCCGCCCCAGCCGCTCGCCGAGCAGGCCGGACGGTCTGATCATCAAGATCGCCACCAGGACGAGGAAGGCGATGACGTCCTTGTAGGACGCCTGGAACAGGTAGCCACCATAACTCTCGACCAGGCCGAGCAGCAGGCCGCCGAGCATCGCGCCGCGCACGTTGCCGATGCCGCCGAGGACCGCCGCGGTGAACGCCTTCACCCCGGGGACGAACCCCATGCTGTACGAGGCGTTGAACGTCATCGCGTACAGGAAGCCGCCGGCACCGGCGAGTAGGCCGCCGACGACGAACGTGATGATGATGATCCGCTCGACGTTCACCCCCATCAGGACGGCGGTGTCGGCGTCCTGAGCCACGGCCCGGATGCCCTGGCCGAGGCGGGTGCCGGCGACGAGGCGGTCCAGGCCGATGAGCATCGCGACCGCGACGGCGAAGATGACCAGCGACTGGGTGGAGACGTCGGCGCCGAAGACCGTGAAGACCGTGCCGTTGTGGAACAGGTCGGGCAGGTCGACGTTCTGCCGGCCGAACTCCTTGCCGGCCAGGTTGACAGCGAACAGCGACGCCCCGATCGCGCTGATCAGGTAGGCCAGCCGGGGCGCGGAGCGGCGCCGCAGCGGCCGGTAGGCCACGCGCTCGAGGGTGAACGCGGCGAGCCCCCCGCAGATCGCGCCGGCGCCGAGGCCGATGGCCACCAGCCCCACGGACGCGAGCCCCCCGGGCACCGAGCCGTCGTCGGGCAGCAGGGCTCGGGCGGCGAACAGGCCGCCGAAGGATCCCAGCATGAACACCTCGCTGTGCGCGAAGTTGATGAGCTGGAGAACCCCGTACACGAGCGTGTACCCGAGTGCTATGACCGCGTACAGCGAGCCGACCATCAGACCGTCGATGGTCAACTGCCAGAACTGGTCGAGGAAACCCATACGTGTGCCTCGTTCGTCGCGTGGCTCGTTCGCCTGGCCGAAGTTTCGTTCGGGTGGCAGATGTGCGTTCCGGTGACGGACGTTCATTCTGGTACTAGAAAGTCCGTTTTGCCAGGCGGATGTTTCGCCCGACGCAGCGCGGGCGGCGGCCGGAGGTGTACGCACCCGGCCACCGCCCGCACCGGTGTCAGGACTTGATCAGGTCCGCGGTGTTCCCGAGAACGGTGNTCGCGCCGTTCTTGACCTGGTAGACGAACACGTTGGAACCCTTGACCTCGCCGGTGGACTCGAAGGCGACGGTCTTCGTGATGCCCTGGAAGTTCACGCTACCGAAGGCGCTCGCGACCGACTCCCGGCTGGCGTCCTTGCCGAGCTTCTTGAACACGTCCGCAAGCGCGAGCGTGGCGTCGTACGCCTCACCGGAGTAGGTCCCGGGCTTGGCGCCCTTGTTGACCTTCTTGAAGGAGGCGACGAACGCGGCGGCCTTCGGGTCGGTGTTCGCGTCGCCGCAGGGGCAGGTGAGGTAGGTGCCCTCGGCCGCGGCGGCGCCGGCCTGCGCGACGTACTGCGGGTCGAGCGAGCCGTCCCCACTGGCGATCTTGCCGGTGAAGCCCTTGTCCTTGAGCGCCTTGGACAGCAGGGCGAGCTCGGCGTAGTAGCCCGAGTAGTACAGGACGTCCGGCGCCGCGGCGATGATCTTCGTGGCCTCGGAGGTGTAGTCCTTGGTCGGGTTGATGCCGTCATGGGTGACGGCGACGCCCTTGGCCTTGAGCTCGGGCTCCAGGGCGCCGGACAGGCCGGTGCCGTACTCGCTCTTGTCGTCCAGCGAATAGACCTTCTTCGCCTGCAGGACGGAGGCCACGTAATCGGCGGCGGCCTTACCCTGCACCGTGTCCGGCGCGATGACCCGGTAGAAGGTCTTGAAGCCCAGCGTCGTCAGCGCCGGGTTCGTCGCGGACGGGCTGACCGACAGCAGGCCGGCCTGGGTGTAGGCGGGCTCGCTGGCCTTGGTGGCGCCGGAGAACATCGGGCCGACGACCGCGACAACCTTGGAGTCGTCGATCAGTTTCTGCGCGGCCGTCGGACCCTGGTCCGGGGAACCGCCGTCGTCGGACTCGACGAGCTTGAGCTGGAACGGCGAGCTCGTGTCGGCGTTCACCTCCGCGATCGCGGTCCGTACGCCGTAAAGGGCGTTCAGCCCGAGCTGCTGATTGTCGCCCGAGAGAACGCCCTGGAAGCCGATGGTGATCGTTTTCTTCCCGTCTCCGGAAGAACCACCGCCACTGTCGCTCCCACAGGCCGCGGCGGTCAACGTCACGGCCGCGGCGAGGGCTATCGCTCCCAGGAGCGGGCGCCTACGCATGCATTTCCTCCTCCGGTCCGCCGATCGCAAGCCCGATGCCACGACCGACCCAGCTACGAGCTCCCCCGGCGCCACCGACGTCGAGCCGGCGCGCCACCGCCTAGAGGATGACGCGCCCCCTCGCGCCACCCCCGACCGCCCCCCGGAAATCGTCCCCGGACCGGCGGGATGATCCGGCCGACCCGCACGCACTCTCCGCCGAGATGGCGGAAACGTAGTCCCCGGGCAGATCGACCGAAAGTACTCATATCAGGTTGTTACCTGGATGACACAAAAGTGGTGTTCAGGCGCGCCCGCTGTTTACAATCCCCGAGGGTCGTCCTCGCGCCGCAACGTTGCCCTCGCCGCCCCGAAACCGCTCCCGCCGCCCGAAACCGCTCCCGCCGTGGTCAGCGCGGTGCCGACCACACCGCCTGGCTGGTGCCGAGGGAGGCCGGCGGCGAGAGCCAGCGCGGTGCCACTCCGGCGACGGTCGCCGCCGGCCGGATGTACGAAAGTTCACCGAACTCGCTGCTCAGGCAGGAGCGGTAGGCGTCGACGTCGTCCGCCGTCGGGTCGGGGTGGGCAAGGGTGTCGTGATGGCCGAGGTCCTGCAACCACCGCCCGGTCCGGGCCAGGGAGACCCGCACGTGCCAGCTCCCGCCCTCGCTCACCCGCCGGGCGAGCGCGTCGAGCACCCCGAACGCGGCGAGGTAACCGGTGCCGTGATCGAGCGCCTGCGCCGGCAGCGGCACCGGGCTCGACGTGCCGGCTGCCTCGGCCGTGGCGAGGACGATCCCCGAGGCGGTCTGGACCAGGCTGTCGAAGCCGCGCAGCCCGCTCCACGGCCCCTGCCGTCCGTAGGCGCTGATGCTGGCGTAGACGATCCCCGGTCGCATCCGGGCGACGGCGTCCGGGCCGAACCCGAGCCGGTCCAGCGCGCTCGGCCGGTAGGCCTGCAGGACCACGTCCGCGGACGCGATCAGTTCCCGCAGCCGGCGGGCGTCGGCGGCGACCCGCAGGTTGAGGAACGCGTTGCGTTTACCGAACCCCGTGTCGACCAGCAGGCTGTGCACCTCCGGCAGGTGGGCCGCGCCGACCCGCAGCACGTCCGCGCCGTAGGCGGCGAGCGTGCGCCCGGCGATGGGGCCGGCGATGACGCGGGTCAGGTCCAGCACCCGCAGGCCGGCGGCCGGCGTCTCCGTCGGTGCGAACCGCGCCGGTGGGGCGTCGCCGAGCCGGCTCACCTCGATCAGCGGCAGTTCGGCGACCGCCCTGGCCTGCCGGTGCTCGGCCCACTCCGGCTCCGCGCGTGCCATGCTCGCGCACAGCCCCATGGCCTGCAGCTCCAGCTCCAGCGACGCGGCCTCGACGCGCCGGATCACCCGCTCGACGGCGGCGCGGTCGTTCGGCGCTCCGAGCAGATCCAGCACCCCGTTGCGGTGGTGCGGGAAGTTGCAGTGAAGCTGGATCCAGCGACCGTCGGCCGTGCGGTAGTAGCCCGAGATCGGGTCCCACGGGCCGGGCGGCGCCTTCCCGTCGATGCGCAGGTGGCGCTCGCTGCGGAAGGCGGCACCGGCGTGGCGGGTATCGAGGGCGATGTCCGGGGGGCCGCCGCCGGTGCGGGCGGCCAGCAGCCGCCCGGCCCCGATCGCCGCGGCCGCCACCGAGGCGGTCGCGACCGTCGTCACCCGGTAGAGGCTGGGCAGGACGTCGGCCGGGCCGGTGACCGTCAGCCGGTCCCCGATGCCGGGCTCCCCCACGAGTGACGCGACCTCATCGACGATCTTCGCGACCTGCGCCATGTCCCCATCCCGTTTCACCCGTGCGCACGCTCCGCGCCGGCCCCGGCGGCGCGCCACCGGCTGGAGCCGGGGGCGTGACCTGCCCCGCACGTAGGGGGCTGGTCGCGAGCGCGAAACGATCACTCAAATCGCAGAGTGCGTAGAATGTTACTTTGAGCATCGGTCGGGTTGATGGTCTCGGGCTCGCCTTCGGGCGGTTCGGCGCTCATTCTGGTCACGTGCCCGTACTTTCGCCATGACGCGGTGCCGCCGGACCACCCGATCGGGTGGTCGAGGACGGCCGGGGAGGCGCCCGTGGGTGCGAAGCCCTCGCTGTACGAGGTCCTGGGGTTGGCGCCGGGCGCCACCGCGGACCAGATCCGCCACGCCTACCGGGTCGCCGCGCGGCGCACCCATCCGGATGCCGGCGGCTCGTCGCCGGCCTTCGCCCGGGTCAACGTGGCCTACCGGATCCTCAGCGACCCCGGCCTGCGCCGCCGCTACGACCTGCGGCTCGCCGACAGCGCCGGCTCCCGACAGCCACCACCGGGAGCCGATCCGCCCGCGCCGCGGCCCGGCACCGACCCGGTGGTGCCGCGGCCCGGCGCCGACCCGGTGGTGCGGCGGCGCTATCTGATCCTGATGTCGATCGCGCTTGCCCTGTTCATCGCGGGTGGCACCGTGGTCCGGATGTACTCCCTCCCGGCCGCCATGGTCATGATGGTGATCGCGGCGATCATCCCGCCGGTGGCCGTCACCGTCGCGGGCCGGCCCCGCCTGCCCCCCGAGCCGACTCAGCACCACCGGCCGGGGCGGCGAGGCTAGGGACACCGCGCCGCTGCCGTCGGCGCCGCAGCGGGCGGGTGGTCGGGAGCCGCGCGCGGTCGGCGGCCCGGCCCCCCAGAGTTGGTCAGCCGGGCAGGCGGACCCGTTCAGCCGGGCAGGCGGACCCGTAGAGAGCCGACGGGACGCCCGCCGCCAAGCACCGTCGGCGCCCCAAGCACGGCGAGCTGCGCCATGTCCAGCTCGAGATGTCCCGGGGTGTCCATCCCGGGCAGCGCACCCAGGCGGTTCAGCGCGGCCAGCGCGACCGGGATGCCCGCCCGCCCACCCCCGTCCGCGATCTTGATGGCCACGGTGTGCCCGTCGAGCGTCGCGACCAGGGTGACGCCCTCGGCGCCGTTCTTCGCCAGCACGCCCGGCGCCGCGCGCATCAGGTCGGTGTCGGGACGCCCGACCCCGCCTACCAGCTCGGGATGGGCGCGCATGGCGTCGACGACGCGCCGCTCCGGGCTGCCCGGCGCCGCCTGCACCATCGCCCGCAGCCCGCGGGCGAGCCCGGTGAGCGAGAACGCGAACAGCGGCGCGCCACAGCCGTCCACCGCCGTGCCGGCGATCTCCTCGCCGGCCAGGTCCTCGACCGTCCGGCGGATGACCTGCTGCAACGGATGGTCCGGCTCGGTGTAGTTCGCCACCGGCCAGCCGGCGGCCACGCAGCAGGCGATCATTCCGGCGTGCTTGCCCGAACAGTTCATCAGGACCGGTTCGGCGCGCCCGCCGGCGCGCAGGTGGGCCTCGGCCGCAGCGGTGCCCAGCGGCAGGTCGGCGGGGCAGCGCAGGGCGTCCGCGGAGAAGCCGGCGACGGAGAGGATTTCCAGCACGCGGGCCAGGTGGGCCGGCTCGCCACTGTGTGAGCTCGCGACCACGGCCAGCAGGTCGCTCGGGATGTCTCGGCTCAGGAAGACCCCATCGAGACCGGCCCGCAGCATCGCGGCGGCCTGGAAGGGCTTGGCGGCCGAACGGGGGAACACCGGCCTTTCGGGCGCGCCCACCCGCAGCGCGACGGCACCATCGCGGCCGAGACCCACGACGGTGCCGTGATGCAGGCTCTCGACGAACGGCGCGCCGCTGCGCAACCCCCGGACGACCTCGGCGACCACCTGCGGACCTTCCGGTGGCTCCATGGCTGTCAGGGTACGACGGCGGTCCCGCCGGGGCGGCCGCCATGCCACATCCCCCACATCCGGCGAAAACGGCCACTCCTGGTGCCGGTCGAACCGCTACCCGGACGTGACCGGGCCGCATACCCTGATGATGTGCCTGCCTACGACTACCGCTGCCGGGTGTGCGACGCCTCCTTCGAGGTCCGTCGGAGCATCACCGAATCCACCCCGACCGACGGGGTGACCTGCCCGTCCGGGCACGCCGAGACCTCGCGGGTCTTCTCCGCGGTGGCCGTCAGCCGCGGCGCGGCCGCCCCGGCCATGGCGGCGCCGACGGGCGGCGGCGCAGCGTGCTGCGGTGGGGGTTGCTGCGGCTGACGCCGCCCCGCCTCACCGCTGGCGGACTCACCGCTGGCGGCCTGCCCCACGGCTTTTCCCCGGCCCGCGGGCCGCTCGGCTGCGGGGACCGACGTCCACCTGGCGGTCGCGCTGGCCACCTGACGCCGCCGCCCGGTCCTCGACCAGGCGTCGGCGAAGCAGCCGCAGCGTCTCGTCCCGTTCGGTCTGGTTCAGGCCGGCGACGAGGGTCTGCAACAGGCCGCCCGATCCGGGTTGTCGGTCACGGTTACCGAGCCCACGCGTACCCATGAACTCACTCCTACCCACGGGTGTGGAACGTCACGCGGCACCTCCCGGAACCCGCGTGCGGTGACGGGCCGCGCGCCGGCCCGCTGCCTGGCCGGACCGGTGCCGGTCACCGCCCCCGTGTCCGGGGCGGTGGATCAGCCCGACGCCCCCGGACGATCGGCCCGCCCGCCCGAGGCAGCGGCCCGTTCCGAACGATCGGCCGGCCACCGCCGGGTCGCCCGCACCACGCTCGCCGCGCCGAATCCCCCGGCCGTCCGCGCCGCCAGCTTCTCCTTCGTCGCGCGACCCGTCTTCGTCGCCTGGCCTGCTGAAGTCGCCTGGCCTGCTGGAGTCGCCCGGCCTGCTGAAGTCGCCTGGCCTGCTGGAGTCGGCCTCGTTGCCGACGCCGCCCCCGCTGCCCGCGTCGACTGCCCGGCCCGCTGCGGGCGCGCCGGCCTGCGGGCCGAGCGGACGGACGAGCCGAGCGAGCGGCGCGACGAGCGTAGGAACGTCAGCGCGACCGAACCCGCGTCGCCCAGCGAGGCCCGCGCCGCCTGACTGTAGGTGTGCACGACACGCCGGTCGAAGGTGGGCGGCCCGAAGATCATGATCCAGGCGACACCGAGCGCCCACAGGCCGGCCAGGGCCCCGAAGGCCAGCACCCCGAAAGCACCCAACAGTGCGAAGAACACCAGGAACGCGACGCTCGCGGCCAGCCCCCAGCCGATCAGGCGGCCAAGGCTGATCGGCTCCGCCGGTCCCCGCCGAGCAGCGGGCGGCCTGGCCGAAGCGGATGCCGCCGCCCGGACCGACGCCGGGCGCGCCGCCCGCGCGGAGGGGGACCTCAGGTCCCGGCTCGAGGCCGAACCAGCCACCGCGGCCGGTCCGGTGCCCCCGGAAGCCGGGGTTGCGGAGCCGCGGGCGGTAACTGTGCGTGGCCGTTGATCCAGCACGGTGCGTCCCATGGCTGCTCTGTGCCCCGGTGGTGCCGGCATCATGCAATCGTCCTCATGACGACCGCCACATTTCCCTGCCACTCAACGGTTTCCCACCGGAGGGCCGCGGTGTCGGTGCCGTCGGACAGCGCCCGCCCGCACCTCTCCCGCGGACCGGATCACAGCCCCGCACCCGCACCCGCCCCGCGGTCCGACCTTCGGCCGAACGCGGTCCGTCAGCGCCGCAGCGGCTGGGCGTCGGTCCCCTGGCGCAGCACCCGCCACAGCTCGCCGACGGAGGTGAACTGGATGCTGGGCGGCGCCGCGGCGACCTCCTCGATCACCCGGTCCGGGGCGTTCTGGTGGCGGAGATGATCCATGATCTCCTCCCGCTCGGCGGGAAAGACCGCCCGGCCGAGCCAGCGGGCAAGCTCGGACCGCTCCTCGACGTCGGCCAGCGTCATGCCGGCCGCCGCCCCGGTCCGGGACTGGGCGGGGTCCGGGAACTGCGCGTCGCCGGGCAACTCGTCCGTCGGTTCGACGGAACGCCACTCCTCCGCCCGGGTGTCCCGGCCGCTGCGCACGAACCCGGAGACCTCGTGCGCCATGGCGTCGTCCCGCCACGGGCCGTGCTTGGAGCTTCCCCGATCCACTGCCATGTCTCGTTCCTTCCCTCCGTCGCCACCGCGGACGGCGACGGGTGGTCGAGAAACCGACGGCCCGCGGCGGACTGCGCGCGTAGATGGGCGGTCACCCCGTTCGTCCCGCCGGATCCGCGTCGCGCAGAGGATGTACACGCTGGGGCACGAAACAAACCCTCCGCCGAGCGGCGCGGTTCGCCGGCAAGCCCGGATGGGAACACCCAGAGACATGAGGCGGACACCGCACGATGTCCTCGTCGGACCGGCCGAGCGCCTGGAGCGGGCCGAAGCCCTCGATCCGGTGGCAACGAAGGTCCGCGACCGCGTCCGGCACAGCCTGGGGCCCGGTGCGGCGCGCGACCTCCTCAACGGGGTGCCGCTCGGGCATCCGCTGCACCCCGCCCTGGCCCAGCTTCCGCTGGGGACCTGGCTGTCCGCGGGGATCGTGGACCTGCTTGGCGGGCGCGACGAACGGTCCGAACGGGCGGTGCGGGTCCTGATCGGCTCGGGCCTGCTCGCCGCCGGGGCGGCCGCGGCCGCGGGCCTCGCCGACTACTCCGAGCTGCGCCAACGTCAACTGCGCGTCGGCGTGGCCCATGCCGGCGCCAACAGCCTGGCCGCCGGCTGCTACCTCGCGTCGTTGCTGGCCCGCTGGGGCGGGCACAACGGGCTGGGCCGACGGCTGGGACTGGCCGGGCTCGCCGTCGCGGGGATGTCGGCCTATCTGGGAGGTCATCTCGCCTACCGGCAGGCGTCGGGGGTCAACCACGCCGAGGAGGTCGCTCACCTGCTGCCGCCCGGCTGGCACCGGGTCGCCCGGCTGGACGAGCTCGCCCCGGGCCGCCCGGAGGTCCGGCTGCTCGGCGAGGTGCCGCTGCTGCTGCTCCGGCAGGGGGATCACGTCGACGTCCTCGCGGACCGGTGCAGCCACCTGGCGGGGCCGCTGCACGAGGGGAGGGTCGTGATCGACGACGGCGTCACCTGCGTGCGCTGCCCCTGGCACGGCAGCACGTTCCGGCTGGCCGACGGGGCGGTCGCACACGGCCCTGCGACCGCCGGGCAGCCCCGGCTGGAGGTGGCGGTCTCCCATGGCGACGTCGAGGTGCGGCTGTCCGACGCCGGAGTCTCGTGACCTCCACCGGGCCCCGAGACCTCCGCCGCGAGCGCTGGACGCTCCGGGCGCGTCGGGCGAGTGCACCGCCTGCCCCATATGGACGATCCGGGGGCACCACGGGCGGGCCATTCGTTCGGCCAGTAAATAGTCCGGTCGAGTCAGACGTCCGGCGACTCGCCATGGCGGCCGGTGTGCCCCGCGCGGGGAGTGGATGGCCCGACCGGGCACACCCGAGAGGGGCAGAAAGCCCCGGATCGGACCGTCGACGGCCTAGGTGACACGCCCGGACGGACCATGTCCCCGCGGGGGGCCCACGCGGGTGATGGCGGCCCGGGCGGCGGGCCCGTTCGGGCGGGTGCTCCCCGCCCACACCCGCTCAAGCAACACGGGAGTGCATCCCCCACCTGGGCCATGGGGGAGCCCTCCATTCTGACTATTCAGATCCGCCGACGCCTCTCTGGCCGTCGCGGCAGGCCGGCGGACCGACGATCGGGCGGCGGAGGACCGGCCGTCACCGGGGCCGTCGGGCGACGGTCACGGCGCCGTCGGGGCCGCGAGATCAACCGACGGCGACGGCGACGGCGCCGCCATCCGTGCCCCCTCGACGGTCGCCCCGGAGCCGACGGCATAGAGCGCGCAGGGCTTTCCGATCACGGGTCGGGCAACATTGCGGACCGGCACTCCGCCCGCCGTCGACCCGCGTTCCGAGCCCGCATGGGCGTGTCCGTGCAGGGCGAGGGCGGCACCCCCGGCATCCATCGCCTCAGCGAGGTGATAGCTGCCGAGAAAGGGATAGATCTCGGCCCGCTCACCGATCAGAGTGTCCGGAATCGGGGCGTAATGAGTCAAAGCGACACGGGTATCGCAGTCGAGCGCCTCCAGGGCGTACCGGAGTCGGGTGGCGGCCTCCTTCGTATGCCGGACGAAGGCCTTCATCAGCGGTTCGCCGAAGTCGGTTCCGCTGGCCCCGGCAAAGCCGCCGCCGAATCCCTTGACGCCGGCGATCCCGAGCCGTGCACCGTCGATGTCCACCANCGTTCCGGTGCCCTCGAGCACCGTCACGCCGGCCGCGGTGAGGATGGCGGTGATCTCCTGCTCCGCATTGCTGTGATAGTCGTGGTTGCCGAGCACGGTGATGACGGGCAGCGGCGCGCCCGCCACCTCGGCCGCGACAACCTCGGCCTCGGCGGGCAGCCCGTGCTGGGTGAGATCGCCCGCCAGCAGCAGCACATCGGCGCGCCCGGCGAGGCCGCGGACGACCGGCGCGAAGGTCCCGCCGCTGTCCGTTCCCAGGTGGATGTCGCCGACCGCGGCGATGCGCATCATGAAATGGTCTCCACCTTCGTGGTCCCATCGGCCGCCGTGGCGCGGCCGATGACGGTGACCTCGTTGCGGACCAGCCGGNCGGGGACTGCCTCGGCCAGCACGTCCGCGACCGCCCGGCGGCGGTCGTCGGTGGCGACCTCGCCCTCGACGAGGATGCACCCGTCGGCGACCGCCACCTCGAGCCCGAGCTCCGCGACCCGTGGATCCTCGGCGAGGCGTTCGTGCAGCTCTCCGGCAAGGTATTCGTCGGCCTCGGCCAGGTCCAACTTCCCCCCCAGGTCCACCTGGCCCGCTGGTTCGCGGCCGTCTTCTTTCTTGCCAACCCGCAAACCAATGCCTTCCGGGGCGCGTCCTTCCGTCTTGCCGCCTTCCGCCGTGCCACCTTTCGTTCCGCCGCGCCGCGCCGCCCCGGACCGGGCAATCCCGCCGCCCGACGCGACAATCTCGCCGGGCCGGGCGGCGACCGGGGCGGCATCGACCGGCGGAATGAGATTGAGCCGGGTGGCGACCAGCAACGCGGCCTCGGCGAAGGGCGAGGCGGCGGTGGATCGGCGAACCTGGTCCCAGTCGACCTGCTCGCGCATCGCCCGGATCATCGGCAGGACCCGGGCCAGATCGCAGTAGCGCTCCTCCAGGGCCANCAGGGTCATCTCGAACCAGTCCGTGGCGTCCAGGACGGGCATCCGAACCGAGTCCACCGACATCTCGCTGGACCGTTCCAGCATCTCCGGAGTTACCGCCCGACCGACCGGATGATGGATGAGATCGACGAGCACCTCGCCGTCGAACACCTTGGTGAGCCAGTCCTCCGGCGGATCCACCGGACGCAGGCCGGCCGCGGCCAGAACCTCGACCGCCCGCGGCACGTCCTCTTCCCGCAGCATGAAATCGACGTCGTGAACGGGTTCGGGACCGCCGCGGGCCCAGCACGCGTAGCTCCCCCCGAGGGCGAACGGGATGTCCGCCTCCTTCAGGGTCACGGCAACCCGTTTCAGACTCTCCCGCAGACCTCTGGGCGCATCCTCCATACCGCAGCCCGTACCCGCCTGTGCCCTGTGATGCACCTCGCGCGTGGCGCCGGGTGGTCGCGGGTGCCCCTGTCACGAACGCGACATCCCCGAATGGCTACCCCAAAGCGGTGACAAGAGTACTACGCAAGTGCCGGGATGTCCGGCTATCCGTAGTTATAATTTCACTACATGCCACAGGAGTTACGGCTTCGACGTCGGAGCGCCACCCGATTCTCACACCCTGGCGACAACGAGCGTCGGCATGAGCGATGATGACCTTTGCGGCGAACTCGTCGGCCGCCCACTTCGACACCGGATTGGAAGCGAACCCTGAACGCGCGCACACGATCCGACCAGTTGCCCAGGGGTGTCGGTGAAGACACCGGCGTGCTGGAACATTCCGGCGAGCGCCTACCCGGGCAACGCGCCACCGGGACGGCCACCCTGTCCCCGCAGCCGGCCGAGCCGCCCAGCACCAGCGGTGTGGTGGACATGTCCAGCCACCCGGGCCAGCTCGCTCGTCGGCTGCAGCAGGTGACCTACCAGCTATGGACGACAACCGTCTCCACCGAGACCACTCCGCCGCAGTTCGTGGTCCTCAACAGCCTCCTCGCCGATCCCGACATCGATCAGCGCACGCTCGGCGAACGAGCGTCGCTCGACAGATCCACGGTCGCCGATGTGGTGGCGAGGCTCGTCCAGCGAGGTCTCATCCGCCGGGTCCGCGACCCGCGTGACGGCCGCCGCAACGTGCTACGGCTGACCAAGCGAGGCGAGTCGACCCACGGCCAGGTGGCAGACCGCATCGAACAGATGAACGACAAGCTGCTGGCCCCCCTGTCCCGGGAGGAACAGGGCGCGCTGCTCTCCATGCTGACGCGGATCGTCGACCAGGGCGGCCCGCGCTAGCAAGATCGCCACTCATCGTTTACATTCGGTAACGCTAGGACGTCGATTCGATTCGATCCGACCGGCACCGAGGACGATGCTGCGACTCCGTCAGCCCGACGCGCGGCGTCGTACCCGATCACCTGGCGCCCCGCTCCCGGGCCTGTCCGCACTTCGGCGACTCGCTGTCGTCGGGCTCGCCGGTCTCGCGGTCGGCACCGTCGGCATCACCGCCTCGTCCCCGCTCCACGGGCGCGAGGCCGCCCGGCCCGCCAGTTCCATCCCGGCGGGCCGTCCCGACCGCGGTGAGCCCGACGGCGGTACGCACGCCGCCGGCCCCGACCTGCCCGCCGATCGTGACCCGACCGGCGGGGGCCCGCCACACGCCATTCGGCCGGGTCAGACCCGGCCGAATGGGGCCAGTGCCTCGTTCGGTCCCGAGGCCACGGCCATCACCGTCGTCGCGACGGGCGAGATCGACCTGTCCCGGGCGGTCGACCCGCGGGCGGCCGTGTCGCCGCTGCGCGGCTACGGCACCGCGGCCGATCTCGCCCTCTGCCGGCTGGCGGCACCCCTGCCCGCGTCCCCCGACGTCCCGGACGCCCCGGATCGCCGGTCCGCCGGCGGGAATGGCACCGCCGGCGGGAATGGCACCGAAGGCGGGGATGGCGCCGCCAGCGCCCTCGCCGACGCCGGTTTCGACCGGTGCGACACGGGCGGCGTCGGACCGCCCGGCAGCGCGGCGCAGCGGCGCACCGCTGCGGCCCTCGACCGCGCGGGCATCGCCGCGTCCGTCCCGGCGGACGCGGGCTCCCGGGCGCCGATCGGGACCGAGACGGTCCGGGGAACGCGGATCGCTCTGCTTTCCTACCTCGACCCCGCCGGCACGACCGCCCGGACCGCGCTCACCGCCGAGCGGATCGGCCAGGACGCCGCCCGCGCCCGCTCCGACGGCGCGGATCTCGTCGTCGCGCAGCTCGCCTGGGGCCGGCCCGGCCAGCGGGCTGTGACGCCGCACCAGCGCGACCTGGCCCACGCGCTGCTCACCTCGTCCGACGTGGACCTGATCCTCGGCGCCGGCGGCGGGAGCCCGCTGGCGATCGAGCGGATCGCCGGCCGCTACGTCGCCTACGACCTGGGCACCCTGATCGGCACGCAGGCGTCCGGCGACCGCGCGGGCGCCACGGCGGACAGGCCGGCGGACAGGCCGGCGGTCGGCGGGTCGCCCGCGCCGGGCCGCGACGGCGTGCTGCTGTCCATCCAGGTTCGGCGCACGGCCCTGGGCTGGACGGTGGCCGGCCTCACCTACACGCCGACCTGGGCGGATCCCGCCGGCGCCGCGGCCTGGCCGATCGCGGACAGGCTGGACGACCGCAGCGCGCCCGCGCAGGATCAGGCCCTGCTGACTGCCTCCTGGCAGCGCACGATCGCGGCCGTCGGGGCACTCGGCTCGACCGACGGGGTCCGGGTCGACCGGGTTCCCCACGATCCACCCCCGGACCGTCCAGGCGGGCCTGCCAGCCCCCGGAGCCCGGCCGGCCATCCGCAGAGCTCGCCCATCGGGAACCAGCACGGATCCCATCCGCCCTGGCCGAACAAGAGGCAATAGATCGAACCTAGTGCAATTAGCGTGTCTTCGCCGGCAACCCGATACTGTCTGCGCTGCGGCAGCGGTGCGACGCCACGCCGTCCACCCAGGTAGCCCGTCCCGAGGAGGAGACACGTGACATCGCCTGACACCGCGGCCCTGGTGCTCCGGGTCATCGTGGGTCTCACTCTGGTCGCCCATGGCTACAACCACGTCTGGGGGCCGGGTGGGATCAAGGGCACGGCCGGCTGGTTCCAGAGCATGGGGCTGCGTCCGGGCATCGTGCACGCCTGGGCCTCCGGGCTCGTCGAGCTCGCCGCGGGATTCGGGCTGGTCTTCGGCTTCCTCACCCCGTTCAGCGCCGGCGGCATCATCGGCACGATGGTCGTCGCGGGCATCACGGCGCACCGCAACAACGGCTTCTTCATCTTCAAGCCGGGCCAGGGTTACGAGTACGTCCTGATGATCGCGGTTGTCTGCGCGGCAATCGGCATTCTCGGCCCCGGCAAGGCGTCCCTGGACCACGCGATCGGTATCGAGCTCGACGGCTGGGCCGGCGGCCTGATCGCGATCCTGCTCGGCGTCGGCGGGGCCGCGCTGCTGCTGGTGACCGCCTGGCGGCCGGAGCGCAAGCCGGCAGCGCCGACCAAGGTCTGAGCACACCGCACACCGCCCAGCACCCGTCGCCGGGCGCGGCACGGGGGCGCCCGGGCGAACAGTGTGCTCATACTGACCTACGTGCCTACGAACTCCGACAGTGGACGGCTGGCCTCGGCGACGTCCGGCCCGTCCCTGCGCATCCCCAGCGGCGGGCTGACCCTCGCCGCGGACGCCTACGGCGACGACACCGATCCTCCGGTGGTCTTACTCCACGGTGGCGGCCAGACCCGTCACTCCTGGCGGCGCACCGCCCGCCGGCTCGGTGCGGACGGCTGGTACACCCTCACGGTGGATCTGCGCGGCCACGGCGACTCCGACTGGTCCCCCGAGGGTGACTACGCCCTCGACGCCTTTGCCGACGACGTGCTCGCCCTGCGCCGCGCCCTCGGCCGGCCGCCGGTGCTCATCGGCGCCTCGCTGGGCGGGATCGCCTCCCTCGCCGCCGTCGGCCGCGACCCCGACGTCGCGCGCGGTCTCGTCCTCGTCGACGTGTCGCCGTTCCTGCAGCCCCGGGGCACCGGACGGATCATGGAATTCATGCGGGCCGCGCCGGACGGCTTCGCCTCCGTGGCGGACGCCGCCGACGCGGTGGCCGCCTACCTGCCGCACCGGGAGCGCCCGCGTGACCCGGCCGGGCTGCGCAAGAACCTCCGCTTCGCCGACGGACGCTGGTACTGGCACTGGGATCCGGCGTTCGTCTTCCCGCCGGAGGGCCACGACCCGCGGCTGCGGCTACGTACGCCGCTGGAGGAACTGTCCGCCATCGTGACGAGGCTGCGGATCCCGACCATGCTCGTGCGGGGCGGCCAGTCCGACGTGCTCGGCGAGGACGACGCCCGCCGGTTCCTCGACCTCGCCCCGCACGCGGAGTACTGCGACGTCGCCGGGGCTCACCACATGGTGGCCGGCGACGACAACGCCGTCTTCGACGTGCGGATCCTCGACTTCCTCCAGCGCCGGATCCGGCCCCGCCTGGTGCTGGGCCCCGCCGGCTGACCGGCGTCCCCCCACCCGCTGGGATAGTCCTGACCTCGATGGACGCCGCACCGGACGCGATCCCACCCGAGGATGCTGGCCCGCCCACGGTCGCCGGCCTGCTGCTGGCGGCTGGGGCGGGGCGGCGGATGGGGCGCGCCAAGGCGCTGGTGGAGCTCGGCGGTGAGACCCTCGCCGCGCGGGGCGTCCGCCTACTCGCCGACGGCGGGTGTGCGCCGGTCGTGGTCGTCGTCGGCGCCGCCGCGGACGAGGTCGGCGCCGCCCTGGCCGCTCTCGCCGCCGCGGGTCCGCGCCTGGTGCGGGCGGAGGGCTGGGCCGAGGGGATCGGTGGCTCCCTGCGGGCCGGGCTCGAAGCCCTCGCCGGCACCGGCGCGCACGCCGCCGTCGTGACGCTGGTCGACCAGCCCGGCCTGACCGCGGCCGCGGTCCGCCGCCTGATCGACGCCGCCGCCCCGGCCGCCGCGTACCGGCGGTACGCGGCGCTGACCGCCACCTACCGCGGGCGGCCGGGCCATCCCGTCCTGCTGCGCCGGGCGGTCTGGGCCGACGTCGCCGGCCTCGCCCGCGGGGAGGTCGGCGCGCGGGCCTGGCTGCGCGCCCATCCCGACGCCGTCGGCCGGGTCGCCTGCGACGGCCTCGGCACCCCCGCGGACGTCGACACCCCTGCCGACCTCGCCGGCATCGGGGAGGATGCCCCCATGGACCTGTCTGTCACCGATAATCCCGAACGCTTCCGCTACGAGGCACTCACGCCCACCGGCGAGGTCGCCGGTTTCGTGCAGTACCAGAAGCGGCCGGATCGGATCATCTTCATCCACACCGAGGTGAGTCCGGAGTTCTCCGGTCAGGGAGTGGGTTCCGCCCTCGCCACCGCGGCGCTGGACGATGTTCGCCGGCAGGGCCTCGCCGTGGTCCCGCAGTGCCCCTACATCCGCGCGTTCATCGAACGCCATCCGGCCTACGCCGATCTCGTCGCTGCCGACGCGTGAGCCGCGGCCGTCCGCTGCGGAGCGAACATCCGGGCTGGTAGGACACCATGCCGACGACGCAAGAAACGGAGGAACAACGCCGAGCCCCGGCATTCCAAGATGAGCTGACGACCGGCCCGCGGCTGGGCAGTATCGGCGGCACGAAAACCGATACGAGGCACAACGCTCCCGATTCCCGAATCGGCGGGGGACGACGGGGAGCGCGGTCGACCGTTGCGCGGTGGGCTCGGCGGGAGAAGTAGTCACATCATCGTGGTGGCGGCGGGTTCGGAACAGGCGCGGCGCCTCCCGTGAAAGGACGTCTGTGTGTCCGGCGCCCGTCATCGGTCCCCAGGTGGAGGCAGTCGCGGCGCCGGGCCGCGCCGGCCTGATGGGCGTGTCCGCAGGTCACCGCGCGGGCGGTTCGCACGGCCCGGGCGGCCCGCGCAGCCCGGACGGGTCGGCCCCGACGGGCGGCGGCGGCGGGGCTGGCGGGCCCGCGGGGTCGGTCTCGGCGCGGTCAGCAGTGCCGCCCTGCTCGTCCTCGGCGGCCTCACGGTCACCGGCGTCGGGTTCGCGGCGGCGTCCGTCTGGCATGGCGGCCCGCCGGACGAGTGCGCCGACGGCACCGCCCGGACCACGCTGACGATCACCACCGCCCCGACCCTCACCGCGCCGATCAGCCGGCTGGCCGCCGAGTTCAGCCGAGCGCACTCCGACCAGGACGGGCCCTGTGTGGCCTTCGACGTGTCCGCCACACCGTCCGACCGGGCGCTCGACGCGTTGTCGCGGCCGAACGCGCCCGGTTCGACCGTTCCGGACGTGTGGATCCCCGAGTCGGCGGACTGGCTGGAGCTGGGGCAGGAGTCGAACACCGCGGCGCAGCAGTTGCCGGCACGGGCGACGACGATCGCCGGCTCTCCCGTCGTCATCGCGATGCCCCGGCTGATGGCACAGCGGCTCGGCTGGCCCGAACATCACCTGACCTGGGCCGATCTCGCGGCTGACGCGGACGGGACCGCCTTCTGGCCGGGCCGCGGGGAGCCCCGCTGGGGCGAGTTCCGGCTCGCCATGGCCAACCCCGAGAACTCGGCGGCGGCGCTGCGGGCGGTCATCGGCACGGTCGGCGCGGCGCGGCGGCTGGCTCCCGCGGACATGACGCCGGGCACCTTCGACCAGGACCGCGCGGCCCAGGCCACGGTGCTGCACCTGGAACGCGCGATCGACTGGCTGCCGCAGTACGACCACCAGCTGTTCGACTCGGTCCGCGACGGCGGCACGGAGAACGGCGCCGCCGGCAGTGCGCCGTCCGCCTTCCCCGCCCTGGAGTCCGACGTCATCGCCTACAACCGGGCGCTGGCGGCCCGGACGGGGCCCAGGTCCGCGACGACCCTGGTCGCCTCCTATCCCGCCGACGGCGCGTTCACGGCGACGGTTCCCTACATCGTCCTGAAGCGGACGACGGATTCGGCGCCCAGGCGCGCCGCGGCGGACGCCTTCGCGGCCTACCTGCGCGGCGACGCCGGGCGGCGGGCCCTGACCGCGGCCGGCTTCCGCACCCCGACGGAACTGGCGGGCCGCGACGACCCGGGCGGGCTGTCGGCGACCCTCAACGCGACCGACGGCGTGCGCTCCACCCCGCCGAGACTCGCCAGTACGGACGCCTCGGACAGCGTGCTCGGAACCGCCCGCCGTTTCTTCCGGCACAGCCGTGAACGCGGGGCCACCCTCGCCGTGCTCGACACGTCCGGCTCGATGGCGCTGCCGCTGACCGGCGACGCCGGTCGCACGCGCCTGCAGGCGGCCACGGACACGGCGCTGACCGGCCTGCGGCTGTTCGCGCACGACAGCGAGGTCGGCCTCTGGCAGTCCTCCGCCGAACTGCCCGGCGGCCACCGGGAACTGGCCCCGCTCGCCCGGCTGGACGCCGCGGGCCACGCCGGCACCCAGCGCGACGACCTGACCGCGGCGCCGGCGGACCTGCAACCCGCCGGCAGCACCGACCTGTACTCGACCGCCGTCGCGGCCGTGCGCGAGCTGACCGCCAGGTTCGCCCCCGGCCGGCTCAACCAGGTCGTCCTGTTCACCGACGGCGACGCGGACACGGGCGGCGACGATCACGCCGACGGCAAGCAGCCGGGGCGGCGCGCGGCGACGAGCCGCGAGCCGACGCTCGACCAGGCCGTCTCCGCGCTGCGGGCCGCCGCCGATCCGCACCGGCCCGTCCAGCTCATCGTCATCGCCTGCGATCCCGGCGCGGATCTCGCCAGCCTGCAGCGCCTGGCCGGGGCCACGGGCGGCCACGCGTACCTCGCCCCGGACGCGGACGGCCTGTTCGACATCTACGTCGACACGCTGACCGGCGCCTAGCCCGAGCCGGCCCGCGACACCCGCCGGTCAGCCCGCGACACCCGCCGGTCAGCCCGCGACGCCCGCCGGTCAGCCCGCGACGCCGGCCGCGCGGCGCCGGCCGGCCCGGGTGCGCCGCGGATCGGGGCTGGCGGCCTGCGGGAAGCGGCGCAGGTACTCGCGTTCGAGCTCCAGCATGCGCGCCGTATGAGTCTCGAACGCGTCCTCGCTGCCGGCGATGAAGGCGTCGTGCCGGGTCCGATGCAGGTGCCGCAGCTCGCGGACGAGGTCGTCGTCGGCCAGGTTGGGGGCGGGGATGCCCTCGGGTCGGTGCGTCATGACCTGGGTGTACCCGCTCCGCCACCAGCCTTCGCGCCGATCCCCGGTCCGTGGGCCCAGCCGACCCACGGTGACAGCCGACCCACGGTGACAGCCCGCCCGTGGTCACATCGGAGGCGGAACCGGCGGGGGGCCGAGCTGCGGGACGAGCTGCGGGACGGGGTCCGGTTCGGGGCCCGGCGGAACGGGATCGGGGCCCGGGCCGGGTGGGACAGGATCCGGGCCGGGACCGGGCGGCACCGGGTCGGGCCCCGGACCGGGCGGTACCGGGTCGGGTCCCGGGCCCGGCGGCACCGGATCGGGGACGGGCGTCGGCGGGACGGGGTCCGGAGGCGTCGGAAACGGGCCCGGGCCGGGCGGCGGCAGGACCGCCGTGCCCCCTGCCGCGCGCTGGCCCGGCTCCGGAGCAGGGATGAGGCAGATGGTGTCCATCTCGTGGCGGTGCCCACGCGACGCCCGGCGCACACCGCACACGACCGGATCAGACGCGGGGGGTGGCCGCGCCACCGCTCGGTCACTACCGTTGCGACCTATGACCGGGCTGGACGGATCCGCGAATCCGCCCTGGGCCGTCGTCCACCGCACCGAGCAGCGCATGTCGCGGATGGTCGGGTATGCGCGGGCCGCCTGCGCGACGTTCGTGGTCATCCCGCTGTTCGGGTGGGACCGGCTGCGTCACCCCTGGCTCGCCGTGCTGATCGTGGTCGCCGCCGCCGGCGAGGCAAGCTGGTTCGCCTGGCAGGCGTGGCACGGGCCGGACCGGCTGTCCCGGCGGCTGGTGCTCACCGACGTCACCTTCTGCGTGGCGCTGATGCTGGTCGGCTCCCGCGCGGCGCAGCCGCACGAGCGCAACAAGCTGATGACCGAGCTGGTGCCGTTCAGCCTGGTGGCCTCGGCCGGCGTCGGGTTCGGCCTGGGGCTCGGGCTGCTCGCCGTGGCCGCGGTGGTGACCCTGATGACGGCGTGGAGCCTGGCGGTGCTGCCGGACGTCTCCCTCAAGCTCGGCTCGGACCTGCTGGGCTTCGCGCTGTGGTACGTCGTCGCGATGCTCATCGCCCGGGAGCTGCGGACGCTGTCCGCGGCGACCGCGGCCGCCCAGGACGCCGCCAGGACCGCCGNCCGGCTCGCCGTGGAGCAGGAACGGGAGGCCGAGAGCCTGCGCCAGCGCGAGATCACCCACCGGGAGATCCACGACTATCTGCTGCCCATCGTCGACCACGTCGCCGGCGGCGGCCTGCCCTCCTCCGCACTGGTCCGGGAGGCCCGCCGCGGGGCGCAGCGGGCCCGGCGGATCATCATGGACCCGCGCGGGCTGGACCCACGGGTCCTCAACGGCGACGGCAGCGACGGCAACGGCAACGGCGACGGCGACGGCGGGACGCCCGAGCCGGGCGAGACCGGGTTCGAGGCGATGATGTCGGCGGTCGTCGACACGTTCGCCGACGAGGGCCTCGCGCTCGTCCCGTTCGTGGCGATCCAGGGCGAGCCGCCCGTGCCGGTGCGCGAGGCGCTGGTCGCCGCGACCCGGGAGGCGCTGCGCAACATCGTGCGGCACGCCGGCGAGGTGGACGAGGTCAGCCTGTTCGTCGAGGGCGGCGCCGACGCGGTTCTCGTGGTCGTCCGCGACCGGGGCGTCGGGTTCGACCCGGCGACGGTCCGTCCGGGCGGCGGGATGAGCGGCAGCTATCAGGCTCTGCGCCGGCACGGCGGGCAGGCGCTCGTCACCGCCCGACCGGGCGACGGCGTCAAGGTGACGCTGCGCTGGCCGGCCCCGCCCACGCCGCCCGGTGGTGGGACGCCCTCGTCCCCGTCCGACGACGGCGCGCCGTCCCCGGGGCCCGGGCGGGCGGGCCCGCGGTGAGCGCCGAACGCCGACCGATCTCGGTGGCGATCATCGACGACCATCCGATCGCCACCGAGTCGCTGGCCGCCCGCTTCGCCGGCGCCGGGTTCTCGGTCCTCGCGCCGGCCCCGAGCCTGGAGGCGTTCGACCGCGGCGCCACGGCCGACGTGGTCGTCTGCGACCTGCATCTGCCCGGGATCTCCGGCGCCGCGGCCGTGGCCGACCTGCACGCCCGCGGCCTGCCCGTCCTGGCGACGTCCGGGGTGGCGACGCCCGACGAGGTGCTCGACGCGATCGCCGCGCAGGCCCGCGGGTTCGTCGACAAGACGGCGCCGGCGCAGCAGTTCGTGGCCGCGGTGACCGCCGTCGCCGCGGGCGGCTACCACGTCTCCGCCCGCCTCGCCGGCTTCCTGCTGGAGGACGCGCAGCGGCGGCCGCTGTCGCGCGGCGAGATCGGCGCCGACGAACGCAACCTGCTGCGCGGCCTCGCCCAGGGGGATCACCTCGACGAGCTGTGCGCCGAGTGGGGGCTCGCGGCGCCCGACGCACACGGCCTACTCGCCCGGATCTTCGACGCCGCCCGCCGCCGGCGCCGCCTGCACCGGCCCTCGCCGCGGGAGGCCGAGGTGATGGTCCTCGTCGGGTGCCGGGGGCTGTCCCACAAGGAAGCGGCCCGGGCGATGAACGTCAAGACCAGCGTCGTCGCCGACTACCTGCGCACGGCACGGGCCAAGTACCTCGCGAGCCATCCCGACGCCCCGCCGACGATCNCCCCGAGCGCCGCCGCCGCGATCTGGGCCCGCGAGCTCGGCTTCGACTGAGCCCGACCGATCCCCGCCCGAACCGTCCGATCCCCACCCGAACCGTCCGATCGCCGCCCGAACCGTCCTGAGCGCGCCACGCCTGGGTCGGCGTCCCGGCGGCGCCGAGAGTTTCTCTGCCCCGTCCCCCGGTTTTCGTGGGATTGCCCGACGTCTCCTGCGCCCACACCCTCGTCAGGATGGGTGGCGGCGGCGAGGAGGGGGACCGGACGCGGGCGGACCGACTGCGTGCCGTGTTCCTCGCCTCCTTCCTCGACGCGGCGGCGCTGCCACCCGGAATGTGCCGGATCAGGGCGCCCGACACCACGGCCCCGCCGTCCGGCGGCCGGACGGTGCACCAGGGCAAGGCCGTCTGGCTGGGTGCGCCCGACGCGGAGCTCTACCGGCTCGACGACACGCGCTGGCTGCTACCGAGCCGGCGCCGGGCCGGCAAGCTCGCCCGGGAGCTGCTCGGACCACCGATCACCCCGCCGCTCGCAGGTGCGACAGACGACCCACGCTGTGCACGCGGGGGCGACGACCCGGCGATGGCCGGGGCGGGCGGCGCTGGGCCGAGTACCGGCGGGAGGGGCTCGGGGCAGGTCCGGCTGCACGTCGTCCGCGACACCCCGAGCGCCGGGCACGTGAGCATTCTCCAGGTCGGGCCCGTGGTGGCGCGGCTACAGGCCGTCCCTGGTGAGGGTTCGGCGCTGCCGGACGGCCTCGCCGCCGACCTCGGCCGGCTGGTCGCGCGGCAGATCTCGGCGCTGGACGGCGCGGCTGTGGACCTGCGCCGGCCTGCCTGGCACCCCGCCCGGTGGAGGTCCCGACCGGACCGGTGACGACGACGGACAGGACGACGACAGACAGGACGACGGGGGAAAACCAGCGGGAAACCGGACTTCGACGGCTTGCGCCGGCGCTTTTCCCCCGATGAATCGGGGATGTTCTGCGCCGTCGGCATCCCGCAGGATGAGTCCTGGGACCACGCCGGTGCGACGGGTCAGGCCAGTTCGTCGGGGGGACGAGACGGCCAGGTGCCGCGTCGGGGGCGCACCGGCGTGGTTCCGCGGACTGCCGGCCTTTTCGGGGGAGGCCGGCAGTCCGCCGCTCGTTCCGCGCTGCGCCCCAGCCGCCCGCCCCAGCCACCGCGCCCTGGTCACCGCGCACCCGCCGGCACCCGACCGGCCACGGCCGGGCCACCCTGCGCACGACGGCCCACGGCGGAGCGCAACCACGGGCCGCGACCAGATACGGACGGACGGTCCCGTTATCCTGCCGTTTGACGAGGGTGTCGACGCCTGCCCCGATCGGCGCCGCTACGATCTGCCCACCAGAAACGTGGACAGGGGGTGCCGTGGGCGAGCCGATCCTCGCGATCGACTACGGTACCTGCAGTGCCCGGGCGGCTCTTGCCGTCGAAGGCCGCATCGAACCGGTTCGGGAACCCGCCAGCGGCTCGGTGAGCTGGCCGGCGTCGGTGTTCGCCGACGGGGGCAACCTGATCGTCGGTACCCTCGCCGAACGCCGCAAGCGGATCTGGCCCGCCGCCTACCGCGGCGAGATCAAGCGCGACCTGGCCCGCGACGGCGCCGTCCCCCTGGATGGCCGTGGCTACCCCGCGCACGTGCTGGTCACCGCCGTGCTCGGCGCCCTGAAGGCGGAGGCGGAGCAGCAGCTCGGCGGGCAGTCGCTGACCCGGGCCGTCGTCACCGTGCCGGCGAGCTACGACCCGGCCGGCCCGCTGCGCAGGCTCATGATCGCGGCGGCGGAGGCCGCCGGCTTCGTCGACGTGGACCTGCTCGCCGAGCCGGTCGCCGCGGCCTGGTCGCCGCTGGTCGGCGCCGAGCCGGAGCCCGGTTCGCTGATGCTCGTCTACGACCTCGGCGGCGGGACGTTCGAGGGGGCGCTGGTCTCGGTCGGCGAGAACGGCCGGCACGAGATGATCGCGCACGCGGCGCTGCACGACTGCGGCGGGCGCGACCTCGACCAGATCCTCTTCGACGAGATCCTCGGCCTCTACGGCCCGGGGCTGGAGCCGCTGCTCAACCCGCCGGGCATCGGCGACATGTACCAGACCACGGCCAGCCGCACCCGCCACGAGCTGCTCGACTTCGCCCGCGCGGTCAAGCACCAGCTCACCGACATCGCCGTCGTCGAGGACGTGTTCAGCCCGGCCNGCCTGCTGGTCAGCATGCAGCGCGACCGGTTCGCCCAGCTCGCCTCGCCGACCCTGGCGCGCACGATGGCCTGCTGCCAGCATCTGGTGGAGAGTGCGGGGTACGGGCCGGACAAGCTCGGCGGGGTGCTCCTCGTCGGCGGCAGCTCACGCATCCCGGTGGTGACCGACGTCCTGGAGGGCCGGCTCGGGGTCGGCACCGACTGGCCCGGCCAGCAGTTGTTCTCCCCGGTCGACCCGGAGCTCGCCGTCGTGCTCGGCGCGGCGGCCTGGGCGTCGTCGGTGTCGACCCGGCGGACCACCGCCGCGCGGCCGAACCCGGTGGAGCAGCCGGCCCGCTGGGACATCCCCGGCGGGCGGGCGACGATGGTGCGCTGGCTGGTCGAACCGGGCGAACGTTTCGACCCGGGCGCCGTGCTGGCTCGCGTCCGGCTGACCGACGGCTCCCTGTTCGACCTGGCCGTCGAGGCGCCGGGCAGCCTCATCCACACCCACGCCGAGCCGGGCACGCCGGTCCGCGACGCCGACTGGCTCGCGACCACTCTGCCCTCGGGACCGGCGCCGCTGGGGTCGGCGGGCGCCGCGGACCTGCGCGGCTTCGAACGCAGCAGCCGCCCGTCGCTGCGCGTGGAGGTCACCGCGCGGGCCACGCTCAAGGGCCACGAACGCGACGTCACCTCCGCCGCCTTCTCCCCCGACGGCGCGCTGCTCGCCACCACCAGCAAGGACGGCACCCGGCTGTGGGACGTGGCGACCGGCCGCGTGGCGCTGACGCTGAGCGGGCGCAAGAGCCTGGTCGTGCACGGCTGCGCGTTCTCCCCCGACGGCAAGCTGCTGGCCACCACCGGCAGCGACAAGACCGCCCGGATCTGGGACGTCGCCTCCGGCCGGCAGACGGTGACGCTGACCGGTCACCGCGGCCCGGTCTACGGCTGCGCCTTCTCCCCCGACGGGGCCCTGCTCGCGACCACCGGCACCGACCGCACCGTGCGGCTGTGGGGCTCGTCGACCGGCAAGAACATCGCCACCTTCAACGGGCACCGCGGCACGGTCTACGGCTGTGCCTTCTCCCCGGACGGCCGGCTGCTGGTCTCCGCGGGCGCCGAGTCCACGCTGCTGTGGGACGTCTCCGTCGGGGAGGCCATCATGAACCTGCCGGGGCACACGAACTTCGCCGGCGGCTGTGCCTTCTCCCCCGACGGCAGCCTGCTGGCGACCGCCGGCAACGAGGGCACCCGGCTGACCGACGCGGGCAGCGGCAGCACCGTCGCGACCCTGCCCGGCTCGGCGCAGAGCTGCGCGTTCTCCCCCGACGGCCGGCTGCTGGCGACGGCCAGCACCGACGACACGGCCCTGCTGTGGGACGTCTCGACCGGCGCGGCGATCGCCACCCTCACCGGCCACAGCAGCACCGTGATGAGCTGTGCCTTCGCCCCCTTCGGCCTGCTGCTCGCGACGACCAGCACGGACATGACCGCCCGCCTCTGGGACATCATCTACACGCCGTAACGCCGCGCGCCGGCCGTTTCCTTGCCCTTCCAGAGGGACGAATCGGGCGCAGAACCCTCCGGAGGGGCAAGGAACCCCGCCTCAGCCAGGAACCTCGGGCCGGCGCGTCAGCCGGTGGGCAGTTCCCGCGCGAACAGCGCCGTGACCTGCTCCCAGTGCCGCTGCGCGGCCGCGGCGTCGTAGCTGGGGTTGTCCGCGACGGCGAAGCCGTGGGCGGCGGTGTAGTGCTCCAGCTCGTAGCGGGCGCCGGCCTTGTCCAGCGCCGCGGTGAGCAGCTCCTGCTGCTCCGGCGTGCAGGACTGGTCGTTCGCCGCGACGCCGAAGTAGAGCGCCGCACGGAGGTCGTCCGCCCGCAGGTGCGGGCTGGTCGGCTCCTCGGTGGCGATGCCACCGCCGTGGATGGACGCGGCGGCCGCGACCCGGTCCGGGATCGCGCCGGCCACGGTGAAGGCCATCAGCCCGCCCCGGCAGTAGCCGACGACGCCGACCTTGTCGGCCCGCACGTCGGACCGCGCGGCCAGCACCTCGAGCAGCGCCGCGGTGTCCTGCACGACCAGCGCCGGGGCCGCCTTGCCCATCACGGCCATCAACTCGGCGCGTAGATCGGGATCGGACCACACCTTGCCCACGTCGAACGAGATCTTGCCGGATCGGTAGAAGAAGTTCACCACCGCCACCGCGTAGCCGCGCGAGGCGAACTGGGCGGCCATGTCGTGCATGACCGGACGGACGCCACCGGCGTCCGGATAGAAGATCACGACCGGCGGCGTCGTGCCCCCGCCGTCGTCGGGGGTGTGCAGGTACACGTCCATCACACCGTCGGCCGTGCGTACATCAAGTTCGGTAACGGGCACTCGGTTCGCCTCCCGCTGGTACGGCCCCGGCCTGGTGCCGGGCGCAGCCATGACGGCAAGCAGCATCCTCCATGCCGCGCCGAGACGGCACAGACGGCCTGCGCGGATGCGGTGAGCGCCCGCACCACCACGTCAGGCGACCGGCCCGGCGAGAAGGCTCAGGCGGGACGCGCGGAGTCCGCGGCGGCGAGGTCGTCCGTCGCGTCCGCGGGCGGGCACTGCAGGCCGAAGTCGTCGAGCACGGCGGTCGGCGCGACACCGCAGCCCACCTCGTAGGTGCCGAGCTGGACGAGCTTCCAGCCGCCGTCGGTGCGGTGCAGCACGCCCTCCGCCCGATCGAGGTCCGCGACCGTCGGGTGCAGCTCCGTGTACGCCCAGCTCGGATCGCTGCTCGCGAGGCGGGTGCCGGCGACCTCGTAGTTCCTGGTCGGAACCTGCGCCGTGTACGGGCTGGTGCGCACCGCCTTGTCGATGGCGTCGGCATCGCGCGCGGAGGGGGCGACGGTCTCGGCGGCGACGTCGCGGACGGGCGCCACGATCACCCCGGTGCTCGCGGTGGCGGATGAGGACCCGGTACAGGCGAAGGCAGTTCCCACCGTGACGACTCCCGCGGTGACCAGAGTGGCTGTGGGCAGTACCACCCGACGCGCCACGCGAGGGCGCACGCCATGGCGGGCGGACTGAGGACGACGGTGTCGAGCCATGCGGAGCACCTACCCAGTTTGCGCGGGTGAACCCCCCCTTGGGGTGCAGTTCCCAGGTCGTCCTCCCGACAGACCACAGCGTGCTCTCCAGGGGTACCCACCGTCACCTGGGTGACAGCCGTGTGACGTCGGCATCGTCACCGCGGGACGCCGCCGACACCGTCGTGGACCGGTCCGCCGACTGGTAGCCCGGTCGGGCCCCGCGACCTACCGAACAGCGCCACCGGACAGGTCGGGCTGGCCTAGGACGTTCGGGGCGCGCGCGCGTACCCTCGCCGGCGGTGACGCCCGGGGGTAGCCGTTAGTTGATCGTCCAGGTCGGCGTCGAGGAGGCGTCGGATCCCCACACCACCGAAACACCTGCAGCGGAGCACAGATCTAGGAGGTCGGGACGCGGCTTCCTGGGCACCAGGAGGACCAAGCGGGGCGGTGGTTCAAAAAAACGGCGGTAGTCGATGAGCTGACCGATGGCCATGCGAACGGCTTCTCGCGTGACGGTGCCTTTGGCTTCAATGAGTTCGCCGGTCGTCTCGTCGAAGAGATCTGTGAACAGGGGGCTAGGTTCATTGGGAGGAAGAATCCGCTTTCGACACACCTCATGGCCGAGGGATCGAAGATGCTCGCTGTAGGCACCGACGAGCGCGGCTTCGCGCCGGAAGGCGGTGGTTGGCTCAGCCGGAGAGGTCATTGCGTACTGTTCAGCGTTCGACGCCTCCACCGGGACGGAGGTGACCCTGCTGATCGTCGTGGGAGTCTCAGGGAGGTCTGCATCGATCGACTGCACCGGCCCCTGCGGACGTAGCCGAAACATGATGACCGTCCGCAGCGGCCCCCCGTTGGTTTCTGGCGCTTCGCTCGTGTACCACGGGCGATCGGGATCGATCTCGAACGCCCCGAGATACTCAACGCCATCCCGCACGACGCGAAAAAGACGAAGCGTGCGGCCGTCCCTCCGGTGCCCCAGGATGGCCTGATTCCCCTGTACCATCCGCTGATCACCGAGCTGCCCTTCCCCGGTGTAGTGGAAACATCCATCGTCGCCCCACCCGTCGAAGTAGCCGTGTGACCTCCCCCGTACCGGGTCCGTGAAGAGCAGCACATTGGGAGTGGAGCGGGACGGGCCGATTCCGCCCTGCCGTCGACCGCCATACTGCGCGTGGACGTCGCGACGGACCACCACAACCCCCGGCTGAATCTCCCAGAAGCCAGCGTCTGGGCCGGCGGGACCTGCCGCCCGGTCAAGGAGACGATGCAGCGCCGCCGCGAACTGTTCACGGTTGCGCTCGTCTCGTAGCAGTTCAAAGGCGGGCGCAGAGAGTCCAAACTCGGGATCCTCCCGATCCAGCCACCGGCGTGGCTGCGAGCTGTGTGCCGCAGGCGCTGCTGAGCTGGCGCGGATCTCCCAGAGCGGGGAATGCCTCAGCGCCACCACGGGATACTCAGGTGCTACTCGTCCACGGTTCTCGACCCCGCCCGCGACCAGCGCAGCCGCCAGCTCGTCGCGGACTTCCGACCAGCGACGGAGCCGCACTCCATCCCCGATGCGCTCCACCGCCCACAGCAGCGTCAACGACTGGTGCGGTAGCGGGACGCCCCGAGCCGATGCCCTCCGAAGCATCGCCAAACCGCTTAAAGCGTCATCTAGATGCACTAGGCAACGATACGGTCACTCTGTCCGATTTACACGAGATCTCACGGAAAGCTCGTCGCGGCCAAACGGCTAGTAGCTGCGGCCACCGGGGTCAGGTCGACGCTCTCGCCGCCCGCCGGGTCTGGACCGAGGTGCTGCGCCTACCGATCCGGCCGCCTCGCCTCGGCCGCTCACAGGAAGTTCACAGGTGGGACTCAGGTAACGGCTAGGCATTCGGGAGAAGCTGTCCCCTATGCAACCGGTGCGGGTACTCGTGGTGGACGACGAGACGACGCTGGCGGAGCTGCTGTCGATGGCGCTGCGCTACGAGGGGTGGGAGGTGCGCAGCGCCGGGGACGGGCGCGGCGCGCTGCGGCTCGCGCGCGAGTTCCGGCCGGACGCGGTGGTGCTCGACATCATGCTGCCCGACATGGACGGGCTGGAGGTGCTGCGGCGACTGCGGGCGGAGAGCCCGGACGTCCCCGTGCTGTTCCTGACCGCGCGCGACGCCGTCGAGGACCGGGTGGCCGGGCTCACCGCCGGCGGCGACGACTACGTGACGAAGCCGTTCAGTCTGGAGGAGCTCGTCGCCCGGCTGCGCGGGCTGATGCGCCGCGCGGCGCGGACGACCGAGGCGCTGCAGGGCGCGCGGCTCGTCGTCGGCGATCTGACCATGGACGAGGAGAGCCGCGAGGTGGCGCGCGGCGGCGTCCCGGTGCACCTGACCGCGACCGAGTTCGAGCTGCTGCGCTTCTTCATGCGCAACCCGCGCCGGGTGCTCAGCAAGGCGCAGATCCTCGACCGGGTCTGGAACTACGACTTCGGTGGGCAGGCGAACGTCGTCGAGCTCTACGTCTCCTACCTGCGCAAGAAGATCGACGCCGGCCGCCCGCCGATGATTCACACGATGCGCGGCGCCGGCTACGTGCTGCGACCGGCCGAGGCCGACCATCCGGCGGCTCGGGCGGACGGCCCCTCCGCCATGCCTCGCTCCGCGACGGCCCGCGCCGGCGCGTTCGGCACCGCCGCGGGCGCGGGCGCCGGGTCGGCCACGGCCGTCCCCGGTGCGGGCGCAGCCGGCGTGATGCAGAGCCGCGCGGACCTCGGACGGGCGGCGCAGCTCGCGCCGGAAGCCACCGAGACCGGCCGGCCCAACCGGTCCGGCGGACCGGGCGGGGGCCATTGGCGCACCCGCCGGAGCTGACGCGACGATGGCCTCCGTGCAGCCCGCCGACCCGACGATCGAGGTCGGGCCCTCGGCGCGCGCTGGTCGTCGGCGCGCGCACCGCGACCGGCACGGCTGGTCGGTAGCCCCGTCCCGCTGGTCACTGCGGACACGGCTGCTCGCGCTGCTCATGGTGTTGCTCGCCACCGTGTCGCTGGCGATCGTGTTCGTCACCGCGGTGGCGTTGCGCGGCGTCCTGCTCGACCAACTCGACCACCGGCTGTACGAGGCAAGCAAGCGGTGGGACCGCCCCCCGCCGTCGCGGTTCTTCGACACGCCCCTGCCGCAGCAGCTCCCCGGCGACGGATCGGGCTCCGGATCAGGCACGATCCCCGCGCCGGGCTACGGCTACGGATCGGGCTCGGGCACGGGCTCGGGCACGACAACCTCCTGGCAGCCTGCCGCCACCACGGCCACCACGGCCAGCGGGAGCAGCACGACCGGCACCACCTCGGCACGCGCAGTCACGGCTCAAGGGGGATCCGTGCGCGTGATCTCCCCCGCGGTCTCGAAGACAACAGCGGCCGGCGCCACGGCGGCCGGCACGACGACAGCCGGGACGACGACGGCCGCGGTGCAGACGCTGTACGGCGTGAGCGGCCGCACCCTGCTCAGCCGCTTCTTCGCCGGGCCGGTCGAGCCCGGCATGCTGGCCGCGGTCATCGACGACTCCGGCATCTACGGCGCCTACATCGGTTCGGCCGACTCCGCGCAGGTGCTCTCCGCCAGTCAGGCCGCCGCCGTCGCGGCCGTCCCGCGCGACAACGGAACGCATACTCGCGGTCTCGCGGACGCCGGCGACTACCGGCTGCTCAGCCGCACCCAGGCGGACGGCACCACCGTCGTCACCGGCCTGCCGATGAAGCAGGTCAACGCGACGCTGACCAAGATGGCCGCCATCGCCGGCGCGGTCGCGCTGGCGGGGGTGGCCGCGGCGGCGCTCGCCGGCACGGTGATCGTCCGGGTGACCCTGCGACCGCTGCGCCGGGTCGCGGCGACCGCGTCCCGCGTCGCGGAGATCCCGCTCGACCGGGGCGAGGTGGCGCTGTCGATCCGCGTGCCGGACGTCGACACCGACCCGAGGACCGAGGTCGGCCAGGTGGGTTCGGCGCTCAACAGGATGCTCGGTCACATCGGGGCGGCGCTGGCGGCCCGGCATGCCAGCGAGACGCGGATGCGGCAGTTCCTCGCCGACGTCAGCCACGAGCTGCGCACCCCGCTCGCCGCGATCAGCGGCTACGCGGAGCTCACCCGGCGCACCCGCGAGCCCGTCCCCCCCGACGTCACCTACGCGATGAGCCGGGTCGAGTCGGAGAGCGCGCGGATGACGGCCCTGGTCTCGGACCTGCTGCTGCTCGCGCGGCTCGACTCCGGGCGCCCGTTGGAGCACGAGCCGGTGGACATCTCCCGGATGGTCGTCGACGCCGTCAGCGACGCGCACGTCGCCGCCCCCGACCACCGCTTCGCGCTCGACCTGCCCGAGGAGCCGGTCACCGTCACCGGCGACTCGGCCCGGCTGCACCAGGTGCTCGCGAACCTGCTGGCCAACGCCCGCGCCCACACCCCGCCGGGTACCCGGGTGACGGCCAGCCTGGCGGTCACCGACGACGAGGTCACCGTCGCCATCGTGGACGACGGCCCCGGCATCCCTCCCGACCTGCTGCCCGAGGTCTTCGAGCGCTTCGCCCGCGGGGACAGCTCCCGATCCCGGGCCGCGGGCAGCACCGGGCTCGGTCTCGCCATCGTCGCCGCCGTCGTCGAGGCCCACCATGGCCGGGTGGAGGCGACCAGCCGACCCGGACGCACGGCCTTCGTCGTCGCGCTGCCGCGCTGGTCGGCCGCGGTCTCGGCACAGGGCGAGCCGGCGACCCCGGCGACCATGACCCCGGTCCTGACCGCGCTGCCAGGACCGTCGGCGATGTGAGGTGGAGACGGCCCCAGGCCGAGCTTCACAGGTTGCGCACAGGCAGAGCACAAGGACTCGAAAGGTCGATGGCCCAGGGTGACCCTTATGTCGCCCACTCTCACCGACCCGATTCCGCACGCCGGGGGTCGGCGCGCTCAGGGACACCGTCGCCGGCTGCCGTGGAGCAGGACGGACCCCGCTGCACCGACGGACCACGACGCGCCGACGGACCACGACGCGCCCACCGTTCTCGGGCCCGCCACCGAGGACACCGCACCGCCCGCCGCCGCAGAGCCGGACCCGCGTTGGGTCCGCCCGGCGCTGATCGTCCTGCTGGTCGGCACCGGCGTGCTGTATCTGTGGGACCTGAGCGCCTCGGGCTGGGCCAACGCCTTCTATTCGGCTGCGGTCCAGGCGGGCTCGGTGAGCTGGAAGGCGTTCTTCTACGGCTCCTCGGACGCCGGCAACTCGATCACCGTCGACAAGCCGCCGGCCTCCCTGTGGGTGATGGCGCTGTCGGCCCGCATCTTCGGGTTGAACTCGTGGAGCCTGCTCGTCCCGCAGGCGTTGATGGGCGTGGGCACCGTCGGGCTGCTCTACGCGACGGTGCGCCGCCAGGTTTCCGCCGGGGCGGGGCTGCTCGCCGGCGCGGTGCTCGCGCTCACCCCGGTGGCGGCGCTGATGTTCCGGTTCAACAACCCGGACGCGCTGCTGGTTCTCCTGCTCGTCGCCGGCGCGTACGCGACGCTGCGCGCGGTGGAGCAGGCCAGCACCCGCTGGATGGTGCTGGCCGGCGTGTTCGTCAGCTTCGCGTTCCTGACGAAGCTGCTGCAGGCGCTGGTCGTGGTGCCGATCTTCGCGCTGGTCTACCTGGCCTGCGCGCCGACGTCGTTCTGGCGCCGGGTCCGCCAGACGCTGGCCGGCGGCCTCGGCCTGCTGATCCCCGCCGGGCTGTTCATCGCGATCGTGGAACTGGTCCCCGACTCGTCGCGGCCGTACATCGGCGGCTCCCAGCACAACAGCCTGCTGGAGCTCACCCTCGGTTACAACGGGCTCGGCCGGCTCACCGGCAACGAGACCGGCAGCGTCGGCGGCGGTGGAGCCGGCGGCCGCCGCGGCTTCGGCCTACTCCAGAACGGCGCGGCCGCGGCGCTGCCGGGCGGCGGCACGGGCACGGGCGGTGCGGCCGGGCTGGCGAACGGCGCCGCCGGCGGGATGCCGTTCCCGGGCGGCGGTGGCCCCGGCGGCGGGCGCGGCGGCATGTGGGGCTCGACCGGCTGGACCCGGATGTTCGGCTCGGAGGTCGGCGGTCAGATCTCCTGGCTGCTTCCGGCCGCGCTGATTCTGCTGGTCGCCGGGCTGTGGATCACCCGACGGGCACCGCGCACCGACCGGCTGCGGGCCGCGTTCGCACTCTGGGGTGGCTGGCTGCTCGTCACCGGGATCATCTTCAGCCAGATGAAGGGCATCTTCCACGCCTACTACACGGTGGCCCTGGCCCCGGCGGTCGGCGCCCTGGTGGGCATGGGAGCCGTCCTGCTGTGGCGGCACCGGCGTCACCCCGCCGCCGCGCTGGCCGGCGCGGCGACGATCGCGGCGACCACCGCGTGGTCGTGGACGCTGCTGCACCGCACCGCCGACTGGCACCCGTGGATTCGCTACGCCGTGCTGGTCGCGGGCATCATCGCCACGCTCGGCTTCCTCGCCACCGTCCGGCTGCCCCGCCGGGCCTCCATCGGGGTCGCCGCGGTGGCCCTCGTCGCCGGCTTGCTCGGTCCGGGCGCGTACGCGGTGGCCACCGCCGGAACGCCGCACACCGGCTCGATCCCCTCGGCCGGCCCGGCCGGCGCCGGCTTCGGCGGCCCGGGCGGCCCGGGCGGCTTCATGCGCCGCCTGAACGGCCAGCCGGGCGGCACAGGCCGCAACCAGGCAGGCGGCGCCTTCCCGGGCGGCGGCCAGACCGGCACCTTCCCAGGCGGCGGCCAGGGCGGCTTCCCCGGCGGCGGCCAGACCGGCGGATTCCCCGGATTCCCCGGCGGCACGACCGGCGGCGGCACCGGCAACGGCGCGACGGGCAGCCCGGGCACCACCCAGGGCCGGGGCGGCATGCGCGGCGGCATGGGCGGCCTGCTCGACGCCGCGAAGCCGAGCGACGCCATCGTGAAGCTGTTCAAGCAGGACGCCGACTCCTACACCTGGGTCGCGGCCGCGGTGGGCTCGAACAGCGCCGCCGGCTACCAGCTCGCGACCCGCGAACCGGTCATGCCGATCGGTGGCTTCAACGGCAGCGACCCGTCGCCGACCCTGGCGCAGTTCAAGAAGTACGTGACCGAAGGAAAGATTCACTACTTCATCGGTGGCGGCGGCTTCGGCCAGGCCAACGGCGGCAGCAACTCCTCGCAGGCGATCGCCACCTGGGTGACGGAGACCTTCACCGAGAAGACGGTCGGCGGGGTCACCCTCTACGACCTGACCGCCCCCAAGGCGAGCACCGGCACCTCCGCCGCCACCACCACCACCCGCACCACCTGATCCGTCGTCATCACCAGACCGGCCGTGTGCTCCGGGCCCTCCCCCAGGCCCGGAGCACACGGCCGTCGCCGGTCAGGCTTTCGCCGCGTCGCGGCAGATACCCGACAAGGCGCCCACATTCGGAGCACGAAGATTCAATCCACCGGGCGGAAGGGCAGCGGGCGCACGCGCATCCGATCGCGGACGATCGTCACAATCGCGCCGGCCCACAGATCATCGGCAACCCGCGGAAGGTTCGCAAGAAGAAGAATCGATGACGTGACTGACCGGGTAACCACCCTCGCGAAGCCTCACCGCGACGCGAGGAGACAGATTCGCGTCGATGAGGAACTTCACGCCGAAGTGGCCAGTGGTAGCTCTCGTTCGCTGACCNCCGCCGCCGCATAGGCCAGCGCGGCCAGAACATCGGCGTGCTCAAGGTAGGGATAGTCCACAAGGACCTCGCCGATGGATCTACCGGCCGCCAGCTGCCCGATGACCGCACCTACCGTCACTCGCAGGCCACGAATGCAGGGAAGGCCGCCCATACGCTCGGGATCGACGGTGATGCGTTCGAAGGCCACACGATCACTATAGGTCGACGGAAGTGGCTCCGGCCGCGGCACGCGGTGTCCGGGCGTGGTGCGCCACTCTGGTGGGGGTGCCGACGGCTCTGCTCAGGGCGAAGGCTGGAGTCTCACAGGCGGCACACAGCATGGGCACACGGGTGACACAGCTCGCCGACCGAGAGTGAGGAGCATGACGACGTGGATGCCTTCCTCGGCGACCGGAACCGGTGCCCCCACGCAGCGCGTTCCCGTGGAGCAGACGCACGCCAGCACGGCGGTGGAGGACGATGGCCGACCCCGCCCGGTGCTCGATGTCGTCATCCCGGTCTACAACGAGGAGGACGACCTCGCCCCCTGCGTGCGGCGGCTGCACGCGCACCTGCGCGACACGTTCCCCTACCCGTTCCAGCTCACGATCGCCGACAACGCCAGCACCGACGGCACTCTCGGGATCGCGCTGGCGCTGGCGGAGGAGCTGCCCGGGGTGCGCACGGTGCATCTCGACGCGAAGGGCCGCGGCCGGGCGCTGCGCGCGGCCTGGGCGATGTCGCCCGCGCCGGTGCTCGCCTACATGGACGTCGATCTGTCGACCGACCTCGCCGCGCTGCTGCCGCTGGTCGCGCCGTTGATCAGCGGGCATTCGGACCTCGCGATCGGCACCCGGCTCGCCCGCACCTCCCGGGTCGTGCGCGGGCCACGCCGGGAGGTGATCTCCCGCTGCTACAACCTGATCCTGCGCGGGACGCTCGCCGCCCGGTTCTCCGACGCGCAGTGCGGCTTCAAGGCGATCCGGGCCGACGCCGCCGCGGCGCTGCTGCCCCTGGTGGAGGACACCGGCTGGTTCTTCGACACCGAGCTGCTCGTCCTCGCCGAGCGGGCCGGGATGCGCATCCACGAGGTGCCCGTCGACTGGATCGACGATCCGGACAGCCGCGTCGACGTGCTCAACACGGCGATCGCGGACCTCAAGGGGGTCGTCCGGCTGCTACGGGCGCTGGGTACCGGGGCGCTGCCGCTGGCCGAGCTGCGCCGGGAGTTCGGCCGCGGCCCGCTGACCGCCGCGGCCGGCCTCGCCGGCGGCGGCGGGGACGGTAACGGCGGGGACGGTAGCGGCGTGAACGGCGGCGGCATGGACGGTAGCGGCGGGGCGGCGGGAGGGGTGCAGGTGCCGGGAGTGCCGCGGGGGCTGCCGGGTCAGCTCGTCCGCTTCGCCGTCATCGGCGTGGCCAGCACCCTGGCCTACCTGGTGCTGTTCGTCCTGCTGCGGACGGCCACCGGCGCGCAGGCGGCGAACCTGTTGGCGCTGCTCATCACCGCGGTGGCGAACACGGCGGCGAACCGGCGGCTCACCTTCGGGCTCTCCGGTGCGGCCCAGGCCGGCCGCCATCACCTGCAGGGTCTGGTGGTGTTCGCCATCGGGCTGGGGCTGACCAGCGGCTCGCTCGCGACGCTGCACGCGGCGAGCGACCATCCCGGCCGCGGCCTGGAGGTCACGGTCCTCGTGCTGGCGAACCTGCTGTCCACCGTCATCCGGTTCCTGCTGCTGCGGGCCTGGGTGTTCCGCCCGCGCCCGGCGACGCCCGGGGCCCGGTGAGGCCGGACCCGACCCGCAGGGCCCGCCGCCGGGATCGCGCGGCGGGCCCTGCGGGTGCGAAGTCGAGAGCCCTCTGATCAGGGGCGGACGACGAGCAGGAGGTCGCCGACCTCGACGGAGTCGCCGCTGGCGCGGACGAGCTCGCCGACGGTGCCGGCGACGGGGCTGGTCACGGCGGCCTCCATCTTCATCGCCTCGACCACCGCGAGCTTCTGGCCCTGGGTGATGGCGTCCCCGGCGGCGACGGTGAAGGTGACGATGCCGGGCAGCCCGGCACCGATCTGGTTCGCGTCCGCCGGGTCGGCGCGCCGCGCCGAGGCCGTCGTCGCCGTGATGGAGTTGTCGCGGACCCGGACCGGGCGGGGCTGGCCGTTGACCCGCAGGTAGAGGGTTCGCATGGCGGCGTCGTCCGGCTCGGACAGCGTCTCCAGCTCGATGATGATCTCGACGCCGGGCTCCAGCGTGACGGCCACCGGCGCGCCCGGCCGCAGCCCGTACAGGTAGGCCTCCGTCGGGACCAGCGAGGAGTCGCCGTAGCTGTCGGCGGCGGCCAGGTAGTCCTTCCACGGGCCGGGGAACAGCAGTCGGGACAGCGCCGCGCGGCGCCGGGCGCCGGGGACGGCGAGCTCGGCGGCGTCGGCGGGGTCGAGGTCGGCGGACGGGGGCGCCGGGTGGCGGCCGGCCAGCGCCCGCTCCCGGAACGGCTCGGCGAACCCGGCCGGCGGCGTGCCGAGCTCCCCGGCGAGGTAGCCCAGCACGCTCGCGGGCAGGTCGAAGCGCTCCGGATGCTCCCGCAGTGTGGCGACGTCCACCCCGCCACCGACGAGGAACAGCGCCAGATCGCCGACGACCTTGCTGGTCGGCGTCACCTTGATCGGCTTGCCGAGCAGCTCGTTGGCGACCGCGTACGCCTCCTGCACGGCCGGCCAGCGCTCCCCGAGCCCCAGCGCGATCGCCTGCTGGCGCAGGTTGGTGAGCTGCCCGCCGGGGATCTCGTGCCGGTACACCGCCCCGGTCGGCGCCCGCAGGCCCGCCTCGAACGGCGCGTACAGGTCGCGCACCGCCTCCCAGTAGGCCTCCATCGACGACAGCGCCGACAGCGCGATCCCCGTCGCCCGCGGGGTGTGGTCGGTCGCGGCGACCAGCGCCGACATGTTCACCTGGCTGGTGCCCCCGGACATCGGCGCGGCGGCGGCGTCGACGGCGTCCACCCCGGCCGCGGACGCGGCGAGCAGGGTGGCGAGCTGGCCGCCGGCGGTGTCGTGGGTGTGCAGATGGACGGGCAGGTCGAACCGCTCACGCAGAGCGGTGACCAGCGTCGCCGCCGCGGCGGGACGCAGCAGCCCGGCCATGTCCTTGATCGCCAGCACGTGCACGCCGGCGGCGACGAGCCGCTCGGCGAGACGCAGGTAGTAGTCGAGGGTGTAGATCTGCTCGCCGGGGTCGGACAGGTCGCCGGTGTAGCACAGGGTGCCCTCGGCGATCGCCGTGCCGGTCTCCAGGACCGCCTCGATCGCCGGGCGCATCTGTTCCATGTCGTTAAGCGCGTCGAAGATCCGGAAGATGTCGACGCCGGTCGCGGCGGCCTCGGCGACGAACGCCCGCACCACGTCGTCCGGGTACGGCGTGTAGCCGACCGCGTTGCGGCCGCGCAGCAGCATCTGCAGGCACTGGTTCGGCGCGGTGGACCGCAGCGCCGCGAGCCGCTCCCACGGGTCCTCGGCCAGGAACCGCAGCGCCACGTCGTACGTCGCCCCGCCCCACGCCTCCAGGCTGAGCAGGTTCGGCGTCAGGGCGGCGAACGACGGCGCCGCCGCGAGGATGTCGAAGCTGCGCAGCCGGGTGGCCAGCAACGACTGGTGGGCGTCACGCAGGGTGGTGTCGGTGACGGCCAGCGCCTCCTGGGCTCGCAGCCGCGCCGCCCAGCCGGCGGGGCCGAGCTCGGTGAGCAGCTGCCGCGAGCCGGCGGGCACCCCGACGCCGGCGACGCCCGCGCCGGGCAACCCCTGGACGCCGGCGGCCCCGGCCCCGGCCCCGAGGCAGGCGGGCGAGCCGGGGCCGATCGGCACCCCCTGACCGTCGGGCAGCAGCGGCAGCTCGGGCAGCCGGGAGCGCGGGTCGACCAGGGCGGTCGCCGGTCGCCGGAACCCGTTGACGGTGCTCTCGGCGAGGCGGGCGAGCGTCCGGCTGGTCTGGTCGGTGCCCCGGCCGGGCAGGAGCAGCTCCGGGCGCTCGTCGATGAACGACGTCGTCACCCCGCCGGCGAGGAAGTCGGGGTCGGTCAGCACCCGCCCCAGGAAGTCGATGTTGGTCCGGACACCGCGGACCCGGAACTCGTTGAGCGCCCGGCGCGCCCGCCGAGCCGCCTTCTCCAGCGTGCTGCCCCGCGCGGTCAGCTTCACCAGCAACGAGTCGAAGTAGGGGCTGATCTCCGCGCCGGCGTAGGTCGCGCCGTCGAGGCGGACGCCGGGGCCACCCGGGGACTGGTAGAAGCTGATCGTCCCGGTGTCGGGCCGGAAGCCGTCCGCCGGGTCCTCCGTGGTGACCCGGCACTGGATCGCGGTGCCACGCAGCGTGATCTGCTCCTGGCCGAGATTGAGGTCGGCGAGGCTCTCCCCGTCGGCGATGCGGAGCTGGGCCGCGACGAGGTCGACGCCGGTGACCTCCTCGGTGACCGTGTGCTCGACCTGGATGCGCGGGTTCATCTCCATGAACGTGTACCGGCCGTCGGCGCCGAGGAGGAACTCGACGGTGCCGGCGTTGACGTAGCCGACGTGCCGGGCGAAGCGAACCGCGTCCGCGCAGATGCTCGCCCGGATCGCCTCGTCCAGCATCGGGGCCGGGGCGATCTCGACGACCTTCTGGTGGCGGCGCTGCACCGAGCAGTCCCGCTCGTACAGGTGGATGATGTTGCCGTAGGAGTCGGCGAAGACCTGCACCTCGATGTGGCGGGGGCGATCCACCGCCTGCTCCAGGAACACGGTCCCGTCGCCGAACGCCGCCGCGGCCTCCCGGGAGGCGCTGGCCACCGCGTCGGCGAGGTCCGCCGCCCGCTCCACCCGGCGCAGGCCCCGCCCGCCGCCGCCCGCCGAGGCCTTCACGAACAGCGGGAACCCGACCTCCTCGGCCGCCTGCGCCGCGCCCTGCCCGTCCGGCAGCGGCGCCGACGCGCGCAGCACCGGCAGCCCGGCCGCCATCGCCGCGTCGCGCGCGGCGACCTTGTCTCCCGTCAGCCGCAGCACCGCCGGCGGCGGGCCGACGAAGGTCACGCCCGCCGCCGCGCACGCCTCGGCCAGCACCGCCGATTCCGACAGGAAGCCGTAGCCGGGGTGCAGCGCGTCCGCCTCCGCCTGCTTGGCCACCGTGAGCAGCGCGTCGATGTCGAGGTAGCCCCGCACCGGATGGCCCGGCCCGCCGAGCTCGTAGGCTTCGGACGCCTTCGTCCGGTGCAGCGCGGAGACGTCCTCCGGCGTGTAGACCGCGACGGTGCGCAGCCCTAGTTCCTGTGCGGCTCGGAAGACGCGGACGGCTATCTCACTGCGATTTGCGACCAGAACCTTACGCACGCGCGCCTCCTCGGACGGGGTGCGCATCATTGTGAGGGGCCGACGCTCCCACGCGCCAAAGCAACGTGTCGGGGGTCACGTTCGACTGTTCAGACAAACGTCACCACAAGGACGGCGCTATGAAGGACCACGGCACGGCGGCGGCCGCAGCGGGCGGTGCCCCCACGCGGCCGGAGAACTTCATGCAATCGCCGAACTCCGCGCCACCGGACTCCGCGCCGCCGAACTCCGCACCGCCGGGGACCATCGTGGTGTTCGGCGCGACCGGTTACACGGGCCGGTTGGTCACCGCCGCGCTCGTCGCGGCCGGGCACCGGCCGGTGCTGGCCGGCCGCGCCGGCCCGCGGGTCGCCGCGCTCGCCGCCGGCCACGACGGGCTGCCGACCGCCGTCGCCGACGCCGGGGACGCCGCGGCGCTGCGCCGGCTGCTGCACGCGGGCGACGTGCTCGTCTCCACGGTCGGCCCGTTCGACCAGCTCGGCCGCCCGGCGGTGGCGGCCGCCGCCGCGGCGGGGGCGCACTACGTCGACTGCTCCGGCGAAGGGGCGTTCCTGCGCCACGTCTTCGCCGACGTCGGGCCGCGGGCGGCGGCGGTCGGGTGCGCGCTGCTGCCCGGCGCCGGCTTCGAGTTCGTGCCGGGCAACCTGGCCGGCGCGCTGGCCCTGCACCAGGCCGGCGGCGCGGCCCGCCGGCTCGACGTCGGCTACCTCGTCACCGGCCCGACGGGGATGAGCAGCGGAACGCGGGCGACGCTGCTGGCCGCGCTCGGCGACGGCGTCCTCGCCCTGCGCGGCGGCCGGCTCGTGCAGCGTCCCCTCGCCCGGGAGGCGCGCACCTTCTCGACCCCCGCCGACCGGGCCGTGGACGCCGGCCGGGCGGCACTGCGCGCCCGGCGGGCCGTGTTGTGGTCCGGCGGGGAGGCGATCACGCTGCCCCGCCTGGCGCCGGCGCTGACCGACGTCGCCACCTACTTCGGCGGCGGTGGCGGCGCCCGGGCGGCGCAGGCGCTGTCGTTCCCGCTGGCCGGGCTGCGGCGCCTGCCGCCGACGCGGGCGGCGCTCGGCGCGCTGGCCCGCGCCGCCCGGTCGACCAGCGGGCGAGGCCCGGACGCCCCGAGCCGGGCGCGCGCCGGGGTTCGGGTGATCGCCTGCGCCCGCGACGGCGCCGGCCGGGAGCTCGCCACCGTCGCGCTGGCCGGCCACGACCCGTACACGTTCACCGGGCGGATCATGGCCTGGATGGCGGGGCACCTCGCCGCGGGCACGGTTCGTCACGTCGGCGCGCTCGGCCCGGTCGAGGCGTTCGGCGTGGACGACCTGGAGCGGGCCCTCCAGACCGCCGGGCTGCACCGCCTCACCTGAAGCCCCGGCGGGATCAGTAGCGCCAGCGGGTGGCGGCCACGACGGTGGCCGCGTCGGCATCGGCGAACCGGTCGATCTCCGCGCGCCGGACGGTGGCGACGGTGTCGTGCAGCGCCGGACCGCAGGCGCGGCGCAGGACGTCGTCGGCCGCGAAGGCGGCGACGGCCAGGCCGAGGTCGGTCGGCAGCCGGACGATCCCGCGCCGGGTCCGCTCGGCGGGGTCGAGCGAGGCCGGGTCGACGTCGACGGGCGGGGGCAGCCGCGCCTCGCCGTCCAGGCCGGCGTGCCCGGCGGCGAGCAGCCCGGCCGCCACGAGGTAGGGGTTGGCGGCGAGATCGAAGCACTTGATCTCCAGGTTCGCCGCCCGGCCCGCGGCTGCCGGCGGGCCGGGGATCATCCGCAGCGCAGCCTCCCGGTTCTCCAACCCCCAGCAGGCATAGGCACTCGCCCACTGGGACGGCACCAGCCGCAGATAGGAGGCCACGCTCGGCGCGCCGAGTGCCATCAACGCGGGCAGCCGGGCGAGGATCCCGGCGGTGAACGCCTCGCCGGCCGCGGTCAGTCCGCCCGGGCCGTCCCCGCCCCCCATCAGGTTGACCCGACCACCGCCGTTCCACCCGGCGCCCGGCGCCGCGCCGTCCCCGTCCTTGCCCCCGTCCTCGCCGTCATCCTCGCCCCACAGGCTCAGATGGACGTGGCCGCCGTTGCCGACGCCGTCGGCGAGGACCTTCGGCGCGAACGAGGCGCGCAGGCCGTGGCGCCCGCTGACCGCGCGCACGGTCTCCTTCACCAGCACGCAGGTATCGGCGGCGGCGAGCGGGTCCTGCGCGGCGACCGAGACCTCGAACTGGCCGGCCGCGTATTCGGGATGGATCTGCTCGACGACGAGCCCCTCGTCGGTCAGCGCCGCGACCACGTCGCGGAGATAGTCGCCGAGCTCGGCGACGCGGGTCATCCCGTAGGCGGGGCCGCCGGCGGCGGGGGTGAACCCGTCGGCACCGGCCGGCGCGACAGCCCATTCGATCTCGAAGGCCATCGCCACCCGTAGCCCGCGTGCGGCCAGGCGCGCCGTCTCGACCCGGACGAGCTCCCGGGCGTCCTGGGGATGGGGCACACCGCTCTGATCACGGCGGTCCGCCGGCGCCCACGCCCACCCAGGTTGGGCGGCGAGCGCGGTCAGCCGGTCCAGGTCCGGATGCAGCCGCAGGTCGCCGACCGGACCACCGGCGACGCGGCCGGCGGTGATCCCGTCGTCGGCGCCGAACGCGTCGAACACCGGGGACGCGCCGACGCCCCACACCACCGCCGCGTCCAGCCGGCCCACCGGCACGCCCTTCATCCGGGTGATGCCGCTGTTGTCGACGAAGGTGCAGGCGACGCAGACGACGCCGCGGACCTCCAGGTTCGTCGCCGCATGCCGGGCCGCCGCGGCGAGCCGGTCGCGCTCGCGGCCGCCGGTGGCGCTGATCCGCGGCGCGGCGCGGTCCCACGCAGGGTCGTTCATGATCGGCCTTCCCGCGGAGGCCGCGTGCGGCACGGATATCGCTGTCCCACGGATGTCGCCTTCCCCACGGATCCGACCACGGGTGGCTCTCGCCTGGCACCATGCTCGCGCGTCAGCGGGCTCCATGTCGGGCGAGACGCCGGACGAGACCCCGCCCACACCGATCCGACTGTCACGGACAGTAAGATTGAGTCGCGATCTCGCCGGAGATGCCCACTGTGCATCGGGCGACCGTCCGAGGAGTTGTCCACAGCTTTCGCCTCGGCAAGAAGATCTGAAAATACGCCAACATCACTGATGTTCGGCTCGACTGTCCCCAGGCAGGCCAAAGTAATCCACATGTTATCCACAGGCGCCGCGCACAGAGAATGGTTACTCAAGGTGATTGCCGTGGCCAGGCATGACCGCGCCGTCCCGTGGGGATCAGTCAGGGATGGGGCGCTCCGGAGGTGTCGGCGGACCCGACCTCGTCGATCACGACCTCGTCGATCACGGGCCCGTCGATCACGGGCCCGTCGATCACGGGCCCGTCGACCTCAAGCTCGTCGACCACGGACTCGTCGACCTCGAGCTCGTCGACCATCACTGCCACGGCCTCGTCCGGCGTGACCTCACCCGCCCGGAGTTCGAGAGCATGCTCACCGAGGCCGATCGGCCTGGTCCACCCGGAACGACGCTGTTCGACAGCCAGATCGGCCTCGCCCTGCGGCGCTGGTGCGCCCCGGCGCTCGACCTTCCGCCGCACGCCGACCCCGAGACCTACCTGGAGCGGCGGGCCGAGCTCGGCCACGCCGAGGTGCACCGGCGGCTGCTCGGCGCGTCCGGCATCAGCACCTTCTGCGTCGACGCCGGCTTCCAGCCCGAGCCGCTGACCGGCGCCGAGGACCTCGCCGGGTTCGCCGGCGGGCGGGGTCTCGACGTCGTGCGCCTCGAACGGATCGCGGAACGGGCGGCCGTGGACGTGCTCACCGGACAGATCGGGGTCACCCACCTCGCCGACACGGTGCGCGCCCGGCTGGCGGAACGCACCCCGTCGACGGTCGCGGTGAAGTCGGTCGCCGCCTACCGGGCCGGACTGGCCCTGCCGGCGCGGCGACCCACCGATCGGGAGGTCGCCGCCGCCACCCGTACCTGGATCAACGAGATCCGGGGCGGCGCCGCGATCCGGCTGCACGACCCCGTCCTGCATTCGTTCCTGATCTGGTGCGGGGTCGAGGCGCGGCTGCCGGTACAGATCCACGTCGGTTACGGCGACGCCGATCTGGACCTCGCCCGCGGCAACCCGCTGCTGCTCACCGGCCTGCTGCGGGCGATCGCGCCGACCGAGGTCGCCGTCCTGCTGCTGCACTGCTATCCGTTCCACCGCGAGGCCGCCTACCTCGCCCAGGTGTTCGCCAACGTCCACCTCGACCTGGGGCTCGCGATCAACAACACGGGTCGCGGCTCCATCGGCCTGATCGCGCAGGCCCTCGAACTCGCCCCGTTCGGCAAGTTCCTGTTCTCCACCGACGCCTACGCCCTCGGCGAGCTGTTCCTGCTCGGCGCGACCCTGTTCCGCCGCGGCCTGGCCGCCTTCCTCGCCGACGGCGTCGACGACGATGCCTGGACCGCCGCCGACGCCGCCCGGATCGCCCGGCTCGTCTGCGCCGACAACGCCCGCCGCGTCTACGCCCTGTCCTAGACCCAGACGAGTAAGTCCCCTACGCTCAGTAGGGCGTCAGCATGGTGAACGCGGACTCGCCTCCGCGGCCCAGCAGCCCCGGCCCAGCAGCCCCGGCCCAGACCCCAGCGATTCCGGTGTTCCGCGGAACCGCACCCCACAGCCGGGCCCCGATTCCGGTTCCACCGATCATGGTGCGGAACCGGGCCACGCCTCCGCACCCACCCTCGGTGATCATGGCGTTCCCTGCGGAACCGGGCCACGCCGTCCAGCCGGCCCCCGCCCGCCACGAGCTGTGCGACCCATCCAGCCAAGGCCTGCCATCCGATTGAGGTCAGGACTTGGCCGCAATGACCCCTAGCGTGACCTCATCAGACAGACAACGAAGGGCGACAGGCGATGACCACCACGCAAACCGGTGCGACCACGGCGATCTCGACCACAGCCATCTCGACCACAGCAAGCCCGACCAGCGCGGGCCCCGCCATGGAGAGCGCGACCAGAGCCACTGCGAGCACGGGGACCGACGAGCAGGCGGCGGACCCCGCCCCGCCCGCGCTCACCGGCGAGCGCGCGGACCTGCTGGCGAACCTGGCCCGGCGCCGCGCCTTCCTCCGGTTCACCGTCCAGAACCTCGACGACGAGCAGGCCTCGCGGCGCACCACGGTCAGCGAGCTGACCCTCGCCGGCCTGGTCAAGCACGTCGCCGTCGTGGAACAGCGGTGGCTGAACTTCGTCCTCGTCGGCGCCGCGGCGTTCGACGGCGACATGACGGCCCGCGAGGAGGAGTTCCGCGACGGCTTCCGGCTGCTGCCCGGGGAGACGCTGGCCGGTATGCTCGACCGCTTCGAGGAGGTCGCCCGCCGCACCGAACGGATCGTCGCCGAGGTCGCGGACCTCGACGACGCCCACCCGCTGCCCGTCGCGCCCTGGTTCGAGCCCGGCGCGAGCTGGTCGGTGCGGCAGGTCCTGCTGCACCTCATCGCCGAGACCGCCCACCACTGCGGGCACGCCGACATCCTGCGTGAATCACTCGACGGCGCCCGCACCATGGGCTGATTCCCCGCGCAACGGCGTCGGCGCGCGGGGAATCACACCGGACTCGGCGTCAGCCCTGTCAGTGGGGGGCCGGCGGGCACAGGCAGAAGGGATGCCCGGCGGGGTCGAGCAGTACCCGCCAGCGCTCGCCGCCGGGCTGGAACTCCGCCTGGGTGGCGCCGAGCTCCTCGGCCCGGCGGATCGCGGCGGGCAGGTCCGCGACCCGGAAGTCGAGGTGGAACTGCTGCGGCACCTCCTGGTCCGGCCAGCGCGGCGGCCGGTAGTCCGCCACCCGCTGGAATCCGAACGTGAGCGTGGTGCCCGGCGGGGTCAGGTAGGCCCAGGCGCCCTCGTCGTCGGCGCCGCCGACGCCCCAGCCCGTCAGTTCGCCGTAGAAGGTGGCGAGCTCCCGGGCATCCGGACAGTCGAGCATCAGACCGGCCCACACCGCCGGCGTCACGCCCGCCTCGACCACCGTCTCCTCGGCGGCCGTCTCCTCGGCGGCCGTCTCCTCGGCCACAGTGCCGGCGACCGTCTCCGTTCCCGTCATGGTCATCTCCTCTCGGACCTGCTGGTGTTGCCTGCGCCACCCATCCTGGGCGGGATACCTGACTTCCTCTGTCAGGATTGGCGCGCGAGAATGCGGGCGTGCGTGCCAGCCGGCTGCTGTCCGTCCTGATGCTGTTGCAGACGCGCGGCAAGCTGACGGCGCGCCAGATCGCCGACGAGCTGGAGGTGTCCGTCCGGACCGTCCATCGGGATCTGGACTCCCTCGCGCAGGCCGGCGTCCCGGTGCTGGCCGACCGCGGGGTCACCGGCGGCTACCGGCTGCTCGCCGGCTACCGGACCCGGCTGACGGGACTGACCGCGGACGAGGCCGACTCGCTCTTCCTCGCCGGGATGCCGGGGGCCGCCGCCGAGCTGGGCCTCGGCGCGATGCTCGCGGCGGCCGAGCTGAAGCTGCTGGCGGCGCTGCCGGAGCCGCTGCGCGAGCGGGCCGGCCGGGTGCGCGAGCGCTTCCACCTCGACGCGCCCGGCTGGTTCCGGGCGACCGAGGACACGCCCCTGCTCGCCGAGGTGGCCGACGCGGTCTGGGCGCAGCGCCGCCTCCGGGTCACCTACCGGCGCTGGCGGGCCCCCCGGGAGGTCGATCGCGTCCTCGACCCGCTCGGCGTCGTCCTCAAGAGCGGCATCTGGTACCTGGTCGCCGCCGTGCCCCCGGACGAGGCCGGCAGCCGCGACGGCGAGGAGATCGGAGTGGACAGCGTGCCCACCGGGCCGCGGGTGTACCGGGTCGGGAAGATCCTGTCGTTGACGCCGACCGGGGAGGGCTTCGACCGGCCGCCCGACTTCGACCTCGCCGCCTACTGGGCCGCCTGGACGGCCCGCTACGAGGCGGAGGTCTATCGGGCGACGGCGACGGTGCGCCTGTCGCCGGCCGGGTTCGCGCTGGCGCCGCACCGGTTGCCACCGGCCGTCAGCCGGAGCATCCGGGACAGCGCGGGGCCGCCGGAGGCGGACGGATGGGTCCGCGCGCGGCTGCCGATCGAGTCGGTCCGCCACGCGCAGGGCGAGCTGTTGGCACTCGGCCCCGAGCTGGAGGTGCTTGACCCCCCGGAGCTACGCGCCGCCCTGGCTCGCGCCGCGGCCGCCCTCGCCCGCCTCTACGACGCTGCCGGTCCGAGGCCCGACTCGGGCTGAACCGCGGATCCTGACAGCCCTGGACGCGCCCCTGTAGGCAGCACCTCGCCACTGACAAGGTAGGTGATGGTCGGCAACTCTGACGGGTCGGGACGTGGAAGAGCTCCTAGCCGATCACGTGTCAGCTGGCGTCCAGGTTCGGGGCGTTGTGCGGCCAGCGCACGGACAGCCGCCGCCGCGAAACGGTCTGGGTCTGGGCCGGTGGCGCGGGTCGTGATG
>NZ_LJPA01000018.1:36662-75590 GCF_001414035.1 Frankia sp. ACN1ag | reverse complement strand
CCAACAACTCGTCCTCGATCCCAGCGCCGATCAGCGCAAGAGGATGGTCGGGACGNTGCGCGGCCAGCGCACGGACAGCCGCTGCCGCGAAATGGCCGGAGTCGAAGAGGTCGGGGTCGGATGTGGCGGCGCGGGTCGTGATGATGTCCAGAATATCGGCGTCATCCACAGGATGGCGGCGCAGCAAAGCAGCAGCCACCACAGCAAACACAGCATCGTCGTCATCATTAACGAGACGATCACGCAACACCGCGTCGACACCAGGATCATCGGGAGCAAGACGGTCCAGCAGCACCAACGCAAAGAGGCGGGCGGACCAGCGGTCGCTGGTACTGGCGAGATTGGCGAGCAGGGTCGGACCGATGTCCTCGCCATCGGCATCAATCGGGGGGAGGGCACTCAGCTCGTAGGCGCCGGCCTTCAGCGCCTCAGTCGCGCGACTGTCGCTGGTTGTACTGAGGGGCTGTGCGGTGAGCAGCCGGCGCGGGGTGTCGNGGAAGAGGTTGGCCAGGAACTGGACCGCGAACTCGGTGATGGGAGCCCAGAGGAGATAGGCGCCGCGTCGGGCGTACCAGTCGGCATAGACGTCCCGGCCGGGCCAGTCGGCGCCGATGATGCGGACGACCGGGAGTACGTCGTCCCTGATCATGGACGTTGCCTGCCTGTCTTCGAGGCCGACGCAGTGCTCCAGCAAAAAGATGACCTCGGTCAGGACAGCCTCGGCGGCCTTGGCCAGCTCCGGTACTCCGTGCAGATTGCGCATTTCAGCCAGGCACTGTACTGCCAGGCGAAGNCCATGAGGCGGCTGGTCGAATTCCTTGGCCGGCCAGGGTCGGTCGGCGTCCATGAGCTGCTGGAGGAGGACGGCGGTGTGTGGTTCGGCCAGGCGGGNAGCGAGCAGCCGGAGGATTTCGTGCCAGGTGGGATCATCGCATCGTTCAAGATAGAGGTGACCAAGATCGTCGAGGCTCATGGTCTGCAGGTGCTGGAAACGTCGCAGGACGGCATCGGCGCAGAAGAACTCCAGGAATGCTCGGTGCACAAAAGCGTAGAGATCCGGCCCCCAGCGGCTGAGGATGAAGTCGCGATGGCGGAACTGCTCGATCATCGCAACTGCGACCNTCTTCNCCTCCGTGGGACTCTTCTGATAGCTGTCAACCAGATATTCCTCGAAGAGGCGCTGGAGTTCGTCACGGTGGACAAAATTGCCCGCCTTGCCGAATTTTCCGGTCTGCATGGCCCAGGCAAGTCGGCGCAGTAGTTCACGCTTGTCGTCCTCGGTGATGAAGTCGGGGGCGACACCTTTGGCACGCAGTTGGCGGCTGACGTCCCAGTTCTCCACCAGGACCCAGGTGGCCTGCTCGTAGGCCTTCCAACGTTCTCGGGGCAACTGTTGCCCCTTGCCGATGATGGCCAGCACGGTCAGGAGGAGGGGGTTGCCCGCCAGCTCCAGGATCGGACGCGAGGCGTCGATCGCCTCCAGCAGGCGGGTCCGGCGGTGCGCAGCCTCCTGCACCCGCTCGGCCAGAACCCTGTGGTACCAGCCGGTCAGGAACTCCTCGATCTGAGCCCGATCAAGGTCCTGGAGCGTGTGGTGGGCGAACCCGGCGGCGGTCAACCGGTGCCGCTCATAGCCCCACGTGCGGGACGTGACCAGAACACGCGCGGTGGGATGGTCCTCGGCGAGAGTTGCGATCTGACGGGTGATCTCTATTCGCTCGCTCGGGTCGAACACTTCGTCCAGGCCGTCGAACACCACGAGGGCCGGCCCGCCCGCCTTCAGATAGGGCTCAAGGACCTGCCGAGGTAGACCGAGCCCGGAGTCTTTGCGTTCGTGCACGAAGTCCAGGACGGAGCGCACGCCGCGCGCACGGGCGGCGGTGTACTCGCGCAACTCCACCAGCACCGGCAGATGCCCGGCCAACGTGGGAACTCGTACCGGGACGGGCGCGATCAGGTCGAGCACCAGCAGCCTGGCGAGGGTGGACTTGCCCGCCCCCGGATCCCCCAGTACCACCAGACACCTGTCCGCAGTCACCGCCGTCAGAACGGGCGTGCGCGGCTTGGCCCGGTAGGCCTCCTGCGCCGCGCGCAGGTCCTGCATGCTGAACCCGTCCGGCAACGAGGTCTCGTCGATCTCGCCGGCAGTCTGCAGCCGCTGCAGCAGTTCTCGAGGTACCTCCACCGGCGGCGGGTCGGCCCGCACATCCGGCTCCACGAAGACCGCTTGCAGTCGGACTGGTTGCCCGTCGTCCTCGTAATACTTGGGGGGCGTCAACGCCGCGAGATCCAGCCCGCTGTACTCCTGATCCAGCCGCCTGTGGTAGCTGGCCACCAAGGCCGGATCCAACCCCACGCGCGACGAAACGCCGCCGCCCGCTTTGGCGATCTCGTGATACAGCGCGGTCGCGACGAGCTGGCCCAGCTCCTCCGGGCTGCGGAACTGGGCCACCAACCAACGCTGCGCAAGCTCCGCACGGAACCGCTTGACGCGCGTGAGATCGTCGTCCATCAGTGGAGGTGGCCAAGGTTCGTCCCCCTGAAGCAGGAAGATCAGGCAGATCTTCTCCGCCTCCACCGCCGCCCTGTACTCCGACTCCGTGATCGACCACGTCTCCCCCGGCGGGATGTCCCCATACCTCCAGGCAACAATGCCCACATACACGTCGCAGGCTCGTACGTCATCCACACACGCCTTTGACGGAAGGTCGGGCTGGGCATTGTAGTGCTCCATCGCGACGTCCACCAGGCCCATCCGCCGAATAGTCTCGATGACTTTCTTGCGGAACTCCGTCAAGTCACGGAAGGTCGACGAAACATACACAGAACGCACAGCCACTTCGCCAGGCTAGCACTGGCAGGTAAGTCCTCTATCTTCGCTGGTCGTAGGCGATCGGTGATCGGGCGATGGATGCGACGGTCCTGTTGTTGTTGCCTGATCACCCCGCCATCGCCCGCCGTGCCGGGCGCCCCCGATCGCGCCGCCAGCGGAGGCCCGCTCGCCGCGTTGTTCCAGGTCAGACCGCTCTTTGAGGGTGTCGTGGACCGACTCGATGGCTGGCGAATCTTCTTGAGCAGCGGCTCGCCATAGCGTTTCCCTTCGTCCTTGCGTGGCGAGCACATCAGGGCGAGCACATCAGCTCGATGATCCGCACCAGATGGATCCAGCACGCCCTGCAGGTCCGCGCGGGAACACGGGGTGCGCGGGAACGCGGGGTGCGCTTGTGGCCGTCGGGACAGGCTCGTCGCGGCGGTGCTCAGCCGCCGTCCGACGGTCTGCCGGTGGCCGGCGGGGGCAGCAGGAGGCGGAAGGTGCTGCCGGCGCCGACGGCGCTGGTGACCTCGACCCGGCCGCCGTGGGCCCGCGCCGTCGCCGCGACGATCGACAGGCCCAGCCCGCTGCCGCCCCGGCCCTGGGCCCGGCTGTCCGCGGCCCGGTAGAAACGGTCGAAGACGTGGTCGGCGACCTCGGGCGGCAGGCCCGGTCCGTGGTCGATCACGTCGAGCACGGCGCCGCCGGGCGGCATCGGCCCGCCGCGCAGGCGCACCTCGATGGCCGCGTCGGGCGGGGTGTGGACGCGGGCGTTGGTGAGCAGGTTGCCGACGAGCTGGCGCAGTGCGTCCGGGTCGCCGAGGACGGGGCAGCTCGCCGGGAGCTCGGCGCTCACCGGGCGGTCGGGGGCGGCGGCGCGCAGGTCGGCGACGGCGTCGCGGACGAGGTCGGCGAGGTCGAGCGCGGCCCGCCGCATCGGCCGCTGCTCGTCGAGGTGGGCGAGATAGAGCAGGTCGTCGACGAGGTCGCCCATCCGCGCCGCCTCCTGCTGGATGCGGCGCAGCGCCTGGTCGGCCTCGTCCGGCGGCACCATCCCGGCGCGCAGCAGGTCGGCGTAGCCGCGGATGGACGTCAGCGGCGTGCGCAGCTCGTGCGAGGCGTCCGCGGCGAACCGGCGCACCTGCTCCTGGGAGGCCACCCGCGCGGCGAACGCGGCCTGGATCTGGCCGAGCATCGCGTTGAGCGCCGCGGCGAGCTGCCCGGTCTCGGAGCTGGGCGGCCCGGCCGGCACGCGCCGGTCGAGGTCGCCGCCGGCGATCGCCGCCGCGGTGTCGACCATCTGCCGCAGCGGGCGCAGGCCACGGGTGAGCCACAGCCAGGCCAGGGCGGCCACCGCGGCGAGCACGGCCGCCCCGACCGCCAGCTCGATGCGCACCAGCCGGCGCACCGTGTCCGCGACCGGCCGCAGCGGCAGCGCGACGAGCACCCGGGTGCCACCCGAGAAGGTGCGCTGCACCGCCCGGTAGCGCTCGTGATCGGAGACGACGGTGAAGGGGACCGGGCGCCGCGACGAGCCCGGCCCGGTCCCGGCAACACCGCCCGCACCGCCGGCGCCGGACCGTCCGACGTCGGATGGTCCGACGCCGGACCGTCCGACGACGTCCAGCAGCGGGGTGGCCGGCGGCGGGGGGCTCGCGGAGCCGGCCACCCGCAGCACCGTGCCGTTGGGCCGACGGATCTCCACCAGGTAGTCGGTGGGGCCCAGGGCTCGCTGCACCCCGGCCCGGTCCAGCATCGACGGGCGGGTCAGCAGGGTCCCGACCGGCAGCCGGCCGAGCACCTCGGCGCGGCCGAGCTGCTGGTCGACGCGGTCGTAGAGGTAGGAGCGCAGCGCGAACGCGCTCGCCGTGCCGGCGATGGTCAGGCCGAGAGCGCACAGCGCCACCAGCCCGGCCATCAGCTTCAGTCGCAGGGTCACCGGTCGGTCCCCGCCGCGGGCAGGCGCAGCGCGTAGCCGAAGCCGCGCTGCGTGTGGATGAGCGACGGCCCGTGCCGGCCCAGCTTGCGCCGCAGGTAGCTGACGTACTGGTCGACCACGGTCGGTTCGCCCGCGAAGTCGTAGCTCCACACCGCGTCGAGGATCTGCGCCCGCGACAGCACCCGGTTGGGGTTGGTCAGGAAGTATCGCAGCAGGGTGAACTCGGTCGGCGACAGCTCGATCGGCTCGCCGGCCCGGCGGACGACGTGGGTGTCCGGGTCGAGTTCGACATCGGCGAAGCGAAGGATGGCCGGCGGGTCGGGCGCGGGCTCGGGCCGCGGCGGGGACGTTCGGCGCAGCACGGCCCGCACCCGGGCGACCAGCTCGTCCACCGCGAACGGCTTGGTGACGTAGTCGTCCCCGCCGTAGGTCAGGCCGGCGATCTTGTCTCGGTGGGCGTCCCGGGCGGTGAGATAGACGACGGGCACACTCTGACCGCCGGCCCGCAGGGTCCGGCAGACCTCGAAGCCGTCGACGTCGGGCAGCATCACGTCGAGGATCATCAGGTCCGGCCGGGCCTGGACCGCGAGCTCCAGCGCGGCCCGCCCGGTCGCCGCGGTCAGGACGTCGAAGCCGTGGAAGCGCAGGGCCATCCGGAGCAGGTCGACGATGTTGGGCTCGTCGTCGACGACCAGCACCCGCGGAGCTGCTGCCACCATGTCCGGCTCCCTCGATGTCCCGTGGCCGGGGCCCGGCGGCCCACCGGCCGGCCCGGGTCCGGGTTGGTCCGGGTCCGGTCCGGATGTCGAGTTCATCGGAGCATCGTGAGAGTTCCATGTGAAGGGACCGGAAACGCACGTCGGCCGGCCCGCCCTCGGCCCGGTGGTGAAAGTCCTGGTCGCGCAGGCGAACTGGNCGGCCGGAACAGTCTCGCGAGCGGGAATCCACACCCGTGGGACATGGTTGACGGGCGTCCAGTCTGGAACAGTCTCCCAATGAGATCACTCACGGACACCGAGCTGATTCGCGAGCTGGAGCCCGTCGCCGAGGCGAACGTGAACCGGCATCTCGGCATCGCCACCGAGTGGATGCCGCACGACTACGTCCCCTGGAGCCTGGGCCGGGATTTCGACACCGTTCCCTGGGAGCCCGGCCAGTCATCCCTGGCGAAGGCGGCGCAGATCGCCTTCGAGGTCAATCTGCTCACGGAGGACAACCTCCCGAGCTATCACCGGGTCATCGCGGAGGGTTTCGGCCGGGACGGCGCCTGGGGCACCTGGGTGCACCGGTGGACGGCCGAGGAGGGCCGCCACGCGATCGCGATGCGCGACTACCTGATGGTCACCCGGGGGGTCGACCCGGTCGCCCTCGAACGTGACCGCATGTACCAGATGAGCCGGGGCTTCGACCGGCCCGGCATCACGCCGCTGCAGTCGATGGCGTACGTGTCCTTCCAGGAGCTGGCGACCCGGGTCAGCCACCGCAACACGGGTCGTTTCTGCGCGGAGCCGGTCGCCGAGAAGCTGCTGGCCCGCGTCGCCGCCGACGAGAACCTGCACATGATCTTCTACCGCAACCTCGTGGCCGCCGCGCTGGAGATCGCCCCCTCCCGGACGGTGGAGGCCATCCGGGACGAGATCCTCGGTTTCGAGATGCCCGGCGTCGGCATCCGCGACTTCGGCCGCAAGGCCATCCAGATCGCCCGGGCCGGCATCTACAACCTGCGCATCCACCATGACGACGTGGTGACGCCGATCCTGCGCCAGTGGCGTTTCTTCGACCTGACGGGACTGGACGCCGAGGGCGAACGGGCCCGCGAGGAGGTCGCCACCTTCCTCGCCGGCCTCGATGCGGCCGCCACGCAGCAGCAGGCGAAGTTCGAACAGACCCAGGCCCGGTTGGCACGGCGCGCGGAGGCGTTGACCGCCGTCTGACCGGAGCCGTCCGGGCGGGCTTCACCGAGTGTCCGTAGTGCCCTGATCAGGCGATAGTGTCCCGATCTGGGAGGCACGTGCTACGGTCCGGCCGTCGCCGCCGTCGACGGATGGAGCCCGCGTGAGCGTGCACCGAGGGAGCCTCCACCGGATCACCTTTCCGCAACTCGCGCTGGGGATCGTGGCCATCGCCACCGTGGCCGTCGCGGTGCTGATCGGGCAGCGCGGCGCCGCCGCGCCAGACGACGCGGTCGGCGCCAGACAGCCGACCCCCTCCGCCACCGGCGGCACCACCGCCGCGCCCCTTCCCGGCCGGCCTCTCCCGGGCCGCCCCTCCGCCGCCGCTTCGGTCGCGGCCGGCGGAGGCACCACCTCGCCGTCGGGCGGGCGCAAGGACTCGGTGTCCCCGCCTCGGCCCGCCACCGTCCGGCACCCGTCGGCGCCGAACCCGGTCTCCGCCGGCCCGAGTGCCGGCAGCACCGCGGGCACCGGCCGGCCGGCCCTGACCGCGGTGGCCCCGTCCGGGTCGAACCACGCCCCGACACCCGCGCCGCGCGGCCACGGCTCGCGCGCCGATTCCGGCGTCGTCGTGCAGGTGCCGCCGATCGTCCTGCCGAGCTGCCTCGTCGACTGCTGACCCGCCGACCCGCCGGCCCGCCGGCCCGCCGACGCGATCAGCGCAGCAGCGCGCCGAGCCACCCCTCGATGATGCCGACAGCGCTGTCCCGGTCGACGATCAACCAGGGTGAGATCCAGTTCCGGGCCGCCAGGTCCTCGTACATCCGCGCGCACCGCTCCTGCAGGCCGCCGTCGGCCTCGAAGGCGTCCAGCGGCCGGGCAGGGTCGTCGCCGGCCCGCGCCGCCGCGCCCGCCCGCGCCTTGGCGACCGGCACCCGCAACAGCACCTGCAGGTCGGGGGCCGGCAGGGCCAGCGAGCCAAGTTCGAGATCGGCGACCCAGGCCGGGAAGCCGGCCCGCTCGGCCGCCGGGAGCCGCGCCGCGCCGTAGGCGGCGTTCGACGCGATGTACCGGTCGAGGATGACCACGTCGTTGGCGTCGGTCAGGGCGTCGAGCTCGGGCCGCGACGCCGCCCGGTCGAGCGCGAACATCATCGCCGTGGCGCGGGGGAGGGCGGCCAGCGGGGCGAGCCGCGCGTCGCCCCCGAGCAGCCCGCGCATGGCCGGGCCGAGGGGCTCGGCGGCGTATCGCGGGTAGGCGAGGGTCGCCACGCTGCGCCCGGAGTCGGTGAGCCGGGCGACGAGCCTGCCGGTCAGCGTGTTCTTGCCGGCTCCGTCGACGCCTTCGATGGCGATGATCATCCGGCCACCGGCTGCCGGCGGAAGTGCTCCACGACCGCGTCGGACCAGCTCAACAGCCGGCCGGCGAGGGTGGCGGGGATACCCGCCCGAGCCGCCGCCGCCTCGATCCGGGCATAGCGCAGCTCGGACGGCAGCAGCGCGACCGCGCCCGCCTTGCCCTGGAAAGTCGCCCACAGCCCGGTGAGCACCTGGCCGTCGATCGGCGGAAGGGCCGCGGCGGCGGTGCCGAGCACCGCGCGCGACCACCAGCCATCCCCGCGGATGACCGCCGACGCCACCGGCTCGCCTCGCACCACGTCCAGGCCGCCGACGACCAGGTTGTTCGCGTTGCGGACCGCGACCAGGGGGTGGCGGTACTCCAGCCGATCGCCCCGCTCGGCCAGGCAGGCCGCCAGATACCACAGCGACAGCAACGTCGGCGGCGTTCCCGACACGAGCATGCGGCCTCCCCGCCGACGGCATCCACCGGATCCGGTCGCCGCCGTGGGCGCAGTCTACGGCCGGCCCGGCGGCGACCGGATCCGGTCGGGAGCGTAACAAGCCGGGCGCCTCGCGGTCGGCACGCCGCGGCAGGTAGGTCGGGGCAGGTACGTCGGGACAGGTCGGTCACGGCAGGTACGTCGGGACAGGTACGTCGAGTACGTCCACCGACGGATGTCCCGACGCCACCGGCTCGCTACCGTCAATGTCAATGACGAGCACGGACAGGTCGGCGGCCGGACGGGCGCTGGCGCTCGCACGCCCTTCGCCGCCGCCCGGTCGCCCAGGGGCGCGACGCTGGGGGCCCCCGCGTGCCGTGTGTGACGTCACGGCTCTGGTCGCTACTGCCGCCGTGGTCATCGGCGGGTCGAACGGTGCCGCCCAGGACCAGGTCCCACCCGCCCGGGCCCTCGACGCGCCGGCCTTCGTGCTGCTCATCCTGCTCACCGGGACCGTCCTGCTACGCCGCCGCGTCCCGCTGGTGATGCTGCTCTCGACGAGCCTGCTGCTCGGTGCGTACTTCGCCGCCGGCTACCCGCACGGCCCGGCGGTCACTCCACTGGTCGTGGCGGCACTGTCCGTCGGCCTGCACCATGATCGGCGCACGTCCTGGCGGGCGGTGCTGGTCGCGAACGTCGCCCTGCTGGCCGGGTCGGCCGTGGGCGATGCCCGCGGCTACGCCACCGGCGGCTGGGGGTTTGTGTTCGAGATGGTCGGCGGGGTTACGCTGTGCAGCGCGCCGGCGCTGGTCGGCGCGCTGATCCGGCTGAACCGCTTCGCCGCGGCCCAGGCCGCCCAGGAGGCGACCGGACGCCGGATCGAGCAGGAACGACTGCGGATGGCGTGCGAGGTGCACGACGTGGTCGGGCACAGCCTGTCGGTCATCTCGTTGCAGTCCGCGGTGGCCCTGCACGTGCTGGACCGGCGGCCCGAGCAGGCCCAGGTAGCCCTGGAAGCGATCCGCCGCACGAGCGTCGACGCGCTCGACGAGCTGCGCTCCACCCTCGCCCTCACCCGCGCCGGCCAGCAGGGCGGCGCAACCGTCGTCGGCGACGGCCAGCGCGACGGCGTCAGCACCACCGCCAACAGCACCGCCGCCAGCGGGACCGTCGGCGGCGGGACCGTCGCAGGCAGCACCGGCGCGGCCGACGACCGCCCGCACGCGGCCACTCGGGCCGGCTCGGTCGGTTCCCTCGTCACGGCCCGTGCGAGCCCGCTGCCCGAGCCGCCGCTGACCGGGCTGGGCCGACTGCCGACCCTGCTGCACGAGGTGCGACTCTGCGGTGTTCCCATCGAGCTCGTCACCGAGGATGACGGCGACCTACTGACCGGGCTGCCCGCCGACCTCGACCTGGCCGCCTACCGGATCATCCAGGAGTCGCTGACGAACGTCCTGCGCCACGCGCCGCCGGGCCGCACCCGGGTCCGGGTGGCCCTGGCCACTGCGGGAGGCCGGCTCGCCCTCGACGTCACCGACCGGCCCGAGCCGTCCGAGCCGTCCGAGCCGTCACAGCCGTCCGACCGGCCCGAGCGGCCCGAGCCGTCACAGCCGTCCGACCGGCCCTCGCCCGCCGAACGTTCGGACCTGTCCGGACCGTTCGGCGCGGGCGGATCAGCGCGGGCGGACAACGCACTCCCCGACAGCCAGCGGCCGGGTGGCCAGGGACTGACAGGGTTACGTGAACGCGCCGCGGAACTGGGCGGGGTCCTGTCGGCCGGCCCGGGATCCGACGGCGGCTGGCAGGTCCGGGCCGAGCTGCCGCTGCTGCGCCGCGAGCAGGCGGAGGTCCGCGCGTGATTCGGGTCGTGATCGCCGACGACCAGCCGCTGGTCCGGCTCGGGTTGCGGGTCCTCATCGAGACCGAGGACGATCTCGACCTCGTCGGCGAGGCCGAGGACGGCCGGGCTGCCGTCGAAATCGTCCGGGCCACCCGGCCGGACGTGGTGCTGCTCGACATCCGGATGCCGGTGGTCGACGGCCTGGCGGCGCTGCGGACGATCGTGGCGGACCCGCGACTGGCCGCGACCAGGATCGTCATCGTCACCACCTTCGAGGTAGACGAGTACGTCTTCGAGGCCCTGCGCGCCGGTGCCTCGGGCTTCGTCCTCAAGGACACCGAGCCCGCGGACCTGCTGCGGGCGATCCGGGTCGTGGCGGCGGGCGAGTCGCTGCTGTCGCCCACGGTGACCAGGCTCGTCATCGAGACGTTCGCCCGCCGACCGGCCGTGACGGCCCCGGATCTGAGTGGGCTCACCGTACGTGAGCGTGAGGTGATGAGCCTCGTCGGTCATGGGATGTCCAACGACGAGATCGCCGCCCGGCTGGTGATCAGCCCCGCGACGGCCCGCACCCACGTCAGCCGGGTGATGGTGAAGCTGGCCGCCCGCGACCGGGCCCAGCTCGCCGTCCTGGCCAACCAGGCCGGCCTGGTCTGAGCCGGCCTGGTCTGAGCCGACCCGGCCTGGACCGGGCCCGCGTCTGCGCGTACCGAGAACACCGCTGGGCCACGCTCATTTGCGTACGCCGGTGTCGTCCGTCGACGGACGACGTCCCCCGGTCGCGCCGGCACTCTGATCGGCATGACGACAACCACAGGCCGGCGCACCGCGGCGGCCGACCCGCACGTTCCGATCGAGGTCCCCGTCCACCGGCCCGGCGGGGCCCTGGGCGAAGCGAACCCGGATCGCCGTCTCGCCATCGACGTCCGCGGCCTGACGAAACGGTACGGCCGGCGCACCGTGGTCAGCGGACTGGACATCGCCGTTCCCGAAGGGGTCGTCGCCGGCTTCGTCGGGCCCAACGGCGCCGGCAAGACCACGACGCTGCGGATGCTGCTCGGCCTGGTCCGCCCCAGCAGCGGGCGGGGCACCGTGCTCGGGCGGCCGCTGCACACGCCCGCCGCCTACCTGCCCCGGGTCGGCGCGCTGATCGAGAGTCCAGCGCTGTACCCGGCGCTGTCCGGGGCTCGCAACCTCACCGCGCTCGCCGTGCTCGGCGGCCAGGATCCCGCCCGGGTGAACGGCATCCTCGACGAGGTGGGCCTGACCGGCCGCGGCGGCGACCGGGTCCGGTCCTACTCGCTGGGCATGAAGCAACGGCTCGCCATCGGCGCCACCCTGCTCGCCGACCCGGACCTGCTGATCCTCGACGAGCCGACGAACGGCCTGGACCCCACCGGCATCCGCCAGATGCGCGAGCTCATCCGCACGCTGGCGGAGGCCCCGTCCGGTGCGCCCGCCGCGTCCGGCGGCCCGAGACGCACCCGCACGGTACTGATCTCCTCGCACCTGCTCGCCGAGGTGGAGCAGATCTGCGACTGGCTGATCGTCGTCGAGGGCGGCCGGCTGGCGTACCAGGGCCCGACCGAGAGCCTGATGGCCACCCGCGCGCACGACGTCGTGCTGCGCCCCGAACACGACGAGGACGTCGCGCTGGTCGCGGACCTGCTCGCCGGCCTGTCCGTGCCGGCGGTCCGCCGGGTCCACGACGTCGTCGCCAGCCTGAGCATGGCGCCGGACTCCCGGGAGCACGCTCGCCTGCTCGCCGGCATCAACCGGGCCGCCGCGGACCGTGGCATCACCCTCATCGAGATCTCGCCGCGCCGACCCAGCCTGGAGGACCGCTACCAGAGCCTGGTCGCGCAGTCCCGCGCCGACGCCGCCGTCCTGCCGCCCACGCCCGTCACGACCGACCCGGAGATCTCGCGATGAACCTCGTCCTGGCAGCCCGACGTTCCTTCCACGCCGAGCTCATCAAGCTGTGGCGGCCGAGCACCGCCGTCGCGATGGCGATTCTCGCCGTCCTCAGCGTGCTGTCCACCGCTCTGCTTTTCGGCCTGGCCGATGCCGGCGAACCCGGTGCCGCCGGCGCCGGCGGCTCGGGAGGCTTCGACGTCACCACCGGACAGGTGTCGACGGCGGGCGGAATGGCTCTCGGCCTCACCAGCAGCAGCACCTTCACCGGGCTGCTGGTCTTCCTCGTCTTCGCGATCACCATCACCCTCGAGTACAGCCAGGGAACACTGCGGACGCTGTTCCTGCGCGAACCCCGCCGGCTGGGCTGGCTGGCCGGTCGGATGTCGCTGACGCTGGCCCTGACCGCGGTGGCGTTGATCTGCGCGGTCGTCCTGAGCGTGGGCGTCGGGTACGTCGTCGCGACGCTGCGCGGGATCGACACGTCCGCCTGGTGGAGCGCCGACGGTGTCCGGCATCTCGCCTCGGGTTACCTCAACGCGCTGGTCGCCGCCGCCTTCTTCGGGGTGGCCGGCACGGCGCTCGGGCTCGTGCTGCGCTCGACCGCGCTCACCCTGGCGGTCGGGGTCGCCTGGACGTTCCCGATCGAGCACATCATCCAGGAGTCGTGGGGCGCATCGAATCGGGTGTTGCCCGGCCTCGTGTTCGACGCGATCGGCCAGGGCGGCGTCAGCGAAGCCGGCTACGGGACGGCGCTGCTCGTCGGGACGGCCTACGCGCTCGGGGCTGCCCTGCTGGGCGCGATCACCCTGTCGCGCCGGGATGTCACCGCCTGATCACACATATGCAATGAGAGCAGACGGCGGGCCAGACAAAGCCTATAATAACCACCTAACGTGCCCGGCCGACGACGACAGGGGATCGGATGGCGCCTCCGACACGGCAGCGGCGCTCCGCCGGCTGCGATCGCCCTGCCCGGTGAGCCCCTTCGACCGGCTCCTGCGCGAACTCGACGGGACCGACGCCTACGCCGTCCTCGGTGTGAGCCGCTCCGCCGATCGCGCCGAGATCCGCCGCGCCTACCGGGCCCGGGTGCGCGCCCATCACCCGGACAACCCGAGCAGCCGGCATCCCGGTTCGATCCGCGCGATGCAGCTCATCGTCGCATCGCACGAGCTGCTCGAGAAGTGGCGAGGCGACTACGACGCCCGCACCGGCCGCCCCGGCCGCCCGCACCGGGACGCACGCGCCACCCCGCGGCCCGCATCCACCCGACCAGCCGCATCGGACCCACCAGCCGCATCGACCTCGCCAGCCGCATCGGACCCACCAGCCGCATCGGACCCACCAGCCGCATCGACCTCGCCAGCCGCGGACGTCCGGGCCCGGCGCTCCACCCACCGGGTCGCGGGCGGCGGGGACACCACCGGCCACCATTTCTTCTCCAGCGGCCACCACTATTCGACCGGCTACCCGACGAGCCGGTCCCAGGGGCCGGGCACCCATCCCCACCGCCGGGCAGCCTGGTCGGCGTACCCGCCGGTTCGGCCGGCCAGCGCAGCCGCCACCCCCACGGGCTCCGTTCTCCGCACCGGTTCCGGCATCCGCTCCGATTCCGGCACCGCCTCCGGCCCCGGCACCGGCCCCGGCACCGACTTCGACCTCCGCATCGGCTTCGGCCTCCGCACCGAGAGCAGTACCCGAGGCACGAGCAGTACCCGAGGCGGGAACGGCGTCCAGTCCGAGGGCGGGCCCCGGGGCGGGCCGGATCCGCGACCCGATCCGCGGGATCCCCGGGTCTGGCCGCCGGCCCGCACGCGGGCGAGCGGCGGGGATCGGCTGCCGCAGCGGCGGGCGCCCAGCCACCGGGCCGTGCGGGTCCGCAACCACCTCGGACTGTCCATCGTGGCGACCATCCTGTGCGCGCCGGTCGGGGCGTTCGGGCTGGTGTACTCGCTGCGGACCAGCGACCGGCTCGCCCGGGGCGACGTGGCCGGGGCGCGGCTGGCCTCCCGGCGCTGCCGTGCCTGGTGCCTGGCCGCGACCGCCGCCGGCGTCGTCCTGCTGAGCGTCCTGGCCGCCGTCGGGGGTCGCAACGGCCCGGGCTGACGGCGGCCCGGGGCTTACGGAACGCTGTCGATCTCGGGCGCGGCGGCCGGCCGGGCCGGTGGCGGTGTTCACTGGATGGTGTGGCATCCGATGGCTCGCCGGTGGGACGACGGGTCGTCCTCAGCATGATCACCCTCGGTGCCGCGGGGGTCGTGTTCGGAGCGCCGGTGGAGCGTGCCGTCGAGCGGGTGGTCACCCCGATCCGGGAGAAGGACCCGACGGGGCTGTCCGACTTCGTGCCCATCGGGGGCTTCCGCTACTACACAGTGACCTCCAGCGTCCCCAGGCTCGGCCCGGACGACTACCGGCTGCGCGTGCACGGCCTGGTCGATCGGCCGCTGACGCTGACGCTGGCCGACCTCGGCCGGATGCGGCAGACGACCCTCGTGCGCGATTTCCAGTGCGTGACGGGCTGGCGGGTCGGGGCGGTGCACTGGTCGGGCGTGCTGCTGCGCGACCTGCTCGCGGCGGCCGGCGCCCAGCCCGCCGCCACCGCGCTGACCTTCCGGTCCTTCGACGGCCTCTACACCGAGAGCCTCACCCTCGACCAGGCCACCCGACCGGACGTCCTGGTCGCCCTGACCATGCTCGGCGCGCCGGTGACACACGACCACGGCGGGCCCGTCCGGCTGTACGTGGCGCCGATGTACGGCTACAAGTCGATCAAATGGCTGGGCGAGATCGAGGTGGTCGACGCGGTCACTCCGGGCTACTGGGAGCGCCAGGGGTACGACGTCGACGGCTGGGTCGGCCGGTCGAACGGTCGGGCCGATGAAGCCGTCTGACCCGCCGCCGGCGCCCGCCGACCTGCCCGCGCCCGCGGCGGGCCTGGTCCGCCGGTTCGGCCGGGTGCCCCGGTGGGTGCACTGGTGGACGGCGGCCCTGATGGGCTGCTGCCTGCTCACCGGCGCCACGCTCTACCTACCGCCGCTGGCCCGCCTGGTCGGTCGCCGCCCGCTCGTCGAGACCGTTCACCTCTACGCCGGGCTCGCCCTGCCGGTGCCCATGCTCGCCGCCGCCGCCTCGGCCGGCTACCGCCGCGACCTGCGGGCGCTCAACCGGTTCACCGCGGCCGACCGCGCCTGGCTGCGTGCCAGCCTGCGGTTCGGCTCCTGGCGGCGGGCCGCCGCCCGGGCCCGGATCGCGGCCGGCGTCGGGAAGTTCAACGCCGGGCAGAAGCTGTTCGCCGCCTTCGTCGCGGGGGGCGCCCTCGTGATGCTGGGCACCGGCGTGATCATGAAGTGGGGGGNGGGGCCGCTGGGCCCGATTCCGGTCGGCTACCGCACCGGCGCCACGTTCGTGCACGATCTGCTCGCCTACGGCCTGTTCTTCGGAGTCGTCGGGCACCTGTGGATGGCGGCCCACGACCCGGTGGCACTGGTCGGGATGCGCACCGGCACGGTGCCCGTCTGGTGGGCCGCCCGGGAGCATCCCGCCTGGTCGCCGGGGGCGGCCGTCCCGCCCCGCCCGCCCCGGTGAGCGAGACCACGGACCGGGACGGCGGCAAGATCAGTTGTTGCGCGACACGATCGCCACGGTGATCACGATGGCGACGACGTACACCAGCAGGACCACCACAAAGGCGATGAGCGAGATGATGCACCAGCGCCTGGCCCGGCCCGACGCCTCCCGGGCACCCGCGAGATTGCCGGTCTGCAGCCGGGTCTGGGTCTGGGTGGCGTAGACGATCGCCACGATCCCCGTGGGCAGGCAGCACAGCAGCGTCGCGACGAGCGACTGCCACAGGTAGGTCCGGATGGGCCGGTCCGCGGCGGGCGTCGCGACGGCGCCGCCCGGCTCCGGCTGCGGCCAGCCGCCTGGCTGACCGGACCCGTCCGGCCAGCCGGTGGTCCCGGGACTGTCGGCGTAGCGGGGGTGTCCGGGATCGCGGGAGTCGCCGGAGTCGCCGGGATTGCCGGGGTCGCCGGGATTGCCGGGGTCGCCGGCGGGCTGGTCCCACGCCGAGGACGGGCCGACGCCGGAGGGATCCGGACGTTCACCACCGGGCGGACTGGACACCGCGAAGTGCCCTCAGACCGCGGCCGGCCCGAGCGTCGAGTACGACGTGCTCGAGCTGCTGTCGAAACCGCCGACCAGGGCCACGATGAGAAAGATGACGAACGACGCCACACCGGCGAGCACCGAGATGATGCACCACATCCGCGCCTTCTTCGAGGCGTCGAGCGCCCCGTTGACGTCGCCCATCTGCCGGCGACCGTCGACCTTGGTCGCATAGACGATCGCCACGACCCCTGCAGGCAGGCAGCACAGAATGGTCACGGCGATCGACTGCCAGAGGTAGTTCGAGATCGGCCGGCCATACGGCGGCGGCGGGCCGAATCCGCCGGGGCCGCCGTAACCCCCGGGAGCCCCATAGCCGGGCGGCGCTCCGTAGCCCTCCGGGCCGCCGAAGCCCTGCGGCGCCCCGTACCCACCGGGCGGCGGTCCGTAGCCAGGCGCCGGAGCCCCGTAGCCGCCCTGCTCGTAGCCGCCCTGGCCCTGGCCGTAGCCACCCGGACCCGGACCCTGGCCGTAGCCGCCCTGGCCCTGGCCGCCCTGGCCGTAGCCGCCCTGCTCGTAGCCGCCCTGCTCGTAGCCGCCCTGGCCCTGGCCGTAGCCACCCGGACCCGGACCCTGGCCGTAGCCGCCCTGGCCCTGGCCGCCCTGGCCGTAGCCGCCTTGGCCCTGGGGGTGGCCACCCTGGTCGTGACCGCCCTGCGGGTACCCGCCCGGCGGGTACTCGGGTGGCTGGGACATACGGTGCGCTCCTGATGTCGGCGGGGCGTCCAGGCCGAAGCCCGGCCGCCGCCGCGCCTGGCTGGCATGACCACCGGGGCACCAAACCAGGAGCCGCCGACGCGCGCCGGCCATGACTCCCGATCCCTGCGGAATCCGTGGGTCACCGACGTGAACCACCACGGCGCCCCAGTCCGCGCGCACATTGTGACACAACCGGAACCTCTGCCCACCATACGTTCCACACCACGCGGCGCGATCGGAACGACCCGGGCACCGGACCGCCGGACCAGCGGACAGCCGGGGGTCCCCGAGCGGCCACCGGACCCATCAAACCCACGGCTCACACAAGGCACACACATGGCTCGAGAGCCACCAGTGCGGACGAATCACCCATAGCGCCCGAGCTGGGACAACGCCTCGAATTCCGTCCGTGTAGGGTCTCGTCGTATCTAACTAGGCAGCCAGTCGGGGCACCGAGGGGGTAACCCGGCAGCCGATCCATACATCTCAGGCCGCTGCGCGACACGGAGGTCATCAGCTTCGACGCCGAAGCAGGGACCCGGGGGGGTTCTGACGACGCCACCGCCACGCACGGAGGGATACCCGCGGTGAAACACCGATCGGAGGGCAACCCCAGCCCGCCCAGAGCCCGAGCCGGCTCCCGACGTCGACGCCGCCGCCCACACCATCCCGCCTGGATCGCCTCACTCGGCGTCCTGGCCCTGCTGGCGGCCGCCCTCGGCTGGAACATCGCCCCCGCACACGACTCGGCCGGCGAGAACGGCTCCACCACCGTCGAGGCCGCCGCCGTCCACGTGAACTCGCGCCATCGCGGCGGCGACCCGAAGGCGACGCCCAGCGCGTCGGCGCGGCCGAGCGGCACGGGCCGCAGTCACGTCACGGCCGCATCGCCGTCGTCTCCCAGCCAATCGGCCGCGGGCGCGCCGACCGGCACGACCGCCGCGAAGCCGGCGGTACCGGCCCTCACCAAGCCGACGATCCCGACCACGCAGCCAACGACGAAGCCACCGGCCGCCCAGGTACCCGTCGTGCCCGTCGGCGGCGGGGGCGGCTCCGTGCCCGGCGGCATGAGCGGCGTCTCCGCCGGCTCGATGACCCAGGTGCGAGCGTGGGAGAGCTTCCGCGGCTCGTCCGTCAACGCCGTGCTCACCTTCGCCGACCGGTCGAGCTGGCAGACCATCACCAACCCCTGGGTCGGCAGCGGGCCGGAGAAGTTCTCGACGTTCAACGGCACCTGGGTCATCTCGCAGCCATTCTTCCCGACCGGCGGCGGCGACATGAACTCGTGCGCGAGCGGCGCCTACTCCGGCCACTGGGCCGACTTCGGCCGCTGGCTGGTCGGCAAGGGCCGCCCGGCGAGCATCATCCGGCTCGCCTGGGAGTTCAACGGCAACTGGTTCCCCTGGTCGGTGTCCAAGACGAGCGCCACCACGTGGGTGAACTGCTTCCGGCAGGTCGTCGGCGCGATCCGCTCGACGGACCCGCAGGCCCGGATCGACTGGGCGCTCAACGCCCACAGCGGCGGTGCCTGGTCGGTGTACCCGGGTGACCAGTACGTCGACATCATCGGCATCGACAGCTACGACCAGTGGCCGGCGAGCACCACCGACGCGGCCTTCGCCCAGCAGTGCGCCGACCCGACCGGCCTGTGCTCGGTGATCGCGTTCGCGCGGGTGCACGGCAAGCAGTTCTCGGTCCCCGAGTGGGGGCTGGTCTCCAAGTCCGACACGGGCGCGGGCCGGGCCGGGCAGGCCGGCGGGGACAACCCCGTCTACATCCGCAACATGTACCAGACGTTCGCCGCGAACCGGGACGTGCTCGCCTACGAGACGTACTTCAACAACTCCGAGGCCGGCAACGTGCACTCGTCCCTGGTCGGCCCGAACGAGAACCCGAGCGCCGCCGCCACCTACGCCTCGCTGTGGTGAACCGCGTGGCGGGGCGTCACAGTCGGATCGGCGCCGCCGGCGGTCCCGAGCGCAGCCAACCCTCGACGAGGCCGACCAGGCGCGTCGGATACACGGTCTGCTCCGTCGCCCGCAGCTCGGGCACGGTCCACCAGGCCCAGCCGAGGAGCGACCCGCGTTCGGTCTCCGTCCAGGACGACGGGTCGAGTTCGAGGCGGTGTGGGACCCGCGCGACGTAGAACGTGTCGAACTGCTGGAACGTGCGGCCCAGGAAGGTGAACGACGCCCGGCGGGTGGCGACCGCCGGGCCCGGGTCGGCCAGGCGGTAACCGACCTCCTCGAACACCTCCCGGACCGCGGCCTGCTCGGTGCTCTCCCCCTCGTCAAGGCCGCCGCCGGGCACATGCCACCACTGCGGGGCGTCGTCGAGGGTCGGATCGTGCGACCTGAGCAGGAGCACCGCGTCGGAAGGGTCGACAAGCACGACCCGCGCGGCCAGGCGAATCTGCAGGGCCATCCCACCAGCCTCGCAGCCCGGGTCGTCCCCACCGGCACCCAACCGTCGCGATGTGGCGGGAATCGCGGCCGTCCCACGGCCAGGTTCACCTGTCCGCGTGCTCGACAATGTCAGCGGCGGGCCCGCGGGCGGCATTCCCCCCGACATCGCTGCTCGCTCGATCCGTCAGGATCGCGCTCGCGACAACACCGACGAGATGATCGGCGCGTGGCGCGAGCGAGGGTTGGTCGCCGAGCCAGGCGAGCGCCCCGGCCAGCGCAAACAGGTCAGTGCCATCGATGTCGGTCCGCGCCATGCCCTCGGCCTGAGCTCGGATGAGCAGCCGCGTGCCTGCCGCGCGCATCGTGACGCACGAAGCATGGAGTGCGGACTGCGCGTCCGCGATGGCGGCCATCATCGACGCCACAACGCCGCGATAGGTGTGCGCGCACGCGACGAAGTCGCGTAGCCACGACACGAGAGCATCCTCGGGCGAGCCCGACGTCTCGAGGTCGCCCGCCCTTGCCGTCAGCTCGTCGAAGCCGGTGCGGAGCAAGGCCTCGAGCAACGCCTCTCGCGTCGGGAAGTGACGGTACAGCGTGCCGAGCCCGACGCCAGCCTTGCGGGCGATGTCGCGCAGCGATGCGTCGGCGCCTTGCTCGGTCACGACGGCGCGCGCGACGGCGAGTAGGTGGTCGTAGTTCTTCCTGGCGTCGGCTCGCATAGTGCCCACCTTGACAATCGGAGCAGTGCTCCATATATTCGGAGCAGTGCTCCGATAAGTGTACCCAGCTGCGCTGAACAGGGGAAGCGATGCCGACGAGCACGATGAAGGCGATTCGGCTGCACGAGCACGGTGGTCCCGAGGTGCTGCGTTACGACGAGGTGCCGATTCCCGCGCCGAAGCCGGGCGAGGTGCTCGTTCGCGTGCACGCGGTCGGCGTCAACCCCCCCGACTGGTACGTGCGCGAAGGAATGCCCAACGTGCCTCCTGAGATAAGGCCGCCTTTGCACTTGCCCATCATTCCGGGGACGGACGTGTCGGGCGTCGTCGAGGCCGTCGCCGCGGATGTGGATGGCCTCTCCCGCGGCGATGAGGTCTTCGGCCTCCTTCGCTTTCCCAGCCTCGAGGCCAGCGCCTACGCCGAGTATGTGGCTGCGCCCGCGTCGAACTTCGCACGCAAGCCGGCTCACATCGATCACGTGCAGGCGGCAGGGGTGCCCATGGCAGGGCTCACCGCCTGGCAGTTCCTGATCGAGCTCGGGCACGATCAGCTGTCGCCGTTTCAAGCGACGCAGCATCGCCCGATGGCACTCGGCGCCGACACGACGGTGCTCATCAACGGCGCCGCGGGCGGCGTGGGGCACTTCGCGGTGCAGCTAGCAAAATGGAAGCGTGCACGCATCATCGCGGTGGCGTCGAGTGCGCATGAGTCGTTCCTGCGCGAGCTCGGCGCCGACCAGTTCATCGACTACACCAAGAGCCGTCCCGAGGAAGTCGCGCACAACGTTGATCTCGTTCTCGATACCGTCGGCGGTCCCGACAGCAGTCGTTTCCTGCGCACGCTCAGGCGCGGCGGCGCACTGTACCCGGTGTTCTTCGGTGGCTACAACCCCGCGGAAACCGCGAAGCTGGGCGTCACGATCTCGGGCACCCAAGTGCGCTCGAACGGCTCGCAGCTCGCGGAACTCGGATCCTTGCTCGATGCGGGCACGCTGCGCGTCGCCCTGGACAGCACGTTTCCGCTTGCGGATGCTCGAGGGGCGCACGAACGAGCCGCCCGTGGGCACATCCAAGGCAAGATCGTACTCACGGTCGCGTGACCTCGTCCCGCACCGACCGCCTCGTCCGGGCGGACGCCGCTCGGCGTGTCACCAACCCGGTACAACGTTCATGGACGGCGCGCTAAAGACCTACGGGGGTGGCGCGCAGGAGCTCGACGTCGTCGTCGGCGCCGCGCAACTCGACCCGTGCGGCCTCGACCCGCCCGAACGCGTAGAGGACGAGTTCCTCCGGCGGCCCCATGATCTCCACGGTCGGCTCGCCGGCGTGCAGGGTGCGCCGGCCTGGCCGATCCGTGCGCTCGGCGACGACACCGACGCCGGCCCGGCGGAACCCGGCGAATCCGATCAGCCACAGGGCCATCCACATCGCGTCGCGGCCCGTGTCGTCCAGCGGGCGCGGCTCCCAGCCGGCGTCCGCGCGGCGGATGTCCTCGGCGTGGACGAAGAACTCGACGAAGTTCGCCGCATCGTCGATCAGCCCGACGCGGGTCGGTTGCCACCACGGCGGTCCGGCCCGGAAGGTCTCGACCAGCTCGGGATAGGGATGGGCCCGCATGGTGGCCCGCTCGGCCCGCTCGGTGATGCCGTGCAGGCTGCTGATGACCAGGCCGGGCGCGGCCCAGGGCACCCGCTCCCGGGTGACGAGGTGCGCGACCAGATCGTGGTTGGTCCACCCGGCGCAGAGGGTGGGATGACCCGGGCCGAGGTCGGTGAGCAGATCCGCGAGCGCCTGCCGCTGTGCGCGGGCGCGGCGCTGGGCGGGTTCCGGTCCGGTCGCCATGAGCCGCACTCTAGGCGACGCCGGCCGTGACGGGGCGCACCGCGACGGGCGCCGCGCACCGATTCCCCGACCTTTGCCCCGCCCGGGACCGCCCGGCACCGGCGGGAGGAGCGCCGCCCGGCAGGTCATCCACCCCGCAGTCGGCCAGCACCGGCGATGCCACCGTCGCCACCGGTGAGATGTCCCACCGGCGCCGTGCCACCCGGCGGTGCGGGCGGCGGGCGGCGGGCCAGGTGGGTCTACTGGCCGGGCAGGCGGGCGACCGTCACGAAGAAGTCGTCGATGTGGCGCACCACCGCCACGAACCGCTCGAAGTCGACGGGCTTGGTGATGTAGGCATTGGCGTGCAGGTCATAGCTGCGCAGCACGTCCTCTTCGGCTTCGGAGGTGGTGAGCACCACCACCGGGATCCGCCGTAGCCGCTCGTCGGCCTTGACCTCGCGCAGCACTTCCCGCCCGTCGCGGCGCGGCAGATTCAGGTCGAGCAGGATCAGGTCGGGGCGGGGCGCGCCCGCGTACTCCCCCTCGCCGCGCAGGTAGGCCAGCGCCTCGACACCGTCGCTGACCACGTTGAGATGGTTGCGCAGCTTGTGATCCTCGAACGCCTCCCGGGTCATCAGCACGTCCCCGGGATCATCCTCGACGAGAAGCACCTCGACAGGAACGAGCGATTCGCTCACGATGATCCTCCGGATGGCCGTGCGCTGCTGGGGGCGGGGGCAGGGGTGGACGGTGCGGGTGCGGGCGGTTCATCCGCGGACGCCGGTGCCGCCGACGCCGCCGACGGCGGGGACAGCAGGCCGACGGCGTCGACCAGCGCGGCCGGCTCGGACATCGAGGCCAGCAGGGACCTCTTCGGCAGGGTGAACCGGAAGGTCGTGCCGTGATCCACGGTCGCGTCCAGCCAGATCCTGCCGCCGTGGAACTCGACGATCTTGCGGCACAGGGCCAGCCCGATGCCCGTGCCCTCGTACACGTCCCGGCCGTGCAGGCGCTGGAAGATCACAAAGATCTTCTCGGCGTACTCCGGGTCGATGCCGATGCCGTTGTCCGCGCAGGCGAACTCCCACTCCTCTGCCCGCTCGACGGCGCTGACATGCACGCGCGGGACCTCGTCGCCGCGGAACTTCAGCGCGTTGCCGATCAGGTTCGTCAGCAACTGGGCGAGCAGCACCGGATCCCCCCGCACGACGGGCAGCTCGTCGGCAGTGACCTCGGCCTGCAGGCTCTCGATCGTCAGGGAGAGGGTGGTCGTGGCCCGGCCGAGGATGTCGCCGAGCGGGATGTCGACGAAGCCCTCGGTGGTCCGCCCGACCCGGGAGAAGGCGAGCAGGTCGTTGATGAGCTGCTGCATCCGCTTGGCGCCGTCGACGGCGAAGGCGATGTACTGCGTGCCCCGCTCGTCGAGCTTGTCGCCGTAGCGCCGCTCCAGCAGCTGGCAGAAGCTGGCCACCTTCCGCAGCGGCTCCTGCAGGTCGTGCGAGGCGACGTAGGCGAACTGTTCCAGGTCACGGTTGGACCGCTGCAGGACCTCGGCCTGCGTCTCCACCGCGATGCGCGCCGCCCNCGCGACCCCCAGTTCGCCCAGGAGCTGCTGGCGCATCGACTCCACGTCGCTGGCCAGCGCGATCATGTCGGGCGGCCCCGCGGGTTTGACCACGTGGTCCAGCCGGCCGGAGGCCACGGTGCGCGCGTCGCCGGCCACCTGCTCGATCGGCCGGGTGACCCAGACCCGCAACGCCCGCGCGATCGCCGCCAGCAGGACGACCAGGACCAGCGCGCCGATCGCCAGGGCGAGGACGAGGAAGCGCAGCGCGTCGCCGACGTTGTCCCGGGCCGTGATCGCCTTCGTCCGCAGCGCCGACTCCAGGTCGTCGGACGCGGCGCGGACCGCGTCGAAGCGCCGCTTGCCGAGCTCTGGCGACAGCAGCGTCGCCGCCTTCGGTCCCCGGTCGCGGACAGCGGTGATGGCCGGGTCGGCGTAGTCGCGGTGCCAGGCCCGGATCCGGTCCTGGAGGGTGGTGAGCTTCCCGAGCAGGTCAGGCCGCTCGGCAAGGCGGCGTTGCAGGTCCGCAAGCTGGGCGCTCTCTTCGCGGCGGCCGTTGTCGTAGGGCTCGAGGAACTCCTCGCGGGCCTGGAGCAGGTAGCCCCGCATGCCGGTCTCCTGGTCGACCAGGCTGCTGACGAGTTGCGCGGAGCCCAGCAGGGCCGGGGCCATGATGTCGCTGCGGGTGTGGATGGCGTTGTCGAGCCGCACCAGCGACGACACGACCAGCCCGACGATGATGAGCAGGGCCGCCGCCGCGGCCGTGTAGGTCACCCCAAGCCGGCGCCGCAACCGCCAGCTTCGAGCGAACGCCAACCCGAACCGCCCGAACCGCCCGGACGGGCCGTCCGGGCCGGAAGATCCACGGGGCTTTGCCATCAGTCGGCCCCCCACATCAGCAGCAGCAGGGCGACGTCGTCGGTGAGTGGGCCGCCGTTGCGGGCCTCGACCCGGTCGATGAGGCTGTCGAGCAGGCCGTCCGGCCCGTCCGGGGGCCAGAGCCGGGCGATCTCGGGCAGCACGCCCTCCCAGCCGAGGGGCTCCCCGCCCGGCCCCTCCCGACCCTCCAGCAGGCCGTCGGTCGCCAGCAGCAGCACCCACCGCGGGCCGAGTTCGACCAGCACATCCTCGGTGAGGTCCTCGTCGAGGATGCCCAGCGCCGGCCCGACGACGTCACCGGGCAGCGCGGCAAGCCGGGGGTGCAGCAGCGCGGGCGGTGGGTGGCCGGCCAGCCGCATCCGCATCGAATCCCGGTCGGGCGCGATCGAGAGGGCACAGACGGTGGCGAAGATCTCCTCGTGTTCGCGTTCGCTGACCAGCACCCGCTGGAGATACCCGAGCCGGTCGGCCTCCGCCACCCCGGCCAGGACGAGGGTGCGCCAGGCGATGCGCAGGCTGACCCCGAGGGCGGCCTCGTCCGGGCCGTGCCCGCAGACGTCGCCGAGCAGCACGTGGACCGTCCCGTCGGGGGTGGACACCATGTCGTAGAAGTCGCCGCCGAGCAGCGACTGCTGCCGACCAGGCCGGTAGCGGGCGGCGTGGCGCAGCCGGCGGTCGTCATAGAGCGGACGGGGCAGCAGCCCCCGTTCGAGCCGGGCCCGCTCGTCCGCTTGCAGCTCCGACTCGCGCAGCGCCTGGGCCGCCGTGTCGGCGCGCTTGCGCTCGATCGCGTAGCGCACGGCACGCACCAGATCCCGCCCATCGACCTGGCCCTTGACGAGGTAGTCCTGGGCTCCGGCGGCGACCGCCTGGGCGCCCCGGTACTCGTCGACCAGACCGGTGAGCACGACCACCGGCGCGCCCGCCTCCACCGCCAGCAGCCGGCGCAGCGCCGAGAGGCCCTCGCTGTCGGGCAACCCGAGGTCCAACAGCACGCAGGCGACCTGCTCGCTACGGCGGACCGCCTCGGCCACCGTGCGCACCCGGGTTAGTTCAACCGGCGCCGCAACCTCGTCGAACAGCTCGGACACCAGGAAGGCGTCCGCGTCATCGTCCTCGACGAGGAGTATCGGCCAAACCACATCCGCCGGTTCCGTTCCTGGCACCCGGACCGCGGTGCTCTCGGTTCCTGACACATCTCCTCGGCAGTGCACGACACGCGGGCCATTTAGGCCCATCCTGGACCCGAAGCATGGCATGCCCAGGGGTGACCGCGCGCAACGGAACGCCGAACGCGCTACGCGCCACGGCCGCTACCAGAGCGAGGTTAGGACTATTTCACCATCGGGTCAGGCCAGGCGGTGCTCGATCCGCCGGAGTTCCGTGGGGACGACCACACCGGGCCCGTGATGGGCGAGCGCCGGTGGGCTCAGCGCCGCAGGCCGGACCCGCTCTCGGACCCGCTCTCGGACCCGGACTGGGACCCGGACTGGGACCCGGACTGGGACTGGTCGGCTGGCGGCGCGAGCTCATCCGCCGCCGGCCACTCCGGGGCGGGCGAGGTGGGCCGGCCGAGCAGGTACCAGCCCCACAGCCCGGCAGGCGCCGGGGCCCGCACCGGGGCGCCGGCCACCTCGCGCGAATCCATCACGTCGAGCAGATGGTCGAAGCTGCCGAGCAGCCGGACCGCCAGGCTGCCGCCGAAGATCCCACCGTGCCCGAGATGCGGGTGGGGTCGGGTCGGGGCGTGGCGCATGGCGTCGGCGAAGCGGTCGAGCAGGTGCCGGCGGTCCGCCTCGGAGAGCCGTTCGGTGAGCTCACGCAGCAGCTCGTCCTCTGCCTTCGCGTGCTCGGCGAGCAGCGCCGCGAGGTCTCGCCGCAGGCTGGCGACGCTGCCCGCCGGGCGATTGAGATCCCCCTGCACGTACTGCTCGATGCCGCGCATCACCGACGAGCACCGGCGGGCCAGCCGGCCCAGCTCCGCGACCCGCGCCCGGCCGCCCGGCACCCGGCGGGCCATCTCCGGGTAGACGACTGCCTCCATCGCACTGAGGTGGGCCGAGACGGCCGCCACCGCCGCGTCGCTGGCGTGCAGCGCCTGGCGCGGATCGGTGGGGGACGCGTCCGGGGGGGAGGCCGCGTCGCGGCCGTCGCGGGACAGTTCAAGGAGATGGACAGCATCCTCGTGCGCCGCGTCCACCAGGGTCGTCAACGTCTCAGCCATGATCACCTCACCCGTGATGGGTCGAAACGTAGCGGAGAGTTACTGGCACAGTGAAGCTACGCCTTCGCGACCGGGGCCGCATCCCGACGGTCCTCACGCAAGGGGACCGAGAGCATCACAAAAGGTGCCGGTCGCCCACATCGATGCCTACCGTAAGGAAGGATTCCACTACTATTGCGGACATGATTGGCAGTAATGTCCCCATGGCCCGGGACCAGGCCGTCTTCGCCGCCCGCTCGCGCCTCGTCGACGTCCGGCGTCGGTTTCTCGGCCATGACCTTCCGCCCCTGGGGGCCCTGATCATCCGCCATCAGGTGGCGGTCCCGGACGGGGCTGAATGGCCCTGGGCCCTGGTGTCCAACTGGCAGCACGCGACCCTGCTGGGCGGGCGCAGCCTGAACGACGGCGCGCACCCGTCGGTGGCGCACATCCGGATGGGCCGACCCCTGCGCATCCGCAGCGCCGACGTCGTCGACTGGGCGATCATCGACGCCCGCGGCGAGATCGTCGAGGGCGCGTGGACCCGCCGGCTGCGCGCCCCGGCGGACACGACCACCTGAGCGGCATCCGCTCCGGACGGCACTGCCTCTCCGGGCAGCACTGCCTCTCCGGACGGCTCAGTCGCGCCAGCCGGTCAGCTCCATCCCGCGAGGATGCTCCAGCCGGAACGAGAACTCCACCCGCCCGGTCGCGCCCGGATCGAGCGCAAGCGTCCACGAAAGCAGGCCGACGTCGGTCCGCTCGTCCGGTTCGGGCCGTGCCTGGAAGTCCCGGACGGTGACGCTCTCGTGCCGGGAGACCGGGATCTGGTCGCGCACCACCGTCCGGACCGGCCGGGGGGTGTGGTTGGTCACCTCGATGCGGTAGCCGGCCTCGATCCGCCGGTTGCCGCCGACCACGCGGCGTCCCGTGGCGCGGTGGACCAGCTCGCGCTCGACCCGCACCCGGTCGTCGACGCCGAGATGCAGCTCGACCTCGGCCCCCGGCGGCACCGTGCCGATGGTGCCGCTGCCGGCGAAGTCCCCGCCGTGGAAGATCGAGACCTTGCCGGGCAGCAGGGTGTGCGGCGAGGTGTTGGTGATGGTGGCCCGCAGGTAGGCGTCGGGAGAGATCCTGGGAACGGTCAGATGATCGAGAGTGGCGCCGAACTCGATTACCGCGACGGTGAGGCGGTGCCGGTCGCCGTCGGCCGGGATCGCGACCTGTCGGGGCGGCCGGTACGTCGCCGACCCGGCGAAGTCGATCTCCGGTTCGTCGGCCACCGCCGTCCTCAGGACCTTCACCTGCTTCGCCTTCGACCGACCTCGGGACAGGCCCTGCGGCGGCCCACCGGCGGCGAACATCGCCGGCGTCGGGGCCGCAGCCGGCGGCGGGGGCGGCGGCGGTTGGCTCAGGTCCACGAACTGGGGGGTGAGCTCGGGCAGTTCCGCGTGCGCGGCCGGGCGGGCCGTCGAGAGCACGAGATCGGCCGTGTCCGGCCAGTCCTCGCCGCTGCGCTGGGCAATCAACGCGAACCAGGTCAACGTGACCCGCTCCCCCTCGAGGCGAGCGTCGTAGCCGGCCCGCCAGCCCGCGGTCGGGACCAGATACGTCACCTCCAGCTCGACCTCGACTCCCTCGTCGGCGGCCTTCCGGCCGGCCTTGTCGCCAGCATCGAGGTCGAGGTTCACGACGACGGTGCGGGTGTCCGGGACGCGGGGGGCCTGCCGGGCCTCGATCGTCCGGTCGAGCGCCGCGAGCCGCCGTTCGAGGTCGGCCCGGCGCTCGGCGAGGGCGCGGCGGCGGGTGTGGACCTCGCCGATCCGGGCCGCGAGCAGGTCCTCGGCGGTGGCCAACCCCTCGGCGGCAGCGGGGGTCGAGGCCCAGGACCGTGCCAGGGCGGCGGCCGCGGTGCGCGTCGCGATGTCGAGGAAGCCCCGCCGTGCCTGCTCGGCGTCATCCTCGTCGGCGATGGTGGACAGCTCGGCGGCCAGCACGAGCCGGCGCGTGGCGAGATCCGCGCCGGCGGTGTCGGCGGGCTCCGGGTGCGTACGGGCGACCACGTCGACCCCGAGCACCCGGCCCGGTCCCCGGCCGCCGACGCGGACCGAGTCGGGCGCGAGCTCCCAGGGCAGGCCGTCCAGCTCGACCCGGACGCCCGCCCCCGCGGACCCGTCACCCACGGGAACGGGCAGTCGGACCCGGCCCCGCCGGATGATCCGGGCGCCCCGGGGGTGGATGACGACCGAGGCGATCGGCGCGTCGAGTCGCACGGGCTGCGGCAGGTCATCGCTCACCATGGCCGATCAGCCTAGTGCGCGGATGATCAGCCTGCGGACCGCCCGTCCACCCCCGCCGCGTCGCGGATCAGCCTGGTACGGCGAGGAACTCGTCAGGATCGGACACGACGCGCGTCTCGTCCTCGACCACGAGGCCGCCCACGTCGGCGAACGGGATCCCACGGCGCGCGGGCCGCCCGGCGCATCGCGGCAACGCTCGGCGACCATCGACTGTGGGCGGCCGGGTGCTCGAGCGGCCGGAGCCCCGGGCGACGGGTCACCCGAGCGCGAGGACGTAGGCACCCCGGAACGTAGGCACCCGGGAACGTAGGCACCCGGGAACGTGGCAACTCGGGAACGTGGGTAACTGGCAACGTGAGCGGCGGGAAAGCGGGCGAGGGAAAAGAGGCGATGGTGCGAGACGACGCGGCAAGCGCGGGGCCGATGCGCGCGGGACCGGGCGGTCACCCGGGCGTGCCCGGCCAGGTGGGTGGCGAGCATCCGGTGCTCGGCGCCCTGGAGGACGCTCTGGGGCAGGCGTCGGCGAACGCGCACCGGCTTGCCGGCGCGCTGAGCCGGCCGGTGTCGCTGGTCCGGGTCGGCCGCAAGCGCCGCCGGGCGCCGCGGGTCGAGCTGCCGGCGACGCCCGACGGCCGGGTGATGGCGTGCGGGGTCTACAGCCAGGGGCAGTGCGTGACGATGGACGTCGATCATTCCGACGCGCTGCGGGTGGCGCGGACCGAACGCGACGGCTTCGCCTGGCTGGGCCTGTTCGAGCCCAGTTACGACCAGCTCGCCGCCATCGCGCAGGAGTACGGCCTGGACAAGCTCGCCGTGGAGGACGCGGTCACCGGCGGCCAGCGGCCCAAGCTCGAGCAGTACGAGAACCACCTGTTCGTGGTGCTCAAGACCGCCAGCTATGTGGCGCACACCGAGGTGACGGATACCTCCGAGGTGGTCACCACCGGCGAGATCATGATCTTCCTCGGCGAGGACTTCGTGGTGACGGTGCGGCACGGCCAGCACGGGGAGATGACCAGGCTGCGGGGCCGACTCGAGGCCGCCCCGGAGATGCTCCGGCACGGGCCGACCTCGGTGCTGCATGCCATCTGCGACAGCGTCGTCGACAACTACGTCGACACCGTGGAGAAGATCCAGGTCGACGTCGACCAGATCGAGGCCGGCGTGTTCCGGCGCGACCAGATCCCGTCCACGGAAAGCGCCTACCAGTTGAAGCGCGAGCTGCTGGAGCTCAAGCACGCCGTCCAGCCGCTGGCTGGCCCGCTGCGCACGCTCACGACGGACGGCCCGCGGCTGGTCGATGCGGCGATGCGGCGGTACTTCCGGGACGTCGCCGACCATCTCGAGCAGGTCAGCGAGCGCATCGAACACTTCGACGAGCTGCTGTCGTCGGTGCTGCAGGCCACCCTGACCCAGGTGACGATCGCCCAGAACGAGGACATGCGGCGGATCAGCGCCTGGGTCGCGATCGCCGCCGTTCCCACGGCCCTGGCCGGGATCTACGGAATGAACTTCGAGCACATGCCCGAACTGCGCCAGACCTGGGGTTACCCGGCGGTCCTTGCCGTGATGGCGACGGCATGCCTGTTTCTGTACCGGTCATTCAAACGCAACGGCTGGCTCTAGGGCCGCCGACGGCCGCCGTACTTTCTCCCGATACCAGCCCCGCTGCTACTCAACGTCACAGAAGTTGCGGGGCCGGCCGGGGCCCGGCCGGCCATCGCGCCCTGGGCGCGAGGACGACCCGAACGGGGCGGCCGGCGACTCCTACCCCGACGGCACCGATTCGTTGGGCGACAGGGGGCCCCGAATCGGGCGAAAGGGTCCACAAACAACACAGGGCGTGCTATGCACTCGAAAACCTGGCAAGGGTAGCCGGTCCATAGCTCATTTTCGCTATCAGTTGACTGCCGTGACGTATCCGTACGATGGGTTACACCCGGCCCTCCCCGTCGGTTACCGTAACCAACCGTGTCGGAGCAACCGGGTCTCGTGCCCACCGCTCGGAGCGGTTCCCCGATCCCCCACCCGTCAGGGGAGTACATGCCCTCGTCTGACCCCAAGCGGCGAGAGACCGCCATCCTGCCCGAGCGGGGCGACCTGATCGCCGAGCTCGCCGGGCGACTCGAAGCCCTCGACGCGCTCCTGAACCGGCTCGAGGACGCCGAGCGCCAGGCCGCCGACGCCAGCGAGCACCTCATCCGGACCCGGCGCTGGCAGGAGGACACCGTCCGCACGATCCAGGAGGAGCGGGCCCGCATGCGCCAGCGCCAGCACGCCCTGGACGAGCTCGCCGATCACGCCCGCGCCGCAGTGGCCGCCCTGGCCCACCACCGCTCCCTGCCCCGCGAGGTCCACGAGCTCGCCGTCGAACTCCAGGTGCTCGACGCGGCCGGATTCCTGACCCGGCGCGGTCGGACCCGGTAAGCCCGCGTCCGACCGGGGATCCCGGTACCCCCACCCGCTCGACTACATGACGTAATCAAATGGTGCTCGACCGGAGCAGGCCGGGGCCTCCGTCGGCGTCGGGCCGGCCGCCGCACCGGCCCTCGTGGCGAGGGCGGAACCGCAGGCCATACCCGGTTCCGGCGGCCAATGAGGCCGCCGCGGCGGGTTCCGGTACGGGCCGGACCGCGCGCTGGACCAAGGGGCACTTCGGTGCACACTCGCTGTAGTTGGGAAGGACTAGTGTTTACCCACCCCGTCAATGTGGACTAGTCTCACGCCGACGTCACGACAACACCGGGCCGAACGCCGAATCCTGCCCCCGGCCACGGTGTCCCCTCCGAGTCGTCATCTGGGGCAGGAGCGGGGGACCCACCTCCACCGGCCGGCACCGACCCGCGGTGCTGGCCTCGGGGTCAAGTCCGATGTGCGTGAAGGCCACGCCTCGGACCGGGCAGCCCAGCCCGAACCCGACAGCTCACTTCGCAGGCGTACGGGAAGGAATACACCGTTGTCCGCGCAAAGCGTGCAGCTCGACGAAGATTCGCGCGTCGCCGGTCGCGGCCGTCACCGCGCCCAGTCCGTGCCGCCGGTCGCCCGTAGCCGGGCCCGTGCTCGTGCCTTCGCCGCGATGACCACCGGGACCGTCGCTGTCTCCGGAGTGGCCCTGGCCGGCTGCGCCACCGACGTCCACGCCGACACGGCGTTGGAAGAGTCGCCGAACACGGCCCCGATCACCCTCGCCGCGCAGATCGGCTCGCAGGCCGCCCTGGGTGGCAGCATCGCCGCCGCGGCGGTCAGCGAGCACAGCTCCTCGGGAATCACTCTCGGCGCGACGCACGGCCTCGACGCCCCGCCCCTGGCCGGCAAGGTCCAGGTCGGCCTGCGGGTGACGAACCCCGACGTGACCGTGAACGCGGACGAGCCGGTCGACATCGGCTTCTCGCTGTACAACGAGGCCACCCACGAGCCGCTGGCGAACCAGCTCGTCAAGGTGCAGGTGAAGCTCCCCACCGGGTGGGCCACCTTCAAGCACCTGCAGACGAACGCACAGGGATACGCGTCCTACACGGCGCGGGTGCTCACCACGACGAACGTCACGGCGATCTTCGACGGCACCGACGCCCTGCAGTCCGCCCACTCGGTCAACGACGCGACCCTGAACGTGCGCCCGCAGCGGGCCCCGCAGCTCGCCGGCCTCTCCTCCCGCCTGGGCAGCCTCGCCGGCGGCGTCTCTGTCGGTTCCACCCAGGTGTCCGTGCCGGTTCCGTCCAGCTCGATCGGCGCGAAGGCCGTCTACCTGGCCTCCCTGCAGGCGGGCAAGCCGTACGTCTACGGCGCCGACGGCCCGAGCTCGTTCGACTGCTCAGGGCTGGTCCAGTACGTCTTCAAGCAGCTCGGCAAGAGCCTGCCGCGGACCACGGACGCCCAGTTCGCCGCCACCACCCGGGTGTCGCAGTACAACAAGCAGCCCGGCGACCTGATCTTCCTCGGCTCGCCCGGGGACATCTACCACGTCGGCATCTACGCCGGCGACGGCAAGATGTGGGTCGCCCCGCACACGGGCAGCGTCGTGAAGCTCCAGTCGATCTACACCACCTCCTACTACGTCGGACGCGTCTAAGAGCGTCCACGCCAGCGCACCGTGCCCTGCGGCGCAGCGCCGGCCACCCGGTGGTCACCTCGTTCGGCTGGAAGGACGACGAAGCCCGTCCAGCCTCGAGCCGACCGCGACGCGGCCTCCCCCCTCCGGTCGCGCGTGCGGTCAGGCAGCCGGTCGACCTCGCGTTCCGCATCCCGTCGTGACTGCCCCGTCGTTCCGCACCCCGTCGTGCCCGCCCCGCCGGGCCTGCTCCCCCCGGCAGGCGAAAGGCGCGCATCGCCGACCCGTCCGGGTCACCATCGCCGTTGCCCCGGATGCAGTCCCACGACGCGGCTGACCCCGAGATGCTGATCCCGAGACAACGCCGGACCACCCGTACCTGCACCCGGTCCACGCGCCCGAAATCCGTGGCGTCGCGGTCCCGGCCGAGCCGGGACCAGCTCCAGTACGCGAGCCCTGACACCGCCCGCAGCCTCACCGACCCGACCTCGCTTCAGCGCCAGCCGGGCAACGCCTCCTTCCGGCCGGACGGACGTCAGATCTCCCCCCCATCTGACGTCCGTCCGGCCGGAAGGCCCCCGACCCCGCCGGCCTTCCCTCGGATTCCCCCCCCATCCGCAGCGGGAGGCCGGCGGGCCCTCGGGTTCCACCCGGCCGCAGAGGTCCGCCGATGCCGCTACCCCCCTCCCGGCGGCATCGGCGGACCCTTCTTGCTTCTACCCACCCGTCCCGGGCGCGTACGCGGCCGCTGGGGCCCGTGGAAGGCCGGGCTCAGGCTCCCAGGTGGTGCTTGGCGGAGGCCGTCCACAGCGTCTCGCTGACCTTCTTGTTCCAGTCGGTCTCGGCGACCCTTGCCTCCGGCGCCCGACCTGGGCAGGCGGACTGCGGCTCCTGCGTGAACTGTCCCACCACGCCGACGGCCGCGAAGATCGGCTTGGCGCCGCCGCAGACGACGGTCAGCGCGAGCCGAGCGCCCTCGCCGACGCCCCACACGTAGATCCGGTTGGGGTCGACCTTGGTCTTCTTCGCAGAGACGTAGCTGACCACGTCGCGCAGGTACTTCGCGTCGGCGCCGTCCGGGGAGTCGATCCGCCAGGTGCCGCCGACCGCCTCGGGATAGGCGACCGCGAAGTTGCGGGCGTTCGCCACCGAGCCGGCGGCGCTGTCATGATCGAGGGTCTTGGCGTCGACGTTGTCGTCGTGCAGGATCAGCACCAGCGGGATCGGATCCTTCGGATTCGACGGGGCGTGCACGAGCAGTTCCCGGTCGGCCGAGCCGTAGTCCTTGGGCATGCTGATGCGCTTGGTCTTCGGGCCGTTGCCGCGCTCGACGAAGACCCAGAGCGCGACGATGACGACCCCGACGATGAGTACGGTTCGCTTGTTCTTGCCCCACCAGCCGGCAAGGGGATTCGACGCCACGATCCAACCGAACCACACCGGTAGCCGGGAAACGCCGAAAACGGGCGACCAGATGACGCTCGGACCTACTCCTTCGGCCGCGGCGGCCACGTGACCGAACGGGTCAGCGGACCGACGTCGGGGTCAGGGGGTGGCGAGCGCGCGGCGGCGGGCCTCGCGCAACACCTGCGCCTCCCGGGGGGCGTCCAGCGGCGGGAGCTCGCCATGGATCCAGGTCAGCAGAAGGTCGGCGAGCGCCGGGTTCTGCGCCAGGACCGGCCCATGCAGGTAGGTGCCGATGACCCGGCCGTCGACGATGCCGTCGGTTCCGCCACCGCCACTACCGCCAGCGCCACCACCGCTTTCAGTGCCGCCGTCGCCGTCGCCGATCCCGCGGCGCACCACCCCCAGCGGGAAGCCGCCGGCCCCGGGCAGCCGCCTGGTGCGCCCGGCGTGGTTCTCGTAGCCGTACAGGGTGGGCAGGCCGAGGCGCGGATCGGGCTCGACGACGATGTCACCGACGGCCCGTCCGGGCGGCGGCGTCTCGGGTGGCGCGAACGAGCGGCGGGTCTCGATGTCGACGAGGTTCAGCCCCTCGTGGATCTCCCCGCCCGACGGGAACGTCGCGCCGATCACCTGGTAGCCGGCGCAGACCGCGAGCACGGCCGCTCCCGAGCCCACCGCGCGCACGATCGCCCGGTTCTGCCGGATGCCGTCGGCGGCGAGCACCTGCGGGGCGTCCTCGCCCCCGCCGAGCAGGTAGATGTCGCAGCTCTCCGGCACCGGCGAGCCGGCGGGGACGCTGACCACCTCGACCGGCAGGCCCCGCCAGCGCAGCCGCTGCTCGAGGACGATCGCGTTGCCGCCGTCCCCGTAGGTGCCGAGCAGCTCGGGGTAGATCAGCGCGATCCGGGTCGCCGAGCTGCGCCTCATCGGGAACTCCGGACCAGCAGGTCCCGGAACGCCGTGTAGTTGGCGACCACGTCGACCACCTTCTCGTTGGCCGCCAGCGCCGCGTCTTCGGCGTTGGCGTGCACGCTGTGCGGCACCTCCGCGTAGGCCAGCCGCACGCTCATGTCCTCCTTGCGCCCGCCGGTGACGAGCACCTGCCGGCCGGCGAGGCGCTCGAAGGGGACGTCCCAGATCCAGGACGGATCCCGGCCGTCGGCGGTCTGCGAGTTGAAGTCGATGACGACGGGCCGGGGCGGCGCGTCGGCGAGCAGCTCCATCATCTCCACCCAGCCGGCGGGGTTCTTCGCCAGCAGCAGCCGGCCGCGGCGGCCCTGCTCGCCGAGGGCGACCTCCTGGTAGCGGCCCTGGACGTCGCCGAGGCCGGCCATGGCGGCCAGCGCCGCCTCGACCTCGACGCCGAGCTCGCGGGCCGCGGCGGCGGCCATCGCCGCGTTGCCGAGGTTGACCCGGCCGGGCAGGTCGAGGTGGGCCGAGATGGTCCGGCCGTACCAGAGCAGCTCCCGGGGCCCGGTGACCGCGACGATCGGCTCGGGCCGGGCCAGCCCGCACTCGGACCACCAGCCGGCCTCGTTGCGGTGCAGCAGGCGGGCGCACTGGGGGCAGACCATCGCGTCGGCGGTCCAGTTCTGGCCGGCCGACACCCACACCTGCCGTCGCCAGCCGGCCGCCGCCCAGGCGACCAGCGGGTCGTCGACGTTCGCGACCACCGTGGCGTCCGGCAGCTCGGCGCCGAGCTCCCGCCACATCGACGCGATCCGCCGGGTCTCGTTGGACCGGTCGAGCTGGTCACGGCTGATGTTGAGCAGCAGCACGACCCGCGGCAGGATCTCCCTGGCCACCTTCGGCAGCCAGATCTCGTCGACCTCCAGGGCGGCGGCGGCGTCGAACGGGGGTCTCGAGAGCGCGGCGAGGACGCCGGGCGCCATGTTCGCCCCCCCGCTGTTCGACTTCACCGGCCCGAGGGTGCCCAGCGCGCGGGCGAGCAGCCGGGTGGTGGTCGTCTTGCCGTTGGTGCCCGACACGCAGGCGGTGCGGCGGTGGGAACCGACCTCGGCCAGCGCCCCCGGGGAGACCCGCAGGGCGAGCTTGCCGCCGATCATCTCCCCCGAACCGCGGCCGAGGCGACGCGACGCCTCGGCCGCCAGGCGTTCGACGGCGAGCGCGGCCTGGGTCCGGGCGGTGAACCTGCGCGGGAATGATGTCGTCATCGCGCTTTCTACAGTGCCACGAGGGTGCCGGGAGACGAAGACCACCCCCGCTTCCGTTCGGTTACGTCCTGATCGGCGCCGTTGCCGCCGGCGGCGCGCCACCGTCGCCCCCGTCGTGGCCGAGTCTGCACGCCAGACGCCATCGCCGCAGGTCAAACCGCGTGACCGGCCGGCCGGCGCCGGCGGAACTTTCGTGTTACCTCCCGGTGTGCGAACGGGTGCCAACCGGACCACCATGGGGGAATCAACCCGGCGTCGCGGTAGAACTCACCCGACGGGGTGAACCGGAATACCCAAGACCGGCCCTCGGGACGAGAATCACAGGCGGAGTACGGCCGGCCACCGATCCGGCCGGGGCCGCGCGGGGCCCGGGACCCTGGCCGAGCAGCGGCCGGCCGCCAGGCACCACGCGGTTGCAGAAGGGACGTGAGGGCGCACAGTGACAACGAAGGCAATCGCGATCGCGCGGGACCACGGCCGCTGGTCGGTGCACGATCTGGACCCGGCGGGCGCCGAGGATCTCGACGCCCTCACCGACACGATGCGCGACTTCGGTGACGACACCATCGTGGCCTTCCTGGAGGAGGACGACGAGTACCTCGCGATCGTCCGGCTCGGCGCCGACGAGCCTGACCCCAAGGTCTTCCTCTCCGACCGCCGGGTCCTGATCACCTCCGAGCTCGCCGAGCGCCTGTTCGCCGACGCCCTGCCGTCGATGGCGGGCCTGGCCACGGAGGACGACGAGGACGACGACACCTCCGCGCTGACCCAGGCGGCCCCGGTCGGTGACCTCGACCTGCTCGTCGACCTGGGCACCTCCGAGGAGGCGCTGCTGGAACTGATCGGCGAGGAGGGCATGCTGCCCGCCGATCTGATCAGCGCCCTGAGCGAGCGGGCCGGCGCCGGAGAGATCCTCGACGACGCCCGTGGCTGATCCCGCCCCACCCGGCGGACGCAACCACAGCACAGCCACTGGTCACGGCGCCGCGAACGGCCACGGCCCGGCGGGCGGGCCGCCCGACCACACGGCGGCGATGGGCCTCGCGCTGGCCCAGGCGAGGCTGGCGCCGGAACACGGCGACGTCCCGGTCGGCGCGGTCGTGATCGCCTCGGACGGCACGGTGCTCGGGGAGGGCCGCAACGCCCGCGAGCGCGACGGCGACCCGACCGCCCACGCCGAGGTGATCGCCCTGCGGGCGGCGGCGGCCCGGGCCGGCTCCTGGCGGCTGTCCGGCGCCACCCTCGTGGTCACCCTGGAGCCGTGCACGATGTGCGCGGGCGCCCTGGTGCTCGCCCGGGTGGACCGGCTCGTCTACGGCGCCGTCGACGACAAGGCCGGCGCGGTCGGCTCGCTGTGGGACGTCGTGCGCGACCGCCGCCTCAACCACCGCCCCGAGGTCATCTCCGGCGTCCGCGCCGCCGAGTGCGCCACCCTGCTCGCCGACTTCTTCGCCGCCCGCCGCCNCCCACCCACCCGTTAGCCCGTCGGCCCGTCGGCCCGTCGGCCCGTCGGCAGTGTGCATGGGAGCGGCGCCCCCTGTCTCTTCCATAGGGATAAATCGGACGCCGAACCCTATGGAAGAACCAGGTAGCCGCTCTCCCACGCATCCGCCGCTGACGCACGAGCCGTCGCCCCCGCGGCGTGCGGTTCCGCGGAACCGCACGCCGACGCCCGGCCGGCGGCGACGAGTCCCTGGGACCGGCCTGACGACCCCCGCGAACCGGACCGTCAGGACGTCCGGTAAGCTCGCCTACGGTGGAGTCGCCTAGTGGCCGAGGGCGCACGCCTCGAAAGCGTGTGAGGGGGCAACCCCTCCGTGGGTTCAAATCCCACCTCCACCGCCCTGCACCAGGCCGCACGCCGGGTCCGACGCTCACCACGTCGGCCCGACGTCACCACCTTGATCACTTTTCGGCCTCGCTGACCGTGGCTGCAGACGGCGAAGGCGCCCTGACTATGGGCGTTATGCCTCGTTGCCGGGCTCCTCGACCCGGTCGATCTCCGCTCTGAGTGCCTGCGCGAGCTCAGCCGGGGCGTGGGCGCGGAATGCCGTTTCGTACTCATCGCTGGCGATCTGGCGGCCAATGCGCTTCAGCCAGGAAAGACCTTCGGACGGCCATACTCCGGTTATCTCATGCCAGCTCGCGGCTGCGTAAACAAGCACGCCGATCGCATCGACTTGTCGCCCGACCTCGATGAGAATTCTTCCCAATCCAGTAGCTGACAATGACGCAAGACCTGCGTCGCCGGCCTTCCCGGCACAGGTGAGGGCGTGGCGGTAATGGGCCTCAGCCTCCTCTAGCCGCCGCTCCTCCCGCGCCAGCATTCCGAGCTGGTGATAAGTGAGCGCGGCAC